>JANTFX010000065.1 GCA_024763215.1 Candidatus Krumholzibacteriia bacterium | reverse complement strand
CATCATCACCGCGAAGCCCAGCATGGCCCCCACCGTGGCCAGGTCGGTGTTCTTCTCCAGCTGGGATTCGGGGATCAGCTCCTCGACCACGACGTAGATCATGGCCCCGGCGGCGAAGCTCAGGGCATACGGCAGCAAGGGGCGCATGAGCAGCACGGCGGCGGCGCCGATCACCCCGGCGATCGGCTCCACGATGCCCGAGGCCTGGCCGTACATGAAGCTCTTGCGGCGCGACCAGCCCTCCCTGCGCAGGGGCGCGGCCACGGCCAACCCCTCGGGGAAGTTCTGGATGCCGATGCCCAGGGCCAGGGCCACCGCCGCGCCGATCCCCGTACCGGGCACGCCCGCGGCCACCGCGCCGAAGGCCACCCCCACGGCCAGCCCCTCGGGGATGTTGTGCAGGGTGATGGCCAGCACCAGCAGCACGCTGCGGTGCCAGCTGGTCTTGATGCCCTCGGCCTCCTCCATGGGAAAGCCCAGGTGCAGATGGGGCATGATCTTGTCCACGATATAGAGGAAGGCGCCACCGGTCAGGAACCCGACAACCGCCGGCACCCAGGGCCTGCCGCCGGCGGCCTCGGCCATCTCGATGGCGGGCGCCAGCAGGGACCAGAAACTGGCGGCGATCATGATGCCGGCGGCGAACCCCAGCATGGCATCCAGCAGCTTGCGGTTGACATCCTTGAAGACGAAGACCACCGCCGCGCCCAGGGCCGTCACCGCCCAGGTGAAGAGGGTGGCCAGCAGGGCCTGCGTCACTGGGCCGAGATCCAGGAACCATTGGGGCATGGGTGATCCTCCGTGAAAATATCAAGGTCGGTACGGGCCCAGACCATACCATGGCGCGTCCCCGGTACCAAGGCCCAGAAGCGGATTCCGCACGTGCGGTACTTCCAGTCGCTCCAGACAAATTTTCTGACAAAAGCATCCAGCCGCAGACAACGGGGAATTCACCTTGGCGGTTGATCGGCTCTGCCGCGGCCCTTATGATCCAGCCTGGCCGAACCCGCCGCGACGGCGCGGGCCGGGAAGCAGGCCGGAAAGGCAGCCGTTGAACCCCCTGATCCTGGGCATGATCATCTACAGCGTCGTGATCCTCGGTGTCGGGGTGGTCTCGGCGCGGTCCAACCGCACCCTGGACGACTACCTGCTGGCCGGACGCAGCCTGGGGCCCTGGGTGGCCGCGTTCAGCGAGCGGGCCAGCGGCGAATCGGCCTGGCTGCTCATCGGCCTGCCCGGCCTGGCGTTCGCCACCGGCCTGGGCACCATCTGGGTCGGGGTCGGCTGCTGCACCGGCATCGCCTTCAGCTGGTTCATGATCGCCCGCCGGTTGCGCGAGGACACCGCGACTCTTCAGGCCATGACCCTGGCCGACTACTTCGAGGCCCGGCACCAGGACACCAGCCACACCCTGCGTTTCGTGGCCACGGTGATCATCCTGTTCTTCTTCACCTTCTACGTGGCCGCGCAGTTCCTGGCCGCGGGCAAGGTGCTGAACTACTACCTGGACATCCCGCCGCTGGCGGGCATGGCCATCGGGGCGGTGCTGGTGCTGTTCTACACCGCAGCGGGCGGTCTTCTGGCCGTGTGCTGGACTGATCTGATCCAGGGCATCATCATGCTCTTTACCCTGGCGGTCCTGCCGGCGGTGGTGATCGTGGAACTGGGCGGACCGTCCGGCCTGGAACAAAACCTGGCCCAGCTCGGCGGGCAATACATGAGCCTGGCCCCCGGGGCCACGCAGTGGGCCTCGATCAGCGGCGTTCTGGGCGGCCTGGCCATCGGCCTGGGCTACATGGGCCAGCCCCATCTGGTGCTCAGGTTCATGGCCATCACCTCGCCGGACGAGATCCGCAAGGGCCGGGTGATCGCCATTGTCTGGGCGATCATCGCCTTCTTCGGAGCCATCGCCGTCGGCCTGACGGGATTGGCGCATTACGGACCCGGCGCCATCGGCCCCGGGCAGGTGATCCCCGACCAGGAACAGCTCATGCCCCTGATGGCGCGGACCTTCATGCCGACCGGATTGGCGGTGGTGATGATCGTGGGCGCCATTGCGGCGATGATGTCCACGGCCGACAGCCAGCTGCTGGCGATCGCCAGCGCCGTCAGCGAGGACATCTACCGCAAGCTCATCAACCCGCGGGCCTCCCAGGGCTTCCTGGTGGCCCTGGGCCGCTGGTCCACCCTGGGCGTGGGTCTGGTGGCCTTCGCCCTGGCCTGGGGCGCCCATGATTTCGTCTACAACATGGTGCTGTACGCCTGGGCGGGCCTGGGGGCGGCATTCGGCCCGCCCCTGCTGCTGTCGCTGCGCTGGCGGCGCACCAGCCGGGCCGGGGTCCTGGCGGGCATGGTCACCGGAACCGTGACGGTGATTCTTTGGTACAATATTCCCGTGCTGAAGAGTCAGCTCTATGAGATGATTCCCGGCTTCCTGTTTTCGTTGCTGGTGACCATTATATTCAGCTACCTGTTTCCCTCGCCACCGGTAAAGGAAGGAACCCATGGCGCGCAAGGATGACCAGTTGCTGCAAACCGGACACCGCCCCTCTCCCGGACGCAACCACGGCCGCGGCACGCCCCGCATCATCTGGGGCGCGCTGCTGGTGGCCATGGGCGGGGCGTTCTTCCTGTTCCGCTCGCCCGGCGGGGGCACACCCTCGGGCATCGGGGAGAACCGCTCGGTGATCACTGCCGAGGCCGACGATCTCGACACCCTGATGACCGACATCGGCGTGGGCGATGCCGTACCCGGGGACAGCGCCGCCACCGACCGGCCCCGCTCCGGCAGCGTCGAGATCAAGGACATCACGACGCCCCTGACCCCGGAAAACCCCGCACCGGGCGCCGAAACCAAGGCCGCGGCGAAACCGGAGGCCGCACCGGCCAAGGCCACCCCCCCGGTCGAGACGGCCGCCCAGGTCAAAGCCCCCTCAAGCCGGCCCGCCTCCCTGCCGAAAAAAATCGAGGAGATCAAGCCGCAGGCCAAGGGCCCCTATCTGGTGCAGACCGGATCCTTCGGGGATTCCCGGAACGCCGACCGCGAGGCCCACCGCCTGGAGAAGCTGGGCTGGGACGCGCGCGTCAAGGTCAGCAACACCGCCGACGGGTCGGTGGTCTACCGGGTGCATATCGGTTTCTTCGGTGACCGGAAGACAGCCGAAGCGTTCATCCGCACCCACCGGGACCGGTTGCGCGGAGCCATCGCCGTCCATCGTTGAAGTCAGGAGTCGTTCCATGATCAGAGCCGCCATCCTCGGCACGGGATTTCATGTCCCGGAGCAGATCGTCACCAATCAGGACATGACCAAGTGGATGGACACGTCCGACGAGTGGATCACCCAGCGCAGCGGCATCCAGGAACGCCGCTGGGTAACCATCGGCACCGACGGCAAAGCCACCGAAACCGGCGCCGAAATGGGCGCCAAGGCTGCGGCCCAGGCCATGGCCCAGGCGGGTGTCGAGCCCGCCGAGATCGATCTGGTGATCTACGCCACCTTGAACCCCGACTGCTTCTTCCCGGGGAACGGGGTGTTCGTCGAGGATCTGCTGGGCCTGAAGACCGCCGGAGCCATGGACATCCGCAACCAGTGCAGCGGCTTCGTCTACGGCCTGGCCGCGGCCGACGGCTTCATCAGGGCCGGCACGGCCCGGACCATCCTGGTGATCGGCGGCGAGATCCAGTCCACCGCCCTGAACGTCACCACCGAAGGGCGCGAGATGGCGGTGCTGTTCGGGGACGGGGCCGGCGCGGTGGTGGTCCAGGCCGCCGAGGGGCAGCGGGGCATCCTGGCCTCGGTGCTGCACAGCCAGGGCCGGTTCGCCAAGGACCTGTGGCTGGAGGCCCCCACCGCCCTGGTGCCCGAGAGGATCAACGCGGACCTCATCGCCGCCGGGCGGCATTACCCCACCATGGACGGCAAGCTGGTGTTCAAGCACGCCACCCGCAGGTTCTGCGAGGCCATCAAAGAGGTGCTGGAAAAGGGCGGGGCGACCGTCGACGAGGTGGATCTGCTGGTCCCCCACCAGGCCAACCAGCGCATCACCGAGGCGGTGGGCAAGCGCATGGGCCTGCCTGCAGACAGGGTGTTCAGCAACATCGCCCGCTACGGGAACACGACGGCCGCAACCATCCCCATCGCCCTGAGCGAGGCGGCCGCGGCCGGCAGGCTGAAATCAGGAGACCTGGTCGTGACCGTCGCCTTCGGCAGCGGTTTTACCTGGGGCGCCAACCTCATCCGCTGGTGAGGCCTGCGTCTGCGCTTCCAGGATGCATTTGACCTTGAAGCTCAGGGCCATGATCCCCACCGCCAGGCGCTCGTTGCGCACGGCCACCCCCTGGGGCACCTTCAAGTCCGTCGGCGCGAAGTTGAAGATGCCGACGATCCCCGCTTTGACCATCTGGTCGGCCACCTCCTGGGCATGGCTGCCCGGTACGGTGAGGATCCCGATCAGCACGTTTTCACTGCGCACGATGCCGGCCATCTCATCCATGTCGCGGATGGGCTGCCCGCGGATCTCCAGGCCGATCAGCCGGGGGTTCACGTCGAAGATGCCGTGGATGGGAAAACCCTGAAGGTCCAGGTTCTGGTAGTTGGCCAGGGCCTGGCCGAGGTGACCGGCGCCCACGATGATCGTCGGCACCGGATCGGCGATGCCGATGATCCTCTCCAGGGCCGGTACCAGCTTGTCGACCTGGTAGGGACGCCCGGGGCGGCTGAAGCCGCCGAAATAATGAAAATCATGCCGCAGCTGGCTGGCCTTGATGTCCAGGGACTCGGCCAGCTGGCGGCTGGAAACATCCTCCACGCCGATGGCCTGCAGGAGCTTGAGCTTTTCCAGGTACAGGGGCAGACGATGGATGGTCGCCTCGGGAACATCGCATCCTTTGCGTTTTTTACGCACCAGGTCACCACCTCGTTAAAGGTCCAACACCTTCGGCGAAAAACAGAGGGTGTTCTGTTATGCTTTTGACACGCCAAGGTACCGGACCTGCCAATTTTCGTCAAGGGGTCAATAATCCCCGCTCCCATCCAACAAATCCTGGAGCTTTGCGGCGGGGCTCCATATCTTGTTCCGGTTCCTCACACCGAACCGATCCCTGAACATGCGGACGTCTGCCATGGACCATGATCACGCCCCCTTCGCCGACCCCTGGCTCGGCAAGCCCCTGCCCCTGTATGGAGAACTGGCGGCGGACGGCTACGCGGAACTGGGTTTCAAGTGCGGCCTGGAGATCCACCAGCAGCTGCTGACCCGGCGCAAGCTGTTCTGCCGTTGCCCCGCCGGCCGGTACAACCGGGGCGAACATCACGCCGAGGTGCTGCGCCACATGCGGCCGACCCTGTCGGAGATGGGCGAGTACGACGGCACCGCCCTGATGGAGTTCAAGACCCGCAAGAACATCATCTACCACCTGAACCAGGAAACCGTCTGCACCTACGAGATGGACGACGCCCCGCCGTTCGAGATGGACGACCAGGCCCTGGACATCAGCATCGCCATCACCATGCTGCTGGGCTGCAACGTCGTCAGCGAGGTGCACATCACTCGCAAGCAGTACCTGGACGGCAGCATCCCCACCGGTTTCCAGCGCAC
Source organism: Candidatus Krumholzibacteriia bacterium (assembly GCA_024763215.1). Classification (GTDB taxonomy): domain Bacteria; phylum Krumholzibacteriota; class Krumholzibacteriia; order LZORAL124-64-63; family LZORAL124-64-63; genus JAHJTW01. Next base: position 11,048 of record JANTFX010000065.1, on the reverse strand, counting down.
GGCCATCATCGGCACCGACGGTGACATCCCCTTCGGTGGCAAGACCATCCATATCCGCCAGCTGAGCCTCGAGGAGGATTCCTGCCGCGAGGTCAGCGACAAGGGCCACGTGCGCATCTACAACACCGACCGCCTGGGCATGCCCCTGATCGAGACCGTCACCGATCCGGACATGAAGACCCCGCAGGAGGCCAGGGATGTCGGGCAGGTGCTGCGCCACCTGTGCCGCGTCACCGGCCTGGTGCGCACCGGCAGCGGCGCCGCCCGCCAGGACGTCAACGTGTCGGTTGCCGGCGGCACCCGCATCGAGATCAAGGGAGTGCCCAGCCTGCGCGCCATCCCCCGTCTGACCCACAACGAGGCCCTGCGGCAGCGCACCCTGGTGGGCATCCGCACCGAGCTGGAACGGCGCGGCGCCCGGCCCGCGGACCTGCCTGCCGGCGGTTGCGATGTGACCGCGGCCGTGCGGGGCACCTCCTGCCGCTTCCTGGCCCGCGCCATCGCCAAGGGGGCGACGGTCATGGCCGTGCCCCTGCCCGGCTTCCAGGGCCTGCTGCAGGTGCAGACCCAGCCGCGGACCAGCTTCCTCAAGGAATTCAGCGACCGGATCCGCGTGATCGCCTGCCTGGACGAGCTGCCCAACCTCGCGCTGTCCACCCAGGACGTCCCCACGCTCAGCAGCGGGGAATGGAACCGGGTGGCCAAGGCCTGCCGGGTGGGATCCGAGGTGCCGGTGATCCTGGTCTGGGGCCCCCGGCAGGACGCCGAGACCGCCGTCAGCGAGGTGCTCATCCGCGCACGGGAAGCCTTCGCCGGGGTGCCCCAGGAAACGCGGCAAGCCCTGGATGACGGGACGACCGGCTTCGAGCGTGTGCTGCCGGGTGCCGACCGCATGTACCCCGACACCGACCTGCCGCCCATCGGCCTGAGCGATGAGCGCATCGACCGCATCGGTTCGGATCTGCCGCTTCCGCCGTGGGAGCGCGAGGCCCGGGCCCGCGGCGCGGGCGTGGGCCCGGATTTGGCCCGGCGGCTGGCCCGCCACCGCGCCTGGGAGCTGTTCGCCCACCTGCTGCCGATCCTGCAGGAGAGGTCCGAGGCGGCCCTGACGCCCCACCAGCTGGCCTCCCTGCTGCTGGATCGCTCGTGCCCGCGGCCCCTGCAAATCGCCGCGGCCGGCGATTGGTGGGCGGGCATCACGCGCAAGCTGGTGGCCGGCGAACTGCTGCCCGAGGCGGTCTGGACCGCCGAGGCCGAGCCGGTGGAGCCCTGGGCAGAAGCCCGTGCCGAGGAGGCCGTGGCCGCCGCCCTCGCTGACCTGCCCGCCGACCTTCCCCCGGATCCGGACAAGCGCGAGGCCGTCCTGATGGGGAAGGTCATGCCCCTGGTGCGCGGCCGCGTTCCGGGCAGCACCGTTCGCAGGTGGATCCACGCCCTCAACCGGGAGATTCAGCCGTGACCAACGCCGCCGAGGACTTCAAGGGCTACCGCAGCCCCACCCTTGAATTGTTGCAGAAGGAAAACGCCCCGGTGTGGAGCCAGGTCACCCTGCACACCACCCGCGGCGATTTCTCGGGCCTGATCCTGCCCCGCAGCGAGACCGCCGACGCCCTGCACATCGTCCTGAAGCTCGATACCGGCTACAACATCGGCGTCCGCTGGGACACCGTCACCGGCATCGACGTCCACGGGCGCAAGGTGGCCAACTACCAGATCCCCGAGAAGGAGTTTCCCGTCGATCCCGGCAAGCCCCGGGTCAAGCTCTTCGGGACCGGCGGGACCATCGCCAGCCGCCTGGACTACCGCACCGGCGCGGTGATCCCCGCCTTCAGCCCCGGCGAGCTCTACGGTTCGGTGCCCGAGCTGGCGGACATCTGCAACATGGAGACCGAGAAGCTCTACGGCGTGTTCAGCGAGAACATGGGACCCGAGCAGTGGATGGGCACGGCCCGGGCCATCGCCCGTGAAATCGAGACCGGGGTGGCCGGCATCGTCGTGGGCCACGGGACCGACACCATGCACCACACGGCCGCCGCCCTGAGCTTCATGCTGCAGGACTCGCCCGTGCCCATCGTCATGGTGGGCAGCCAACGCAGCAGCGACCGACCCAGCTCGGATGCGGCCATGAACCTGATCAACGCCACCCGCACCGCGGCCACCAGCGACATCGCCGAGGTCATGGTCTGCATGTTCGGCCCCACCAGCGACGAGTACGGCCTGCTGCACCGCGGCACCCGCGTGCGCAAGATGCACTCGAGCTACCGTTCGACCTTCCGCACCCTCAGCGACATCCCCCTGGGCAAGGTCGACGCCGAAGGCGTCAAGCCTTTCCGCACCGACTACCACCAGCGGCGTGACGACAAGAAGGTCAAGCTGGTGGACGTCTTCGACGACCGCGTCTCGCTGGTCTACTACTACCCCAACATGAAGCCGGACATCATCGACTCGCTGGTGGATAACGGTTACAAGGGCATCATCATCGCCGGCACAGGGCTGGGCCACGTGAACAAGCCCCTGTACCCGGCCCTGCAAAGGGCCTACGACGCCGGCGTGCACGTGTTCATGACGGTGCAGACCCTGTGGGGATACGTGCAGATGTACGTCTACGAGACCGGGCGCGAGATCATGGAACTGGGCGTGGTTCCGGCCGCGAACATGCTGCCCGAGGTGGCCTACGTGAAGCTGGGCTGGGCCCTGGGCCAGAGCCAGGACCGCGACGAGGTCAAACGCCTGATGCTGTCACCGGTCAACGGCGAGATCACCGAGCGCGAGCCCCACAACGGGTATCTGGTGTTCCAGGGCGGGATCCCCGAGGTGGACGAGTTCATCTCCTCGCACTGGAAGTAGTTGCCCGACCCTTCGGTCGCGAAATGTCCTCGCCGCTGCGCGGCTGCGGATTATTCGCGACCGAAGGGTCGGGCAACCACCTCACCACAGGAGACGAACTCCATCAGTCCAAGCCACTGAGGCTCTGCAAGGCGATGTAGAGGGCCGCGACAGCGAGCGTCGTGGTCAGGCCAGCGAACGGGCCGGCCACCTTCATGCCCAGGTTCCAGGCCACATCCAGACCGTCCTGGCCGGGGGTGACATCATAGGACTGGCCGTTCCACACCCGGTCGAAGCCGCGGCCTGTGTAGGGCAGGAAGGTCACGCTGGTGCACAGGGCCACGTAGCGCGCTCCGAGTTCGGCCTCCAGCAGCACCCCCACATCCCCGTATTCCTGTTCCTGGTCGCTCGCGCCCAGGATGATGCCGGGGCCGATCTGGAAATAGGGCTCGGCTTCGGACCCCAGGGCCCAACGGCGGTATCCTTTCAGGCCCCAGGCGCTATCGTAGTCCCCGCCGACCCAGCCGAACACGCCACCGCCCCAGCCGTTCAGGTTCCTGTCCCTGTTCATCAAGCCCAGATCCCACGACAGCCAGATGCGCGTCTCGCTGTCGCCTTCGAAATTCCGGTTATCCCAGAAGGAATCCCGTTTCAGATGCACGTGCCCGCCCATCTGGAAACGCCACTTCCAACCCCAGGGAACCGGGGGGGAAGCGTCCTTGGAATGCTCGGGTGTGGTTTCCCCCGGCATCAGGAAATCGTCCTGGGCCAGGGCGGGGCCGGCCAGCAATACCACAATAATCAGGACACCCAATAAATTCCGCATCATGCCTCTCCGTTTCATCAGAGGATGGAGCATGATTATCAGGAAAGGATATTTAATATGCAACCAGTTACCGGGAGTTCAACACCCTGGCCCCGGCCGGCACCGATTCGGTGATCCACATGCCGCCGCCGATCACCGCGCCGTCGCCGATGACCGTCTCGCCCCCCAGAATCGTGGCGCCCGCGTAGATGGTCACCCCGTCGCCGAGGGTCGGGTGCCGCTTGCCGCCCTTGACGAGGGTGCCGTCCGGGTTGCGGGGGAAGCTCAGGGCGCCCAGGGTCACGCCCTGGTACAGCTTCACATGCTCGCCGATCTCGGTGGTCTCGCCGATGACCACGCCCGTGCCGTGGTCAATGAAGAAATACGGTCCGATGGACGCGCCCGGATGAATGTCCACGCCCGAGCGGTGGTGCGCCCACTCGCTCATGATGCGCGGCAGAAGAGGGATCCCCAGGCGGTACAGGGGGTGGGCCAGGCGGTGCACCAGGATGGCGGTGATGCCCGGATAGCAGAGGATGATCTCCTCGGTGTTGGTCGCCGCGGGGTCCCCCTCGAAGGCCGCCTGCACATCGGTGTCCAGCAGGGCGCGGATCACCGGCAGCTGTTCCAGGTAACGCGTGGTCACCTGCCGCGCCGCGGCGGTGAAGGTGTCCTCATCGGGCGCCTTGCGGCCGCCCAGGTCCCACAGGTCGGAACACTGGCAACCCGAATTCCAGCAGAAGCGCAGGGTCTGCCCGACCACCGCCCTCAGCTCGCGGGCCAGGGTCTCCAGCTGGGAGCCGACCAGCAGGTCCAGATCCGCATCCGGAGGCACCACCTGGCCGTGGTACCCGGGGAAGACCAGGGCCTGCAGGTCCTCCAGCAGGCGGACGATGTCCCGCTGGGCGGGCAGGTGCCGGTCCCCCATGATGTTGATGCCGCCGCGTTCACGGTACGAGGCTACCATCGCGGCCGTCAATTCCCGCAACCACTGCTTGTCATTGCCGTTGGTCATGACTACCGGTCCTTGTAAACCGCAAACAGGTCGGAGGACAGATACCTTTCCCCGCACGAGGGCAGGATGGCGACGATCCGCTTGCCCGCCAGATCCGGCCTGGCCGCCAACCGGCAACCCGCCACCAGGGCCGCGCCGGAGCTGATGCCCACCAGCAGGCCCTCCTCGCGGGCCGCCTGCCGGGCCATCTCCATGGCCTCGTCGTTGCCCACGGTGATGATGCTGGAAATCACACTCGTGTCCAGGATTTCCGGAATGAAACCCGCACCGATGCCCTGAATCTTGTGGGGGCCGGGCTCGCCTCCGGAAAGGACCGGAGAAGCCTCCGGTTCCACCGCCACGACCTCCAGAGCGGGGTTCAGTTCCCGCAACCGCCGGCCCGTTCCGGTCAACGTCCCGCCGGTGCCCACGCCCGAGACCAGGACATCCACCTCGCCGCCGGTGTCGGCCCAGATCTCTTCGGCCGTGGTCCGGGCATGGACCTCCGGATTGGCCGGGTTGGCGAACTGGTCGGGCATGAATGCCGCGGGGCGCTCGGCCAGGAGCTCGCGGGCCTTGTCGATGGCCCCCTGCAGCCCCCGCGCGGCCTCGGTCAGGACGAGTTCCGCCCCCAGGGCGCGCATGATCATACGCCTTTCCAGGGACATGGTTTCCGGCATGACCAGGGTGACCTTGTAGCCCCGGGCGGCGCCGACGAACGCCAGGGCGATGCCCGTGTTGCCGCTGGTCGGCTCGATGATCTCGCCGCCCGGGCGCAGGCGCCCGTCGGCCGCGGCGGCATCGATCATCGCCAGGCCGATGCGGTCCTTGACGCTCGCCAGAGGGTTGAAGTATTCGAGCTTGGCCACCAGTTCGGCGGGCCCGCCGGTCAGCTTGCCGATGCGCACCAAGGGGGTATGACCCACCAGATCGGTGATCGAGTCGTGGATTCGCTTCTCCATGTAAGGACCTCCCGGATCCTGAATTCGCCCTGGATTCCCGTAATTCATATTATTCTAGTCTGATTCAGCGATTCCGCATCCACCGCGGGGGATCGAACCTGCAGGGCGGACTTGCCACCGGGGGCGAAAAAGGCAACATTACCCTTGGGCTACGAACGGGAACTTTCCCTTCCTGCTCATGTTTTGGTGGTCGTGTGTCGAAGCTTGCGGACATGGCGCCCTTCTTTATCCCCGGCGGCAGTCCCTCACGTGCAAGGAAGGTGTTTCATGCGCAAGATGTTCATTGTACCGGCTTTCCTGCTGGGTGTGACCACCCTGTTGCCCGTGATCGCGGCGGGTCAGACCATCGACGTCAAGCCCCAATCCTGGGATTTCGGCGACCTGCAGCAGCAGGTCACCCGTTCCTTCGATGTTACCATCACCAACAAGGGCGCCGCCAAGCTGATCATCAGCGAGGTCAAGGCCGACTGCGGTTGCACCGTGCCGGAGATGCAGATCAAGGAGCTGGGTCCCGGACAGTCCGCCCCCCTGCACATCGAGTTCAACAGCAAGCGCTTCAGCGGCAAGGTGTTCAAGACGGTCAAGATCTACTCCAACGATCCTGCGGCCCCCGTGTCCGACGTCATCCTGACCGCCAACGTCCATACGCCCCTACTGGTGGATCCCCCCAGCCGCCGCCTGGGGTTTCCCCAGGCCCTCGAGGGTGAGCAGGCTGTCCGAAAGGCCACCTTCACAGCCGTCGACGCCCCGGAGCTGGAGATCAAGGCCGACCGGTCCAAGCACGGGTTGTTCGAGGTGGAGGTCCACAACAAGATCGACGGCGACCCCCGCAAGGCCGAGCTTGTGGTCACCCGCCCGGCCGGCATGAAACCAGGGTCCCACCGCGACAACGTGAGGGTGCAGACCAACCTGCCGGATATGCCGACGGTGGACATAGAGCTGAAGGCCGACGTGCGCTCACCCATCCAGGTTTCACCCCCCAGGCTGAATTTCCGGTACCGGCTGAAGTTCGACCTCAACATGCGGGTCCAGGCCTTCGAACACCTCAATGAGTTCAAGATCCTCGGCGTGGAATCCGATCTGCCCGAAATCAAGATCGGTGAGATCATCGAAGCCCCCGGCGGGGTGCACATCATCCCCATCAAGGGTGCTCCCATCAGCCCCGACGACCCCCGGGCCATCGCGGCCAAGGGCAGGATCAAGGGCTCGATCATCATCAAGACGGATCTGCCGTCCATGCCGCAGGTCACCGTCCCGGTCACCTACATGATCAGGATGTAACGACATCGTGGGTGCCCGGAGGCAACCAGGGGCCGGCAAGGTCCTGCGGGGCCTGGCCATGCGCAGGCCCCTGAAGGAAGCGGGCGTGCTGCTGGTCATCGCCCTGACCGCCACGGCCGCCAGCTGGGCCCTGCGCCCGGACCGGCTGCCGCTGCGGGCGGACCCGGCCTTCTACCGCCTCGAGCTGGACGCCCCGCTGATCGATCCCGGTCCGGCCCTCGCCCTCTATGACGAGGGCCAGGATCTGTTCGTCGACACACGGCCTGCCCCGCCCGGCAGCCTTCCTACCATCCCGGGCGCCGTGCCGATCCGCGCGGCATCCTTCGACGACGACCTGCTCGACCTGTTCGATTTCCTCGCTCCGGACGATCCGGTCATCCTGTTCGGCGACGGCAACCTGGTGCCGGTCTCGAACATCGCCGCCCGCCTGAAGGAGCGCGGCTACGGCAACGTCCGCATCCTGCGCGGCGGCATCAAGGCCTGGATCAAGGCCCAGGGACCGGTGACCGGGACCGCCTCCGGCAAGGAGGGGTCATGATGCGCTGGCTGGGCCTGTTCTGCCGGTTGGCCGTCGGCGGCGTCTTCGTCTTCGCCTCGTGGGACAAGCTCCTGCATCCGGCCGCCTTCGCCGCCGCGGTGGACCACTATCACCTGGTGCCCTACCCCCTGCTCCATCCCATGGCCTACGCCCTGCCCCTGCTGGAGCTGATCACGGGCACGGCCCTGATCCTCGGCCTGTGCCGCCGGGGCGCCGCCCTGATCGCCGGCTGCCTGACGGTCGTGTTCATGATCGCCATCGGCTCGGCCTTGATCCGCGGCCTGGACATCACCTGCGGCTGCTTCCATACCGACGGCGGCCATGCCGTGGGGATCTCGCTGCTGGTCCGCGATCTGGTGCTGCTGGTCATGTGCTGGCCGCCCCTGTGGCTGGCCGATGCGGGCCCCCGGGTGCCTTTCCTGTGCAAAAAAGATTGACCTTCCGGACAGGGAATTCATAATTCCCTTGCAATGAACAAGTTGCATGGCTCATGAGAATCATTGTCGATTTGACAGATCCTTCTCATGGATTACTTTTCACCTAGTTCCGGTCGCATGACGTGACCCGTGCACCAAGTCCCAGGAGGAAGAACCATGCCCGCGAAGGTCGATGAAACCAAGTGTGTCGCTTGTGAAGATTGTGTGGAGGCCTGCCCCACCGAGGTCATTTCCATGGTCAATGGCAAAGCTTGGGTCAACCCCGACGAGTGCATCGATTGCGAGGCCTGCGTGGACGCCTGCCCGGAAGACGCCATCAGCATGGTCGACGAGTAGCGATGCCGCCTGGGCCGTGATGACGGCCGGGTTGAAATCACGAGCGGGCGCCCCCTCTGGGGACGCCCGCTTTTTCATGATCACAGGCGACGGTCAGTCGTCCTCGATGACGACCGCCGTTCCGTAGGCCAGCAGTTCCGCGGCGTGTTCCATCATCTCGCTGGTCGCAAAGCGCAGGCCGACCACGGCGTTGGCGCCGCTGGCGATGGCCTGGGCCACCATGCGGTCCAGGGCCTCCTCCCTGCTCTCGGCGATCATCTTGGTGTAGTCGGTGATCTCACCGCCCACCATGTTCTTCAGTCCGGCCATGATGTCGTGGCCCAGGTGCCGGGCGCGGATGGTGTTGCCGCGCACCAGGCCCAGGGTCTTGACGATCCTCTTGCCGACGATGGCCTCGGTGGTGACCACGGGTATGGTCCGGTTGTCGGTTTCCATTGCGCACCTCTTCTTCAGCGAACTTGTCAGCGCACGACGTCCTTGTAACGGGTCGTCTTCCTTCTGTGCCGGCGTTCCCGGAACACCGAGATCAGCAACACCGTCAGGCCCGCCACCGCCGCGGTCACCCCCCAGCGCAGGCTCGGCGGCACGGACGCATCGCTCCACAGGGAACGCAACAGGGAAAACGCCCCCCAACCGCCTACCAGCAACAGGCCCGCCGCCAGCAGGATCCAGCCCAGGGAGCGTTCCAGACGGTTGTAATGGCCTTGCCAGAACCGCTCCCACTCCTCGGCAGGGGGTTCCTTGATCTGCAGTCGGTTCGTCAGTTCCTTGAGCCGCCTCAACTCGGCCACGGTCCTGCGGGCGTCGGCGTCCTCTTCCAGCCGCCGGGCGACCTGCTGCGCCTCGGCCGCGGAAAGCTCGCCATCCACATAGGCGCTCAGCAGGGCCTCTTCCTGATCGCCCGGCCGCCGGTCGCTCATGACTCATCCTCCAGGCCGCAGGCGGATCTGAGTTGCAGGCGGGCGGCATGTAGGCGCGACATGACCGTGCCCACCGGAATCCGCAGCACGTCTGCGATCTGCCGGTACTTCAAACCCTGGAAATGGTACAGCACGAAGACCTCGCGCTGCTCCGCGGGCAGCTCGTTCAACCGGGTCCAGATCCGCCGGCGCAGATCCTCCAGTTCCGTCTGCCGCAACGGGTCGGGCCGCTCGTCGCCCTTGCGGACCCATTCCAGGGGCACGTCCCCCCGGTGGCGCCCTTCGTTGCGCTTCTGGTTGAGCGCGGCGTTGCGGACGATGCGGTACAGCCAGGGGAAGAACGGCTCATCCAGGCGGAACCGGTCCAGGGTGCGGTGCACGTTGATGAAGGCCTTCTGCACCGCGTCCATGGCGTCGTCGTGGTTGCCGGTCAAGCTCAGGGCGGTGGCGTAGGCTCGCAGGCGGTAACGGTTCATCAGGTCCTCGAATCCCATATCCTCACCGGACAGGAACAGCTGGATATCACGCCGGTCGCGGGCCCGTTGCCGATCCTCGGGTGTCGGCTCACGGTCACGGTCCCGTTCCCCGGGACCGTGCACGGGGACTACCCCGGAACCTCCGGCGTTATTCGACGAGGACTGGAAAAAAATCAGCCCGAACATTCAACCGTCCTGGCCCGATGGCCGCCACTGGACATCCTGCACACCGGCGAACGCGTTGGCGGCCCGGGCGGCCGTGAACAGGAAATCGCTCAGGCGGTTCAGGTAAATGATGGCCGCGGCCGGCACGGTTTCATCCCGGGCCAGGGCCACCGCCTTGCGCTCGGCGCGGCGGCAGACGGTGCGGGCCAGGTGCAGAAAACCGGCGGCCGGGGTGCCGCCCGGCAGGATGAACGCCTCCAGGGGCGGCAGGTCCCGGGTAAGGGAATCGATGAGAACTTCGAGGCTGCGCACGGGGAAGGGATGCCCCTTGTCCGCGGCCAGGGCGCGGCAACGGCCGGGATCGGCGATCACCGTCCCCACCTGGAACAGCTCCGCCTGGATATCCCGCACCGCCGCGCGCAAGGTCCCCAGGGAAGGGTCGCCACCGTCCATGGCCGCCAGACTGCAGCCGAGGATGCTGTTGAGCTCGTCGATATCCCCGTACAGGTCGATGCGCGGGGCGCACTTGTCGGTACGGGTGCCATCCCCCAGGGAGGTCTGGCCCTGATCACCTGAGCGGGTATAAATTCGCGTCATTGCCGATACCTCTCGCGACGGGGCCCATGTCATGGGATGAATAATGAGGCAATTACCCGCCCTGGCAAGAGGATTTACCCGTCAACGCACCAGGGTCCACCGGCGCACGGCCCGCTGCCCGCCCTGGACGGCCATCACCTGGTAGACGCCCGAGGCCAGAGGCCTGCCGGCGTCGTCCACCCCGTCCAGATCGCAGGCCGCCCGGCCCGCACCGTCGGCGGTCACGGTCACGCTGTGGACGGCCCTACCCCGCAGGTCGGCCAGGGTCACGGTGATCCGGGCGCCAGGGGTGGTCTGGAGGACGATGCGGGTGCGGGGGTTGCCCGGGTTGGGGTAGGGCGCGGCCATGGCCAACGCCGCCGCCGGGACCGTGGGCACCGGGGAGATCGCCCCGCTGACGGGCATGACGAACATGAAGGGCGGCAGGCCGGTATCTGTGGCGCCAGCCGTCAATTCCGCACCGGTGGCCGTATCGAAAACCCGCACCCCCGCAGCCCCCACGGTGCGGTCGGCCACCAGCAGCCGGCCGGCGGCGGTCACGGCCAGGTCTGCGTGGACATAGCCGTTGCCGGTGTCCAGCACCGTCAGGGTGGATGTGTCGAGATCCCAGCTGCGCACGCTGGTGATGAACGAGGCGTCGCTGACCAGCACGTACAGCACATCATCCCGCTGCACGAAGCGGGTCACGTCCCCGCCCAGGTCGGCCTCGGT
>JANTFX010000064.1 GCA_024763215.1 Candidatus Krumholzibacteriia bacterium | reverse complement strand
CCATGTACTCCTGGTCGTCCTTCTCGGTAACGGGCCGGCCCAGGCGCTCGTTGTGGGCGTGGAAATCACCCAGCCCCGCCTCCAGGTAGCGCTTGACCATGGACGGCGGTAGAGGTACATCGTTGCGCGCGATCAGTTCCCCCCGGATCTGCAGATCCAGCTCCTGCTGGATGCGCCGCTCGGCCTCCTTGAGCAGGTCGGCGCGGATCTCCTCGCGCAGCTCGGCCATGGTCGCGCCCTCGTGGACCGTAGCGGCGAAGGCGTCATCCGCCTCGGGCACCTTCTTGGCCGCCACTTCCTTGATGTCGCAGCGGAAGCGCACGGTGCGGCCCCGCAGCTTCTCGTTGGGGAAATCGGCGGGATAATCCACCGCCACTTCCTTTTCCTGATGCGCCTCGCAGCCGATGAGCTGCTCGTTGAAGGCCGGCAGGTTGTTCTCGGCGCCCAGGATGAAACGCTGGTCGGTGATGACCGGTTGCTCGCCCTCGGGAGCGTCGTCCAGGGGTGTCAGATCCAGCAGGATCTGGTCGCCCTCGGCCGCCGGCCGCGCAACGGCCTCGAACGTGGCGCGGCTTTCGCGCAGGCGCTCGATGACCTGGTCCACCTCGGCGGCGGTGACCTCGGCCGCCCGCTTCTTGACCGGCAGGCCCTCGTAACCGGTGGCCTCGACCTGGGGCCTGACCTCGACCTTCAAGTCGAAGGTGAGCGGCTGACCGTCTTCGAACTGGAGGTTCTCCAGATGGGGGTCGGTGATGGCGGCCAGCCTGTGTTCGAGCAGGGCGGTCATCCAGGCCTTGGGCACGAGGTCCTCGATGGTCTCGACGCGCAGGGTCTGCCCCAGTTCCTTTTCCACCACCGCCCGCGGGACCTTCCCCTTGCGGAACCCGGGCTTCTGGTGGGACTTGACGGCCTTGCGCAGCCTGCCGGCATAGGCCTCGTCGAACACGGAACGCTCGATCTCCACCTTCACCACGCTTTCCCAGGGCTCGGGAAATTCGACGGTGGTCTTGATCCCCGCTTGGGGATTGGGGGTCTTGGGGGTCATGATGAACCTGGCTCCTGCTGATCTGCGCGGTCCGGCGCCTCTGACGCCGCCGCAGTGTGACCGGGATTTGCGACGAATATGGTGCGAGAGGGGGGACTCGAACCCCCACGGGTTTCCCCACAGGAACCTAAATCCTGCGCGTCTGCCAGTTCCGCCACTCTCGCGCCGTGGTCGGCTGCCGCCCGGGCGGACCGGCAATATAGCCGCAGCTTCGGGCCGGGGTCAAGACGCCCGGGGGCACGGCGGGCCCTCACTGCAGCTTGCGGTAGATGGTGCGGGCGGCGATGCCGAGGATCCTGGCCGCCGTTTCCTTGTCGCCGCCCACGCTGTCCAGGGTGGCCTGGATCAGCGCCATCTCCGCATCCTTGAGGGTCACCCCCACGCCGATATCGAGCTTGCTGTACCGCTGGGGGCCGTTGACCACCGAGGACGGCAACACGCCGGTGCCGATCAGGTCGTCTTCCTTGCTGAGCACGACGGCCCGCTCGATGGCGTTCTCCAGCTCGCGCACGTTCCCCGGCCAGGAGTAACCCTGCAGGGCGGCCGCGGCCTCGGGGGTGAACCCGGAAATGGATTTGCCGTTCTTGCGGTTGAAGTTCTGCAGGAAGTGGCTGGCCAGCAGCAGCACGTCCTCGCCCCGGCTGCGCAAGGTCGGCAGTTCGATGTTGATGACGTTCAACCGGTAATAGAGATCCTCCCGGAACCTCCCTTCCCGGACCATGGCCTCCAGGTCGCTGTTGGTCGCGGCGATGACCCTCACATCGGTCGTGATGGGGCGGTTCCCCCCCAGCCGCTCGAACACGCTCTCCTGCAGCACGCGCAGCAGCTTGACCTGAGTCGTCGGGGACATCTCCCCCACCTCGTCCAGGAACAGCGTCCCGTGGTCGGCCGCCTCGAAACGCCCCTGGCGCTGCCCCACGGCCCCGGTGAACGCCCCCCGCTCATAGCCGAAGAGCTCGGCCTCCAGCAGGGTCTCCGGCAGGGCGGCGCAGCTGACCCTGATCATGGGCAGGCTGCCGCGCTCGCTCCAGCGGTGGATCGCCGAGGCGAACACCTCCTTGCCGGTGCCGCTCTCACCCGTCAACAGGATGGTCGCGGTGCTGCGGGCCACCTGGCGGGCCGTATCCAGGGCCCGCCGCATGGGTTCGCTGGCCCCGATGATGTCGTGGACCTGCTTGATCTCCTCGAGGCGTTCCCGCAGGCTGCGGTTCTCAGCCAGCAGACGCTGCTTCTCCAGGGCCTTGTCCACGACCTTGAGCGTCGTGCCGGTGGAAAACGGTTTTTCGATGAAATCATAGGCCCCGGCCCGCATGGCGTCCACGGCGGTCTCGATGGTTCCGTGCCCGGTGATGATGACGAATTCCGTACCCGGCGAGACCACCTGCCCGGCCTTGAGCAGGTCCATGCCCCCCATGCGGGGCATCTGCAAATCGGTCAGCACCAGGTCCACCTGCTCCCGGCGCAGAGTCTCCAGGCCCTCCTCCCCGTTGCCTGCCGTCAGCACGCGGTACCCGTTGCGGGTCAGGAGCTTGCACAGGGCCCGGCACAGTTCGGGCTCGTCGTCGACCACCAGCACCACCGCGGCGTCGTCCTCCAGGCTGTCCTGGGGACAATGGAGTGCAGAGCCAGCGGCGGCCGGGTGTTTCCTGGGGTTATCAGCGGTCATATCCGGGACCTTCTGGGGGTGGACGGTAACAAAGGGGGCAAGGACCCGCCTCGCTCCAGACAAATTGTCACCAAGTTGACGAAATGTCAACGTCGAACAAGCAGGCCGGGCCGGTCGCCATCGTGTGCTCGGACCGCATTCGTGAATCGTCGTTTACGGCTGACCCGGATTATTGAATCCTGTCTCCCAGGAGTGATCAAGGAAGGCGCCGTATCCCAGGACCAGCCTGAGAGAATAGTATCCATCAGTAGAGTCAGGTGCGCGATATGACTTGGCCGCAGATCGACAATCATAAATGCTGCCGGGAAAACTTCCATTCGACCCGCGAATAATGCGATACAAACCGTCAGTGTCATTGACCGGGTCGGTAACCGAGCCACCTATGGAAGGCATGTATTTGTCATAGCACCAATCGTTGAGCCCCCCCTGCATGTCATAAAGGCCCCAGGCATTGGGGATTTTCATGGCTGGCAGAAAAGGATAGTCCCCATAATTTCCGCAATACCAACCAATCTCGTCCAGGACTGGATCCCAGCATTCGGTTCCGGTAATGTCCCCGTTGGCGAACGCCGTGGTGCTACCGGCCCTGCAGCCGTATTCCCATTCCGCGTCAGTGGGCAACCTGAAGCCTACAGCCCCGTAAACCTCGCCTCCGTTGCAGCGCCAGTCATCATCTCGATCATAGACGGTAGCGAAGCCTGCCTTGAGGTTCAACCAGTCGCAAAGACCCGCCGCCCCGAACCAATTGACATCTTCACAAATCCGGGCAATTGACCAATGAGTCCCAACATATCCTCCAGCCTGATAATCGAATACCGTACCGATGGAGAATTCCAGGATCTTCTCATGATTGCCCGACAAGTTGTCGTAAACACCTCCTTCATCAATCGTAACCAGCCCCTGGTCGATCGCGGAATTTACCAATTCTATGAATTGGCCCAAGGTGACGTTGATGCTCCCCATGTAAAACGGCCGGGTAAGCGTGACCTCATGCAAAAGCTCCTCTTCGGCGTAGTAATGAGGCTCTGTCGGCGGACTCCCCATCATGAATGTCCCGGCCGGCAGGAGCTTGAACTCCGGCAGGTCCACATCCCAGGTGGTGAAACTTCCCCGAACACCGGCATCACTGTTTCCGGCCGCATCGGTGGCCACAAGCCGCCAGTACCAGGTCGTTGTGCGCCCGAGGTCCCCAAGCAGGGTGCCTGTGCCATACCCGGACCAGACCAGATCTTCGTTCTGCTCACTGTCTCCCAGATAGACGGCATAGGAAATCTCATCCGCCGGACACAGGCTGTCCTGGGCGGGGGTCCAGTTCAAGGCGGCCGCAGAGGGTACGTTGGTGGCCTCGCTGGCGGGGAAAACAACAACCGGAGGGACGTCGGGCGGGGTCAGATCCAGGACGATGTCATCGGTGACCGCCTCGGAGACACTGTAACCTTGGGCCGCAAATCGGGCGCCGACGCTCTTGGGACCTTCACCGGGACCAAGGTCCCAGGCCGTGATCACCAGGGAATCACCGGCCATCACGAACCACTTCCCGTCCACTTTTTCCGACGTGGCGACATTGAATACCTGGACCGAGTCGATGTCCGCAACCCCGGCCACAATGGTTAGCGGCACCACCTGGCTGCCGGTAAAGGTCTGCCCGCCCGCGATCACGATCCGGGCGTCCACAACCAATGGATCCGGCTGGGTCACCTTGTCATGGGAGCAGGAACACAACAACAGCAGGAACAGGGTGATTCCGAAGAGGATTTCCCAGTGGATTCTCATTACCTACTCCCGGTTGAGTGTGGCCGAAACCGCCACATCGGGGATACTGCAGGTTGTCCCGGCCAGGGCGTCGTCATTGCCACCGCGGACCAGATCAGTGCAGGCCCCCGGGAAACAGCTTCCCGAACAGCCCCCGGGCGTGGGCCGCCGCCAACAAAGTCTCCCGGAAATCGGGATGGGCGATGGCGATGAGGGCCTCGGCCCGCTGCCTCACGTTGCGCCCGAACATGTGGGCCACGCCGAACTCGGTGACCACCACGTGGACGTCGGCCCGGGTGATGACCACCCCCGCGCCGTGATCCAGGAACGGGACGATGCGGCTCAGCTTGCCGTCGTCGGTGGTCGAGGGCAGGGCGATGATCGGCAGGCCGTTCTTGGCCAGGGCCGCCCCGCGCATGAAGTCGGCCTGCCCTCCGAACCCGCTGTAGATCTTCTCGCCGATGGAGTCCGAACAGACCTGGCCGGTCAGATCGATCTGGATGGCGCTGTTGACCGCCACCATGTTGTCGTTGCGGGCGATGTTGCCCGGGTGGTTGACGTAATCGGTGGGATGGAATTCCAGCAGGGCGTTGTCGTGGGCGAAATCGTAGACCTCACGGGTGCCCATGATGAACCCGGCCACGACCTTGCCGGGGTGCAGGGTCTTGCGCTCGCCGGTGACCACCCCGGCGGCCAGCAGCTTGGGCAGGGCCTCGGTGAACATCTCGGTGTGCACGCCCAGGTCCTTGCGGTCTGCCAGGAATTCCAGCACGGCGTTGGGAATGGCGCCCAGACCCAGTTGCAGGCAAGCCCCATCCTCGATGAGATTGGCAACGTGGCCGCCGATGGCGCGCTGAATTTCCGTCGGCGGTGCGGGGCGGAACTCGTCGAGATCCGCATCGGCCTCTACGAAACAATCGATCTTGGAGATATGGATGAAGCTGTCGCCGAGGGTACGCGGCATGGCCCGGTTGACCTGGGCGATGATCAGGTCTGCCGACAGGGCGGCCGGCTTGGTCACCCCCACCTCGATGCCGAAGCTGCAGAAGCCGTGCTCGTCGGGCGGGCTGACGATGATCATGGCCACGTCCAGCGGCACGATGCCGCGGCGGAACAACCGCGGCATATCGTGCAGGTGCACGGGCACGTAGTCGGCCTCCCCGGCATTGACCGCCTCGCGGGTGTTGGCCCCCACGAAGCAGTCGTTGCACCGGAAATGCCCCCGCATCTCCGGGCCCACGTAGGGCGCCGTACCCAGGGTCAGATGGTGGATGATCTCCACGTCCTGGAGTTCCTCCGCCCGCGCCACCAGAGCGTCGATCAAGACATGCGGAGCGGCACAGCCCGAGCCCAGGTAGACCCGCTGGCCCGAGGCGACCTTGGCCACGGCCTGGTCGGGGGTGCACAACCGATCCCTGTAGATATGCATCCAGCTCATGGGTCTTCCCGTTCGGTTTCAGGGGCCAGGGGCGCCGCGGCCACGCCCTGGAGCTCGGCCAGGCCCGGGTGGGTGATCCTGCCTCCGGCGATGTTCACACCCCGGCGCAGATCACTGGGCATGGTTTCAGGATCCGCGAGGACTCCGCGGGCCACCTGGTCGATGTAGGGCATGGTGACGTTGGCCAGGGCGTACGAGGCCGACCGCGCCACCAGGCTCGGCAGGTTGGGCACGCAGTAGTGCGTGACCCCGTCGACGATGTAGGTGGGATCGCTGAGCCGCGTGGGCCGGCTGGTCTCGAAGCAACCACCCTGGTCCACCGAGATGTCGATGACCAGGCTGCCCGGCCTGAGGGTGCCGATCATCTCGCGGGTGACCAGATGCGGGGTG
Organism: Candidatus Krumholzibacteriia bacterium; assembly: GCA_024763215.1. Lineage (GTDB taxonomy): Bacteria > Krumholzibacteriota > Krumholzibacteriia > LZORAL124-64-63 > LZORAL124-64-63 > JAHJTW01. The sequence continues at coordinate 10,495 of JANTFX010000064.1, read as the reverse complement.
CGGCTACCCGGCACCAGCACCGCCCCGACGACCACGTTGGCGTAGGCGAAGACCTTGCGGAGGGTCGCCTCGGTCGCCAGGAAGGTCGTGACCTGGCCGGGGAACTGCCAATCCAGTTCGCTGATGCGGTCCAGGTCGCTGTCCAGCAGGGTCACGCGGGCCCCCGCGCCCAGGCAGGCCCGCACCGCGTTGCGGCCAACGGTGCCCGCGCCGATGATCACGACCTCGGCCGGCGGCACGGCAGGGGCTCCGCCCAGGAGGATCCCCATGCCATCGTGATCGGTCTGCAGGTAGCGGGCGGCGATCTGGGGCACGATGCGGCCGGCGATCTGGGACATGGGCCTGAGCACGGGCAGATGGCCCTGATCATCCTCGATGGTCACGTAGTCGATCACCGTGCAGCCGGTCCGGAGCAGGACGTCCAGGAGGCGCTTGTCGGCCACCGCCAGATGAAATCCCGACATCAGGACCTGCCCCCGGCGCACCAGTTCGTATTCCTCCGGAACCAGGGTGTCGACCTTGAGGATCAGGTCGGCCCGGCCCCACACCTCCTCGGCATCGTGGCAGATGACCGCACCCACCTTTTCGAACTGGGCATCGGGAAAACCGCTGCCCAACCCGGCGTTCTTTTCCACCAGGACGGTCCAGCCCCGGCGCACCAGGTTGCCGGCCATGCGCGGCGGCAAACCGACCCTGAACTCGTCGGGGACTCGTGAACGGGGTATGCCGATGATCATGTTCCTGCTCCCGTGTTGACGGACAAGGCCGGTCCGGGCAATCCCGGACCGGCCCCCTGAACCAGGCGTGCGGCCCGGGTCACATGTTCTTCACGAACTCATAACCCTTCTGGAACGCCTCCATGTTCATGTCGATGAGGTTCTTCTTCTTGATGACCGAGCGCAGCGTGTCCATGCAGAACTCGGGCGTGAAGGCCCCCGTCGCCGCGGCCAGCGCGCCCAGGATCACCACGTTGGCGATCTTGGGGGTGCCCACCTCATCGGCGATCTGACTGGCCGGGATCAGCACCGCGTTCAGGCGTTCGGCGTCCGGCTTGCCCTCGACGATGGTCGTATCGACGATGATGGTGCCACCGTCGGGAACGGTCTTCTCGAAGGCGTCCAGGGACGGCTGGTTCATGACCACCAGCACGTTGGGCTCGTCGACCAGCGGGGAACCGATCCGCTCGTTGGACAGGTTCACCGAGCAGTTGGCCGTCCCGCCGCGCATCTCGGGCCCGTAGGCGGGGAACCAGCTGACCTGCCGGCCGGCCCGCATGCCGATCTGGGACAGGAACAGGCCCAGGGTCAGAATGCCCTGGCCCCCGAAACCGGCGAACTTGCAGCGCAGATCCTCCTTCAGGACGACATCCTCGCCCTCGGTCATGCTGGTCTTCATGCGCTGCAGGTAGGTGTTGACCTCGTCGGTATCGAAGGGCTTGAAGGTGCGGTCCCAGGACCCCTCGTCCACGTTGCCGCTCTCGTCCTTGTAGACGCCCAGGGGGAAGACCTGCTCCATCTCCTTGGACACCCATTCGCGCGCCACTTCCGGGTCCATCTTCCAGCCCGTGGGGCAGGGCGAGAGGATCTCCACGAAGCTGTAACCCTTGCCCTCGGCCTGGATCTTCAGCGCCTTGCGGATGGCCTTGCGGGTCTTCATGATCTGCTTGCTGTTGCCCAGGCCCACGCGCTCGATGTAGGTCGGCGCGGGCAGGGTCGCGAGCATCTCGCACATGCGCACCGGGTTGCCGTGCAGGTGCTCCTGCCGGCCCAGGGGCGTGGTGGTGGACCGCTGGCCGATCATGGTCGTCGGCGCCATCTGCCCGCCGGTCATGCCATAGATGGCGTTGTTGATGAAGAACACCGTGATGTTCTCGCCCCGGTTGGCCGCGTGGATGGTCTCGGCGGTGCCGATGGCGGCCAGGTCGCCGTCGCCCTGGTAGGAGATGACGATGGAATCGGGGTTGGCCCGCTTGACGCCCGTGGCGACGGCCGGGGCGCGCCCGTGAGCGGCCTGGGAGTTGCCGCAGTCGAAGTAGTAGTAGGCGAAGACCGAGCAGCCCACCGGAGAGATCAGGACGGTGCGCGAAGTCAGCTCCATATCCGCCAGGGCCTCGGCGATCATCTTGTGGACATTGCCGTGGCCGCAGCCGGGGCAATAGTGGGTGGCCTGCTTGGCCGGCCCGCTCTTGCGCTCGAATACCTCGTAGAAGGAGGGTGCCTTTTCGTAGACTTTCATGCGTTTACCACTCCTTCCATGAGTTTACGGTACTCGTCCATCAACTCGGCCCCCTCGGGGACCATGCCCCCGCAGCGTCCGTAGAAATGCACCGGGGCCTTGCCCTCGACGGCCAGCTTCACATCCTCGACCATCTGGCCGGTGGACAGCTCCACGGCCAGGAACCGCACGTCGCGCTCGGCGTGGGCGGCGATGGCCTCGCTGGGGAACGGCCACAGGGTGACCAGCCTCAGCAGTCCGACCTTCATCCCGGCGGCCCGGGCCTGGTCCACCGTGGAGTACACGATGCGGCTGACCACGCCGTAGGCCACCACGATCAGGTCCGCGTCCTCGGTCCTGTATTCCTCGGCGATGGCCTCCTTGGCCATGATCTCCTTGTACTTGCGATCCAGCTTGAGGTTGTGGGCCTCGAGCTCCTCGGGCTCCAGCACGATGGAGCTGATCAGGTTCTTGCTCGTGGCGGGGGTGCCGTCGACCGCCCAGCTGCTGTGGTCATAGGGCACCGGCTTGGCCTCGGGAATCTCGACCACCTCCATCATCTGGCCCGTGATGCCGTCGGCCATGATGCAGGCGGGGTTGCGGTACTTGTCGGCCAGGTCGAAGGCCTTCATGGTCAGATCGCACATCTCCTGGGCTCCGTTGGGAGCCAGGGTGATCAGGCGGTAGTTGCCGTGCCCGCCCCCCTTGGTCACCTGGAAATAATCGGCCTGCTCGGGGGCGATGTTGCCCAGGCCGGGGCCGCCGCGGTCGACGTTGACCACGACCAGGGGCAGCTCGGCGCCGGCGCAGTAGCTCAGCCCTTCCTGCTTGAGGCTGAAGCCGGGGCTGCTCGATGCGGTCATGGTACGGATGCCCATGCCCGCGGTCCCGTAGACCATGTTGATGGCCGCGACTTCGCTCTCGGCCTGGATGAAAACGCCGCCCAGGGCGGGGAAGTGCCTGGCGGCTGCGTGTGCTATTTCGCTGGCCGGGGTGATGGGGTAGCCGTAGTAGGCCCGGCAACCGGCAGCCAGGGCGCCAACGATGATCGCGTCGTTGCCCTTCATGAATTGTATGGCCATGGCCGATCTCCTGTGGTTAGGAATCCGAAAACTGTCAAACCGTGCTGGCGGCCCCTAGGGCTTGACCACGCGGATGGCACCCGGCTCGGGGCAGGCGTAGTAACACAACCCGCAGCCGGTACAGTCGGAGCCCGTGTAATAAGCAGGGTGGTAACTGGCGCTGTTGAGCTTGTCGCTGATGGCGATCACGCTCTTGGGACAGACTCCCAGGCACAGCTGGCATCCCTTGCAGAGCTCAGGGTTGACTTCCATGAAGGGAGCATCAACAGCAGTGTTGTTGGGCATGGGAATCACCTCGCAGTAGGGGATGAATTGTTTCTGCACCAAACATAACAGACCGCCCCACGGCTCCCAAAAAATATGTTGGTGTTTTGTCAACTTCCGGTCAGCGGTCCCGGAACTCGGGTTTGCGCTTCTCCAGGAACGCGGTGCAGCCCTCCCGGGCGTCCTCCGACGCTGCGGCCACCCCGAACAGGGATGCCTCCAGGCCGCAACCGCCGTCCTGGGTCATCTGCAGCCCCTCGCCCACCGAACGCAGGGCCAGCCGCAGGGTGAGCAGGGATTTGCCCGCCAGCTTCGCCGCCAGCTTCAGGACCGCCCCGGGAAGCTCGGAGGCCGGCACGACCTTGTTGACCAGGCCCATCCGCATGGCTTCGTCCGCCGAGACCATGCCCCCGGTCAGGATCATCTCCTGGGCCCGGCCCCTGCCTATCAGGCGGGCCAGGCGCTGGGTGCCGCCGAAGCCCGGGATCAGGCCCAGACCCGTCTCGGGCAAGCCCAGCTGGGCGGTATCGGCCGCGTAGCGCAGGCTGCAGGCCATGGCCAGTTCGCACCCGCCGCCCAGGGCGAAGCCGTTCACCTGGGCGATGACGGGCTTGCCCAGGCCCTCGATGAGGCTCATCAGGCGCTGGCCATCCAGGGCGTACCGCTCGGCCTCGTCGGCCCGCAAACCCGCCAGTTCGGAGATGTCCGCGCCCGCCACGAAGGCCTTTTCGCCCGCCCCGGTCACCAGGACCACCCGGACCTGGGGGTCGGCCTGCAGGTCCGTGAAACAGGCCGTCAGCTCGGCGATGGTGGCCCTGTTCAACGCGTTGAGCTTTTCAGGACGGTTGATGGTCACGGTGGCCACGCCATCGGAAACCCCGGTCAGGATGTTCTGGTAAGCCATGATCCTTCCTTTCGCCTGGTACCATGTCTCGGCTATGTGCTTGAATTATAAACCCGCCGGGCCCGGCCACCAAACGCCACGTTTTTTTGGCGACCCGGGGGCCGGAATCGTTTATTATTGATTCAGGATTGCATCCCGGGCTCGAGGCCGGGGTGATCTGGTTAATGCAACCTTCCGAGGACGTCGCAAGTGAACTGGCTCCTCTTGCTGAGCATCATTTTGGGCGCGGTCGTGGCGATCCAGTTCGTCCGGTGGCATCGTCTGCGCGCCAGGAACCGGGAGCTTGAGAGCAGGCTCCGGGAGCGGGAGGAGCAGGTCCACGGCCTGCAATCGCGCCTGGCCCGGGCCCAGCGTCTGGAAGCGGTGGGGGTCTTCGCCGGCAGCATCATCCATAACCTGAACAACCTGCTGTCGGTCATCCTCGGGCATACGCGCCTGGCGTCCGGGGTCGCCGATCTGGCCCCCGCGGCCCGCACCGAGTTGCAGAATGTCATGGACGCCGGCAGGATGGCCGGTGACCTCCTGGCGGACCTGGGGCGCTTCTACAGCCAGGCCGACCTGGGCCGCAAACCCACCGACCTGACCCCCATCGTCAGGGACACGGTGAAGCTGCTGGACGACATCCTGCCTGCGAACATCGCCCTCGAGGCCGACCTGCAGCCCTGCGGGCCGGTCCTGGCCTCGGCCACCGGGGTGCAGCAGGTGCTGATGAACCTGTGCAGCATCGCGGCCGAGACCATGCACCAGGACCAGGGCAGGATCCATGTCACCCTCCGGGAGGAGGTCATCCCCCACTCCGTCCCGGCGGTGCCCAGACCCCTGGAGGCCGGCAGCTACGTGCGGCTGGTCGTCAAGGACAACGGCCGTGGCATGGACCAGGAGTCCCTGGACCGGATCCTCGGCTCGTATTACGGGAAGCAGCCTGCCGAGGAGGACCCCGGCCTGGGGTTGGCCACCGTCTGCCGCCTGATGGACCACATGCAGGGCGTCACCATCCCGCGGTCCAAGGTCGGAGCCGGCACCACGTTCTCCATCTATTTCCCCCTGATCGCCTGGACCGTCACCCAAGCCAACGATCCGTTGGCCCTGCCCGACGATGATGAAACCGCCCTATCCGGAGCCTTCAAGGTGGACCCGATGCGGGTTCTGCTGGTGGACGACGAGGAACTGGTCGCGGAAGTCCTCTCCCGCGGCCTGCAGCGCCTGGGGCACCATGTCACCACGTTGACCGACAGCAGGGCCGCCCTGGAGACCTTCGCCCGCGCACCGGGCGATTTCGACGTGGTCATCACCGACCAGATCATGCCCCACATGTCCGGGGTGCGCCTGGTGCGCGAGATGCAGAAGGTGCGCCCGGGCGTGCCGGTGATCCTGACCACCGGCTTCCACGACAGCTTCCACGAGCGCCAGGCGCGGGAAGCCGGGGTACGGGATTTCGTCCTCAAACCCTGCAGCCACCTCGACCTGGCCCAGGCCATCGCCCGCCTGGACCTCAAGCGCCTCGAAGGCCGGGCCTGATCCAATGCTTTCCTGACGGCCTCCCATCTGCTAGATTCTGCAACTGCCCAGCCGCGTGCCCACTGAGAGCGCGCCCGAGGGCAGCGCCTCCAACGAACAACGAGCCGGTCAAGCGAAGGAAGACATGATGCCCGATAAGAGACGGAAACAGATGCAACACCTGGCGGACCTGCGGCAGCAATCCCAGGAAGGCGGGGGCCAGGAAAAAATCGCCAAGATCCACGCCAAGGGCCGCCTGACCGCCCGCGAACGCATCCTGGCGCTGCTGGACGAGGGCAGCTTCCATGAAACCGGCGTGTTCGTGCGCCACCGCAGCCACGAGATGGGCATGGATCGTTTCCGGCCCGTGGGCGACGGGATCATCACCGGTTGCGGCCGCATCGACGGCCGCCAGGTCTACGTCTTCGCCCAGGACTTCACGGTCTTCGGCGGATCCATGAGCGAGGCCAACGCCCGCAAGATCTGCCGCCTGATGGACCAGGCCCTGGAGAACGGCTGCCCCGTCATCGGCCTGAACGACAGCGGCGGCGCCCGTATCCAGGAAGGCGTGCGATCCCTGGCCGGTTACGCCGAGATCTTCTGGCGCAACACCATGGCGTCGGGGGTCATCCCCCAGATCAGCGCCATCCTGGGCCCCTGCGCCGGCGGGGCGGTCTACTCGCCGGCCATCACCGATTTCACCCTCATGGTGGACCAGACCAGCTACATGTTCGTCACCGGCCCCAACGTCATCAAGATGGTCACCAACGAGGACGTGACCTTCGAGGAGCTGGGCGGCGCCCGCACCCACTCGACGCGCAGCGGCGTGGCCCACTTCATGGCCGCCGGCGACAAGGAATGCCTGGTGATGACCCGGCGCCTGCTGAGCTTCCTGCCCCAGAACAACCTGGAGGATCCTCCGCGCAGCGTGCCCACCGACCGACCGGACCGCCGGGAGGAAGCGTTGAACGACCTGGTGCCCACCGACAGCCGCAAGCCCTACGACATGCACGAGGTCATCCGCCTGGTCGTCGACGACGGGGACTTCATGGAGGTCCAGCCCCTGCACGCCCAGAACCTGATCTGCGGCTTCGCCCGTCTGGACGGCAAGCCCGTGGGGATCGTGGCCAACCAGCCCAAGGTTCAGGCCGGCGTCCTGGACATCACCTGCAGCATCAAGGGCGCCCGCTTCGTGCGGACCTGCGACTGCTTCAACATTCCCCTGGTGGTATTCGAGGACGTGCCGGGGTTCCTGCCCGGCCTCGACCAGGAGTACGGCGGCATCATCAAGCACGGCGCCAAGCTGCTGTTCGCGTTCGCCGAGGCGACGGTGCCCAAGCTGACGGTCATCACGCGCAAGGCCTACGGCGGCGCCTACGACGTGATGAACAGCAAGCACATCCGCGCCGACTACAACATCGCCTGGCCCGGATCCGAGCTGGCGGTCATGGGCCCCGAGGGCGCGGTGAACATCCTGTACCGCCAGCAGCTGGCCGCCGCCGAGGACCCGGACGCCGAGCGCAAGAAGCTGGTTGACGAGTACAACGAGCTCTACGCCAACCCGTTCATCGCCGCCGGCCTGGGTTACCTGGACGACGTGATCGAGCCGGCCGAGACCCGTCACCACCTGATCACCGCCCTGCACAACCTCGCAGGCAAGAAACAGCTGTTGCCGCCCAAGAAGCACGGCAACATTCCGCTCTAGGAGGCACCCGGTGACGACAACCTCGACGAGGGAAATCAGCAAGGTCCTGGTGGCCAACCGGGGCGAGATCGCCGTGCGCATCATGCAGGGGCTGAAGGAAATGGGCATCGCCACGGTGGCCGTCTACTCCGAGGTCGACCGCGAGGCCCTGCACGTCCTGTGCGCCGACGAGGCCGTGCCCATCGGCCCGGCGCCCGCGGCCGAGAGCTATCTGGTGGCCGATAAGATCATCCAGGCCGCCCTGGAAACCGGCGCCCAAGCCATCCATCCCGGCTACGGCTTCCTGTCCGAGAACGGGGACTTCAGCCGCGCGGTCGAGGCTGCGGGGCTGGTCTTCATCGGCCCCACGGCCGACTCCATGGCCGTCATGGGCGACAAGCTGTCGGCCCGCCGCAAGATGCGCGCCAGCGGCGTGCCCGTCGTCCCGGGCACGGACGAGCCGGTCACCGACCCGGACACGGCGGCGAAGATCGCCGCGGAGATCGGCTACCCGGTGCTGCTGAAGGCCTCGGCGGGCGGCGGCGGCAAGGGCATGCGCATCGTCCAGGAACCTGAAGCCATGGCTACGGCCCTGCGCGAGACCATGGGCGAAGCGGGCGCGGCCTTCGGGAACGACGCCATCTTCATCGAGAAGTACATCACCGACCCCAAGCACATCGAGGTCCAGGTCCTCGGCGACGGCGCGGGCCGCGCCATCCACCTGTTCGAGCGCGAGTGCTCGGTGCAGCGCCGCCACCAGAAGGTCATCGAGGAGAGCCCCTCACCCTCGTTGACGCCCGAGCTGCGGGCCGAGATCTGCGCCGCGGCCGTCAAGACCGCCGAGGCCATCTCCTACCGGGGGGCGGGCACCGTGGAATTCATCCTGGCCCCGGACGGCTCGTTCTATTTCCTGGAGATGAACACCCGCCTGCAGGTCGAGCATCCGATCACCGAGATGGTCGTCGGCGTGGACCTGGTGCGGGCCATGGTCGAGATCGCCCGCGGAGGCGGGATCTGCTACCGCCAGGAGGAGCTCGGCCAGCACGGTTGGGCGCTGGAATTCAGGCTCTACGCCGAGGATCCCGGACGCAACTTCGCCCCCAGCATCGGCCGCATCGAGACCCTGGCGGTCCCCGGCGGGCCGGGCGTGCGCCTGGACACCGGCGTCTATGAGGGTTTCGACGTGCCCATCCACTACGACCCCATGCTGGCCAAGCTCATCGTCTGGGCCGAGACGCGTGAGCTGGCCCTGGCCCGGGCGCGGCGGGTCCTGAAAGAGAGCGCCCTGCACGGCATCACCCACAACCTCCCCTTCCACCTGTGGGCCATCAGCCAGCCGTCGTTCGCCGACGGGAGCTACACCACCCACTTCGTGGCCGACCACTTCGACCCCGCCGGCTGGCTGCCCGGGCTGGACCCACGGACCGGGGAGATCCTCGCCGCGGCCGCCGTCCTGTCCGAGGAGCGCCTGCGCGGGACCGACCCCCACCGGCTGCCCGCCACCGAGTGCCACGCCAACTGGCACCTGAACGCCCTGCGGGCCATGACCCGCAACACCTAGACCGGGAGATCACCGTGCGTCTGAAGAAACGCTACATCCTGAACCTGGACGGCCAGGAAACCACCGCCGAGATCACCACCGACGGCGATGCCGTGGAAATGCAGGTCTCAGAAGGGCCGTCCGGCCCCGTGGACGCCCGGCCTGTGCTGGGCGGCCGGGCCTGGTCCCTGCGCCAGGGCCACCGGCAATTCCTGGTCTACCTGACCGCCCTGGACGGCAGGGGGAAACTGGCGGCCACCGTCGGGGGGCGGCCGGTCGCGATGACGGCTGTGGATGAATTGCGGGCCATGGCCCTGGCGGACATCGACCACGATGAAGGCAACGGGGTCCTGACCGCTGACATCCCCGGGCTGGTGGTCGAACTCAAGGTCGCCGAGGGCCAGCAGGTCAAGCGCGGCCAGCCGGTCATCGTGGTCGAGGCCATGAAGATGCAGAACGAGCTGGCCGCCGGCATCGACGGCACGGTCGAGAAGATCCCCGTGGAGCCCGGGCAGGCGGTGAACCCAGGCGACCCCCTGGTCATCATCGCCCCCGCCGGCGACTGACCTCTTTTTCCCTCCTGCCTGTAACCATCGGGCCGCCGTGTTCGTTATGGCGGTATGAACGAGCGCATCCAGGACTTCAGCGGCGTCATCGCCGAGCATCAGGATCACGCCTACGCCCTGGCCGTGACCATCCTCGGCGATCCGGACGAGGCGGCCGACGCCGTGCAGGAGGCTTTCGTGCGCCTGTGGCGCAGGGGCGGGCACGTGCCCGACGCCGCCGTCCGGCCCTGGTTGTTGAAGGTCGTCCACAACCTCTGCCTGGACCAGCTGCGGCGCCGGAAGCTCGTGGCCAAGCACTGGGGCAGGAGTGATCCCGATGCCCTGCCGAACCTGCGGGCCGCCCCCGCACCGGCCGCCGCGCCCGAACTGCCCGACAGCCTTGCCGCGGCCCTGGAACAATTGCCGCCACGCACCCGCTCCATGGTCATGCTCCACTACTGCGAGGGGCTGCCTCTGGCCGAGATCGCGGAGCTGCTGGACACCACCCCGGGAGCGGTCAAGGTCGCCCTGCACCGGGCCCGTCACGCCCTGCGCCAGTACCTGGCCCCCCGCGCGGAGTGCGGGAATCGCCGACAGGAGATCGGATCATGAAGAGCTGCCCCGACATCCGGATGAACCTCGCCCCCTACCTGGCCCGGACCCTGGATTCTGTGGCCACCGCCGAGATCGCCGCCCACCTGGCGGCCTGCCCCGCCTGCCGGCGCGAACTGGAAGATGAACGGGAGCTGGCCGCCGGGCTGGCAC
>JANTFX010000063.1 GCA_024763215.1 Candidatus Krumholzibacteriia bacterium | reverse complement strand
CCTGCGCAACCGCTTCCCCCGCGGCGTAGTCCGCATCCTGACCTGGGCAGGCCTGCGCGGGGGCATCTCGGTGGCCCTGGCCCTCTCCCTGCCCCCGAGCCCCGAGCGCGACCTGATCCTGACCAGCACCTACGTCGTGGTGCTCTTTTCCATCCTCGTCCAGGGCATGACCATCAAGCGGGTGCTACGCAAGTACCTGTAACAGGACCGGCGTACGACTACGCGGTGACGCCTTTGGGATTCGGCCCGTAGGCGTTGTCCCCCGGCTCGCTGTCCTGGACCATGAAATACAGCAGGACCAGGGAACCCACAAAAGGCACGAACCCCACCAGAACCCACCAGCCGCTCTTGCCGATATCATGAAACCTGCGCACGGCCACGGCCAGGGTCGGCGCCAGCACCGCAAGGGAGTATAGATCTGCAAAAAGGCTGAAACTCGTACTCTGGCTGCTCGTGCCGAGGACCATATCGACGAACACCAGCATCACGATGATGATGAAATTGAACAGAATGAAGTACCAGTACTCGCTCCTGCGCGCCCGCCCCTCGAAAACCGCGTACTTCCTGAGAACCTCGATATACCAGTTCATGTTTCCCCCTTGGCTGGGATTTTCGGACCATGACTTTATTCACTATCCAAGGCAGGCGACAACGTGTCAATCCCGATCCAGGGACACCCCGTTTGAACTGGAAAAATTAAAAGTAATATGCTAGGATCTCATGGCTTATGGATTCACGTTCAGGTCCGCTCCGGATTTTCTGGTGCCCCCGCTTGCATTTCATCCGGCGCCAGGTTCCGGGCTGATTTTTTCAACAGGGGGTTGGGTATGCGCCGCTATTCCATTCTGGTTTGCCTTTTTGTCCTGACATGCCAAATCCTGACGCTTCCCGCCCTAGCCCAGAACACCACCCCCGAGTTCAAGGAAGGCGAGGTCCTGATCAGATTCCAGACGGGGATTTCCGCGGCCTCCATGGACCGGATCCTGGGCGACCTGGATGCCCAGGTGGTAAGGAATTTCGACCGGATTTCCGTCCAGGTCTTGAGCCTCAAGGGGACGACGGTCACCGAGGCCGTTGACAGGTATTCCGATGACCCCGCCGTGGCGTTCATCGAACCCAACTACAGGTGCCAGGCCCTTACGGTTCCCGATGATCCGCGGTTCGACGACCTCTGGGGCATGCAGAATACCGGACAGAACGGGGGGCTGCCCGGCTCCGATATCAGCGCCGTGGAGGCCTGGTCCGTCTATACCGGCACGAGCGATGTCATCGTGGGTGTGATCGATACCGGCGTGAACTACAACCACGAGGATCTCGCGGACAACATGTGGACCAACCCCGGGGAAATCCCCGGCAACGGGATCGACGACGACGGCAACGGCCTGATCGACGACTACCACGGCTATGACTACGTCAACAATGACGGCGATCCCCTGGACGACAACGGGCACGGCTCGCACTGCTCCGGCACCATCGGCGGCGTCGGTGACAACGGCATCGGCGTGGCGGGGGTGAACTGGGACGTCTCCATCATGGCCATCAAGTTCCTCGACTGGTCCGGCGGGGGCTGGACCGACGACGCCATCGCCAGCGTTGAGTATGCGGTCATGATGGGCGCCGACGTCCTGAGCAACAGCTGGGGCGGAGGATCCTACTCGTCCTCCCTCGAAGCGGCCATCTCCGATGCCAATGACGCCGGCATCATTTTCGTCGCCGCCGCCGGAAACGATTACGGCAACGACAACGACGTCTTTCCCGTCTACCCCAGCAGTTACGACGTCCCCAACGTGGTGTCGGTCCTGGCCACCGACAACAGGGACGAGGTGGCATATTTCTCCAATTATGGTGCGACAAGCGTGGATCTGGCCGCGCCGGGCGTGGATATCCTGAGCACCGTCCTCTACAACGGTTACGACTATTACAGCGGCACCTCCATGGCCACCCCCCATGTCGCGGGCGCCTTCGCCCTGGTGCTGGGGCGATTTCCGGAGTTGGGAGTCCAGGAGGCCAAGAACCTGATCTTCAATTCCGTAGACGTGCTGCCGCAACTCGACGGACTCTGCGCCACCGGCGGCCGTCTGAACGTCGCCATGGCCATCGCCGACCCCGACACCACGCTGCCCGACGCCATTTCGGATCTGGCGGTGACCGAGGTCGGGGGCGATTGGCTGGAATTTTCCTGGACCGCCACCGGGGACGACGGCTCGGTGGGGACGGCCTCGTCGTACGACATGAGGTATTCCACCACGGGGACTTCCTGGGACGACGCCGTCGAGGTGACCGGCGAGCCCGATCCCCAGGTTGCAGGCAGCACGGAGAGCTTCCGCGTGACCGGCCTGGATTTCAGCACTTCCTATGATTTCGCCATCAGGGCCGTGGATGATTACGGCAACATGGGGCCGGTCTCGAACTGGGCCAGCGCCGTCACGACCGGGCCGCCGACCATGGTCGTCACCCCCTCCTCCCTGGAAGAGACCCTGGAGACCGGTCAGACATCGCGCCAGACCCTGACCATTTCCAACACCGGTTCCGGAATCCTGGACTTCTCCCTCCCCGAGCCCTTGCTGGTCAACGCGGCCAAGGCGCATGATTTCCAGCCGGCGGCCAAGGGCGAAACCGATCTTCCCCGGGGGCAGGCCGTGGTCCTGGGCAGCGGCGGGCCTGACGCGTACGGCTACCTCTGGAAGGACAGCGACGAGGCCGACGGACCGGTCTTCGACTGGATGGACATCTCCAGCGTGGGAGCCGTCGCCATCAGCTACTGCGGTGACTGCACTGGCGGGCCCTTCGACCTGGGCTTCGACTTCAACTACTACGGCAACACCTTCGACCAGTTCCGGGTCTGCGCCAACGGGTTCATCAGCTTCACCAGCACAGCCAATTACTGGTGGAACGGCCCCCTCCCCAGCCCTGCGGCTCCAGGCAACATGATCGCCCCCTACTGGGACGATCTCGATGCCTATAGCTATGGTGGTACAGTTTATTACTATTTCGACGGATCCAGGATGATCATCCAGTACGACAACTTCGGGCGCTGGGGCTCGGGACCCTTCAATTTCCAGGTCCTGCTGTATCCCGGCGGGAAGATCGTCTTCCAGTATCTGACCCTGGGCTCGTATAACAATTCATGCACCGTCGGCATCCAGAACGAAGACGGTACCGACGGCCTGCTGGTGGCCTACAACACGGAATATCTCCACGAAGACCTGGCCATACAATTCCAGAGCACCCCGCAGTGGCTGACCGTATCCCCGGACTCGGGAAGCCTCGCACCGGGCGAATCGATGGATGTTTACGCTGATTTCTCGGCCGCGGAACTCTGCGGCGACGCCTTCGATGCCGAGATCCATTTCCTCAGCAACGACCCCCTGAACCGGGACCTCGCCGTCCCCGTTCACCTGGACCTCATCGGCTACCCGGACATCGCGGTCTACCCCCTGGACATGGATTTCGGAACCCCCTTCGTGGGTGCTTCCGTTTCCCAGACCCTCGCCATCAACAATCTGGGCTGCAGCCTGATGTCCGTTTCGAGCATCGTGAGCGACAACCCCGCCTTCACGGTGGATGCGAGCGGCCCCTTCGATGTGGGGATAGGCGGGCATCAGGGCGTCAACGTGACCTTCGCCCCCACCACGGCCGGGATGCAGAGCGGGACCCTGACCATCACCAGCAACGACCTGGATCAACCCGAGGTGACGGTGAACCTGACCGGCACGGCCCTCGTGCCTCCGGTCATCACCGCCTCTCCTGATTCCCTGTCGGCCGTCGTTGCGGTCAGGGAGTCGGTTACCAGGAAGCTGACCATCGGCAACACCGGCGGCAGCGAGCTGGATTTCTCGGTCGCCTTGACCAGCGAGAGCATGTACAAGCTGCTCGGGCCCTCCGTCCAGTTCCAGGTGGAGGAATTCCCCTCCGCCCCCGCGGCCGACAAGAAACCCGGCAACGCCAAATCCGTGACGACGCCCAAGTTCGGCAAACGCGTCTACACCGAGGGCATCAACGCTTCGGACCTGCAGAATATCCTCGTCTACGAGGAAGGCCCGGCGACGAGGTATTTCGACGCCGCCCTGGGCGACATGGGACTCGCACGGACCCTGGTGACCACCATGGCCGATTTCAGCAACGAGTTGGAATCGACAACGGACTGGGACCTGGTGATCGTCAACTCCTATCAGGCCTGGTTCTCCAACTACGACCTCGACATCCTGAGCAACCGCATCGCCATGGGGAAGAAGACGATCTTCTTCGCCTGGGACATGTTCAACTATCCGGACCACCCGCTGCTCGCTCAGATGGGAGTCAGCTTCTTGTCCTCCTTCGATGTGCCCCGGAATGTCTATGCCAGCGATAGCTCCCACCCGCTGTTCAACGACCCCAATGATCTGTATCCCTACCAATACTGGACCGACAACCAGTGGGGCATCGACGGGAGCACTGTGGACGTTCTGCCCGGCTCGATCGAAGTGGCTCATTTCGATTACAGCTCCGACAGCGCCATCGTGATCAATGAGGGCCAGAACGCCATCTGCAACACCTTCGAGTTCATGAACTTCAACGGTGACCGCGATTATGACGACATCCAGGACATGCAGGAACTCGCCGAAAACGAGATCCAGTACCTGATCGGTGTTCCTTCCGACTGGCTGATCGTCGAGCCCACCAGCGGGGTCGTACCCAGCGGGGGCAGCATGGACCTTGATGTCACCTTCACCGGTGTGGACAACGCCAACGGCATCAACAGCACCGGTCCGGTGTTCGACAGCGGGATCGTCATCACCTCCAACGACGTGGTCAACCCCACCCTGACCGTCCCCGCCCACATGACCCTGGGCTCCGGCTCCAACCTGATGGTCACCCTCACCCCGCACGATACTCCGATCGTCGTTCCCGCAGCCGGAGGCTCCTTCACCTACGACCTGAAGATCGAGAACATCTCCACCTCGAGCGTCAAGGCGACCGTCGGCATCCAGGCCATCCTGCCGGACAACTCGGGCCTCCTGCTGACGACCGTTCCGGTGACCCTGTTCCCCGGGGGCAGCATCGCGCGGACCGGCCTCGTGCAGGACGTGCCCGCCGGCGCCCCGACAGGGATGTACATCTACAAGGTCGGGGTGGGCGCTTCTGTGGTCGAGATCATGGATCTGGATTCCTTCACCTTCGAGAAATCGTCAGGCGGCGTGGCCGCCAAATCGTTCGGGGATTGGCAGTTGCAGGGCTTGGAGGCCGGGCCCGCAGAGAAAAACCCGGATCCGGGCGCCCTGCCCACCGCCTTCGCCCTGGACGACCCCGTACCCAACCCCTTCAACCCCATGACCAGGCTGTCCTTCGCCTTGCCCCGGGCGGCGAACGTGCAACTGGATGTTTTCGACCTGCGCGGACGGCTGGTCCGCTCCCTGCTGCAGGGCCGGGCCATGGCCGCAGGCAGACACGAGGTGGTGTGGCAAGGGGAAGACAACGCGGGCCGGGCGGTTTCGGGCGGCGTGTACTTCTACCGCCTGCAAGCCGGGGATTTCAGCATGACCAAGCGCATGACCCTCGTCAAATGACCTGACTGCCGACCATGACTGCATGCGGCGCGCGGCCCCGGGAAACCGGGGTCGCGCCGTATCATTTCAGGACGGTCATCTCGGTCCGGCCGGTCAGACCCGCCGCGTGCACCACGCCGAAGTAGACCCCCGCCTCCACCCGGCGCCCGGCATCGTCACGCCCGTCCCAGGCAACCTGCCCAGGGCCGGGACCGCGGGTTTCATCCAGCAGCCGGCGCACCCTGCGCCCGCGCACATCGTACACGGCTAGGTTGACGCTGCCGTTGCGGGGCAGATGGAACGAGAACACCGTGCGGGGATTGAATGGGTTGGGCGCGGCGCGCAGGAGGATCCCCTGCCCACCCGGTGTCTGCGCCGGAGCCGCACCCGCTCCGGCTTGCACGAGCAGGGGGGTCAAAGCCAGTGGTTCCACGTAGTATCCGTTGTCGTAGAAACGCGTGATCCTGCCTGATTCCGTCAACAAATCCAGGCGCGTGTAGGCATCCACGTCCCGGCAGCGGAAACGCACCTGGTAGGCGACCCCCGGCCCGGTGACCGACACCCCTCCGCAAAGCAGGCTGAAGTTGATCTCCAGCGTCATGCTGTCCGGCGCCTGGGAAAACAGGTGGAAGGACTGGTTGCAGGCCTCGCTCATCAGGGGGCCGACCTGGTCCTGCTGGGAGGCCGGCGGCAGGAACGACAGCACCGCCGGGTCGAACCGGATGTAGGCATCGAAAGCGTTGAAAGCAGGGCCTGAGGCCATGATCTCGAGCCGGACCGTCAGGGTATCCCCGTTCTGGACCAGCGCCGGTCCGGGGCCGGCAGGGGACGTCAAGGCCGCCTGCAAGGTGTCCGCGTCGGCGGTGGCCTGATCCGCCCGGGCAATCCCCCAACCCAGGCAGAGCAGGCACCCCGCAATCACAAAAATCCGTCTGGATACGCTCGGCATGATGCTCCTAACGGTAAACAGCCTTGACCGCGCCCCAGGCCTGCGCCTGGTCATCCACGACACAGTCGTAATAGATGGACGCCTCGCCGCAGGTGTAGGGGATATCCTGATTGTTGCTGTCGCGAAGAACCCCGCTTGCGCAATTCACGGTGGAAGTTCCCTTGTGATAGCCCTCGAACGTCAGGTGCAGAATCGAGCCCGGCCCCGCCACCGAGCAGCCCAGGGTGGCGATGTCCACGGTGATGGTGCTCCCGCCTGCGCCTTCGTTGGTCCAGTTGGCATAATGAGGGCAGGACGCTCCGTTGATCAATGCCCCCGCGCTCACGGTCAGGGGGGTCAGAATGTAGTCATCGAAAACCAGCTCAAGCGAAGCCCCCTGCAGGTCGGTGATGGTGTCATCGATCATCAGGTCCAGGGCATAGATGCCCCCACAGGAAAAACCTCCCGAGTCCGGCGTCAGGTACAGGTTCGGATTCTGGGCCGACGCCGGCAAGGCCCCGAGCACCAGAGCCAGCACCGCCGCCCCGCCAATCCACCGGATGGTGTTGTCCAACATGATACTTCTCCGCTTCTTCAAAGGAGGCGGGGCGGGCGCCACGATGACGCCCGCCCACAGGTTGCAGGGTTACTTCACCAGCGTGATCCGGCGCGACTGGGTCCTGTCCGGCGCGATCATCCGCACCAGGTAGACCCCCGAAGACGCCTGACGACCGGCGGCATCGGTGCCGTTCCAGTTGATGGTGTGGGGACCGGCCTCCATGGCTTCATCCACCAGGGAGCACACAAGCCGCCCGCGCAACGTGTACACGCTCAGGGTCACGTGGCCCGCCCGGGCCAGCACGAACGAGAAGGTCGTGCTGGGGTTGAACGGGTTGGGCACGTTCCTGTTCAGGACCGAGACCATGGGCACCGCGCCCAGATCCGGACCATGGGACGAACCGTCCAGCATGACGGCCTTGTTGGCCGCATCGCGGGCGGTGGCATCACCCAGGGCGATGCCGGGTTCACCCGGACCCACACGCTTGAACCTGACGGTGGCCAGCAGGCCATTGCCGCTGATGCCCTCATTGCGGATCCCGAACAGGGCCGCGTCCACGGTGCCCGGCTCGGGTGAAGCCACGAGGTTCAAGCCGCCCTGGTCGGCCAGCAGATCGCCCGGGTTCATACCCACAGGCTGAACCGCGGCGCTGTTCCAGACCAAAGGCACGCTCAGGCCCTGGATCTGCCCGTCGCCGCTCATGGTGATGGCCGCCTCCAGGACATCCCCCTGCTCGTCCGGCGCGTTGATATCCAGGACCAGGGCGTTGGCCGCCGCCGGAGCCGGATGCCCGAACATCTTGCTGACCTGGCCGTAGTTGATGGCGAACATCATCAGGTCCTCGAACTGCACCTTGTTGTCCGTGGTCGGCCGCGCATCCACGCTGTAGTCGGTGGTCGGACCGACGTCCAGATAGTTCAACGCGCCTCCGTAAGCCACGGTGATGCCGTAGTTGGCACCCAGGTGCGAGATATCGCTGGTCGAGACCAGGTTGTCCCCGCTGCCGGCTGTGGTCCCGTCGTGCACGTCGCCCAGGTGATAGTTCAGGGTGCCGCCGGTGATGGCCGAAGCATCCGAGACATTACCGCAGGTGTCGGTCACGTAGGCAGCGTAGTACCAGAAGTCCCGCGTGGGCGGTTCGTCCACGAAGCTGGTCGCGGTGGCCGCCACGGTGCCGGCCAGGACCCAGCCGTTGGCCGTGGTCACCGGTCCGGTGGGCACGGCGCCGGTACCATCGTCATACTCCGGATAGTCCCCGAAGCCCTTGCGGTAGATGTCGATGAAGTCAGCGTCGCCGCCGGGGGCGGTCCAGTTCAGGGTGATCTTGGTGGTGCCGTCACTGTCGTTGCCGGTCTTGACCTGGGTCGCGGTCAGATCCGCGAGCACCGGCGGGTTGGTCAAATCGATGGTCACGTGTCCCGGCGCGCCGGGGATGCCCGGCAACGGCGCGTTGTCGCAGTCGCGCACGATGACATCGGTCACCGTCAGGGTCCCGGTCGCATCGGCGGTCACGCCCGCCGCCTTGGCGACGTCCACGTAGACCAGGTCGCCACCGCCGGTGGGCCCGCAGGGATCGCCCAGCATGGCCAGGTCGACGGTATAACTGCCGCCGCCGTTGTCGATGATCTGGTGGTTCAGATTGCCGTAGCCGTCGGCCCAGGAACCGCTGCCGGTGGCCACGTTGATGTCGGTAGGGACATCCGGGGTGCAGAGCACCAGCTCGGGACTGAGCTGGAAGGTCACGCTGATCCCACGCGAAGGCGTCGAGTCCAGGCGGTTGAACACCACCGGCATGATCACGCAGGTGTTGGACGGGGTCAGGCAATGGTCCGCGTCCAGGGCGGCGATGTTGTTGTCGCCGTACTGGTTGCAGTTGCCGCCCACGCCGTCGAGCCAGGGCGCGTAAGCGACGTCACCGGTGATGGCGTCGCCGGCCGAGGGGTTGAAGGGGGAATCGTTCGGACCGCTGATGTTTCCCCACCAGTTGCAGGTGGCATCGGCGGTGGTCGTGGCGTTGGAATAGAACCCGTAGCTGGTGTTGCCGTGGATGTTGCACTGGTGCACGGCGGTGTTGAAAGTGGCGCCGCCGTAATCGTAGGCCACCACCCCCCAGTCCCAACCTGTCACCTCGGAATTGGTCACGGTGAAGTTGACCGGACCAGAGCCATATCCCGTGGGGCCCCAGCTATCAGTCGCCCCCGTGCCAATGAAGGTACTACCGTCGATTGACACGGTAACCGGGGCCTTGTTCGCCCCTGGGGCTTCCCCGTCGAAGGGTTGCGGAAGGACCCGAGGGGCGCCCTTGGCCTTGGCTCCGCCGCTGTATGCATACAGGGCATCACCTATGGGATTGGTCACCAATCCGCTGTCGAACGATCCACTGCCATCGGAGAAGTAGATACTGGTCTGGGACCCATCAACCGTGCAGCCTTTAAAATCGGCCGTTGCCGAACTGAAAACCAACAAACCAGTAGCTGTCCAGGTGTCCCCGATCCAGGCCACGCCGGTGACGCTGCAGTCCTTTACGTCCCCGATGGCCCCGCCGGAGACCTGGATCCCGTTCTGGGCGGTCACATCGGTGGGGCCCTGACCTGTGCAGGTGACCCTCAATAGGTTCGCCTGCAAGCCGCCGCCATGGACCACCACGCCGGTCTTCTGGAAACCGTCCACCAGCACGTCGGTCATGGCGAAAACGTGCCCCGCCGCGTCGTCGGCGTAGCAGTAGACGCCGTTGCCGTGCTGGGCGCCGCTGAAGGGCGTGTCCATGACATTGGCCACGTGGACATCGGTCAGCGAGCCGCCGGCGTTGTAGAAGCCGAAGCCCTGGAAGCGGTAGTTGCCGTTGCCGCGCCCCAGCCCGTCGAGGGTCAAGTCGGCGAAGACCACGCCGTCCACACCGTCCACGAAGACAACCGGATAGTTGTCGGCGCTCGAGGTATAGAAGAGGGGCAGTGTGACCGGGGAATCGATATAGGTCACATCCACCCCGGCCCCGGTGACCGTCAGGTTGTCCTTGGTCACATGGAGCTGCTCCTCGAAATGCCCCCCCTCCACCACGATGGCGTCACCCGGAGCGGCCGCGTCGATGGCCGCCTGGATGGTCAGGCCCGCCGGCACGGTGAATGTCCCGCCGGCGATGGTCTCGATGTAATAGCCGGGCACCGTGCCCTCACCGATCAGGGCCGCCGCCTCGGCATCGGCCAGGGTGTCCTGGTAGAAGTCGTAGCCCACCACGGCCGCATTGCGCACCAGGTATTCGTACCCGTTGACCACGATGTTGGTGTTGAACAGCCCGAACTCGTCCTGGTTGTATAGGTTCTGCTCGCCCAGGCTGCAGGTATCGCCGTCGATATAGATGTCATCGGAGCCCCGGTTCAGGTAGCTAGGACCCGAGCTGTAGATGGCGATGCTCCCCCACGCGTTGCTTGAGGTCGTGATATTGTCCATATCCACATCAACACAACCGGTGACCTGAACCCCGTTGCCGTCAGTAGCGTCCTTGGAAGTGAGATAGGAAAGGACCACATGGTTGTAGCCGTGCACATCGAACCCGGCCCGCTTGTGCGCCCCCTGGATGGTGACATGCTGGATGGTCAGGTAATCCCAGCCGCCGGGCGGATTGCTTGTGCCGCTGGCATGGATGGGATATTGCTCATTGGTGGTGTTGGCCACCAGGGTAAAGTTGCTCAGGGCCACGTTCGAGGCGTTCACGGAAATCCCGTAGACCTGGGACGTGGGAATGTTGATGATGACCCCGCCCTCACTCTGTCCGTTGAGGGTCAAGGCCTTGTTGATGACCAGACCGCTGCTAGGGGTGTAGGTGTTGTCGGCGATCTGGATGGTATCCCCCGCTGCGGCCGCGGCGATGGCGGCCTCGATTGTGGCATAATCAGCGGGAACATTGATGGTCGCGGCGCTGACGACCCCCGCGATCATCATCGACGCCAGCAGAACGATTGCCAGCAGATGCTTCTGTCGGAATTCACGCATGTGATTTCCCCCCGTTGCTAAAGTTGTTCAAAACCGTGCTTCTGGATATTTCCAATTCCTACCGCCCGCCCGCGGCGCGACCGGGGCGCGCATCCTCCTTTCCACCATGTTCCCATGACACACTTTGAAGGCCTGCAAACGAAAATGCCGGCAAGGTGCATGGACACCCGTATACCCGCAGTCCTGCGACTGCGTAGAGCTTCTGATTTCATTTCCTGGATAGGAGCCCCGGCTTCCCTGATTCCGGGGTTGGGCGAGCGTGATGATTATCTCGGAAAAATTCCTATATGTCAATCGTGTATCAAAATAAAACGGCGCTATTTCTCCTCATCCCGCGATTTCCTGATCCGGTTCCTCAGGTTATACTTCCGCCATGGATTCCGGACTATTACTCCAGCTGACCCGGGCAGAACACCCTCTGCCCGCTGACCAGGGAAAAGGCGACCGCCCTCCCCGGCGGGCGGACGTCATACCCCTGCTGGCCAACCAGCTCCTGCATCCGGACCGGACGGGCCGCTATCTGGTGCACCGCGGCGGGTTGCGCATATCCGAACTGCTGCCTGATGGCCGCGAGATCACCCGGTCGATCCTCCATGCCGGATCGATCTTCACCGTCCTTGACGGGCACGAAAAGGAGGCGGATCCCCGGCGCGACATCTATGCTGTGGAACGCCTGATCCTGATGTCCCTGTCCGAGACCGAGATCTGGATTCTACCCCCTGGACCCTGACCGCCTGACGGAGATGACCATGACCACCCCCTCCGCTCCCCGACTCGTACTGTGCATCCTCGACGGTGTCGGTTACCGCACCGGCCCCGGAGCCGAGGTCGGCAACGCCGTCATGGGGGCCAAGCCCCGCTTCTACGAATCGCTCTTCAAGCGCTTCCCCTATACCACCCTGCAACCGTGCGGGCCCGCGGTGGGGCTGCCCGAGGGGCAAATGGGCAACAGCGAGGTGGGCCATCTGACCATCGGCGCGGGCCGGGTCATCCCCCAGGAGTTGATCCGCATCGGCAACAGCTTCGGCAACGGCGAGTTCGAGGCCGCCGAGGCGTGGGTCCCCTTCATGAAGCGCACCCTGGCCGGCAGCGGCCGCCTGCACCTGCTGGGCCTGGTCTCCCCGGGCGGGGTGCACAGCCACATGGACCACCTGGTGGGCATCGTGCGCGCGGCCCGAAAGGCCGGCATCAAGGACATCTTCATCCATGCCTTCATGGACGGCCGCGACACCGACCCCAACGCGGGCGCCGGATACCTGGAGCAACTGGACGGACAGCTGGAAGAGATCGGCGCCGGCATCATCGCCTCGGTGTGCGGGCGCTACTATGCCATGGACCGTGACAAGCGCTGGGACCGTGTGCAAAGGGCCTGGGACATGCTTGTCCACGGCCGGGGGGGCCAGGCGGCCGATCCGGTCACGGCCGTGCGCGATTCCTACACCCGCCAGATCACAGACGAGTTCATCGAGCCCACGGTGATCGTCGATGGGCAAAACAAGCCTCTGGCCACGGTCGGCGAAGGCGACAGCGTGTTCTTCTGGAACTTCCGCGCCGACCGCGCGCGCGAATTGACCTGGGCCTTCATGCAGGAGGGTTTCGACGGTTTCCCGGTCGACGACCGCCCCCGGGTCAACTACCTGTGCATGACCCCCTACGACGAGACCATGGACCTGCCCGTGATGTTCCGCCCCATCCACCCCCGCAACGGCCTGGCCGAGATCTTCGCCCGTGAACACCTGCGCAACCTGCGCACGGCCGAGACCGAGAAGTACGCACACGTCACCTACTTCTTCAACGGGGGCCGCGAAGAACCCTTCCCCTACGAGGACCGCAAGCTGATCCCCTCGCCCAAGGTGGCGACCTATGATCTGCAGCCGGAGATGAGCGCTCCGGCGGTGGCCGCGGTGGTCCATGAGGCCTGCGCCTCCGGCAGTCATGACATCATCATAGTCAACTTCGCCAACGGGGACATGGTGGGGCACACCGGCGTTTACGAGGCCGCCGTCAAGGCCTTCGCGACCCTGGACCGCCTGCTGGGCGAGATCATGCCCCCCAGCCTGGCCGCCGGCACCACCTGGCTGGTCACCGCCGACCACGGCAACTGCGACGAGATGATCGGCCCCGACGGCGCTCCCTTCACCCAGCATTCCCTCAATCCGGTGCCCTTCGTGGTGGCCGACCCGCGGCTGGAAGGGCGCCTGGATGCCCTGCGGGAAGGCCGGTGGGGGCTGGCGGACATCGCCCCGACGGTCCTGGGCATCCTGGGCCTGGCCCAACCCGAGGAAATGACCGGGCAATGCCTTATCAAGCCGGATTTCCTGTAATTGGGGACCCCTGGGCACTAAATTCCAAAAATTACCGTTTATT
Organism: Candidatus Krumholzibacteriia bacterium; assembly: GCA_024763215.1. Lineage (GTDB taxonomy): Bacteria > Krumholzibacteriota > Krumholzibacteriia > LZORAL124-64-63 > LZORAL124-64-63 > JAHJTW01. Next base: position 4,127 of record JANTFX010000063.1, on the reverse strand, counting down.
TACATCATTTTTCCCACGGTTCTGTTACTTTGTGATAGAATTATTGGCCACAAGTGAGATCCGGTTTGCATGCGTGAAACCTGCCACGATATCTTGACAAGGAGGTGCTCCACCGGGGAAAAGACATCGAAACCGGACCGGGAAACCGGTCCCCAACGGAAACTCCGCCTTCGAGGGTCGGTGTTTCCACGTCCGGAACTCCGGGCAACACTCGCTTTCCACTTGGGTCCCATCACTTGACACCAGAGCTCGAGTGAGCGCGAGAACAATGCCTTTGAACCCTTGCTTAAAGGAGGCCGAAAGGATGAAAAAGCATCTTTTTGGCGTGGCACTGCTGAGCATGTGCCTGATGTGTCTGGGTGGCGTCGCTTCGGCCCAGTACACAGCCATCGACAGCATTCAGGTCTATGACGCGGCCGGTACCCCGGCCAGCCCCTACGCCGGGCAGATCGTGACCGTGCGTGGTATCGTCTATGAACGCGGCCAGTACAGCGGCGGCTCCCACTACATCCAGGGCGCCACCGGCGGTATTTCCATCTACCAGAACCCCTCCCCGGTCGCCCTGGGCGATGACGTCGAAGTGACCGGCACCGTCGGTGCCTACGGCGGCGAGATCCAACTCGGCACCGCGACTTTCACCGTCCTCTCCAGCGGTAACACCGTGACCCCCACCCCCATGGACATGTCGGCCATCCTGGCCGACTACGAATCCGTGGGCACCCTGGTATCCACCATCGGCACCGTGACCATCAAGAATACCAGCAACTTCTCCATGGCCGACGGCCTGGGCGATACCATCCTGGTCTACATCGACAGCACCACCGGCATCGACATCGGGGCCGTGGATGTGGGTGACACCTACCAGGTGACCTCCCCCGTGGTGACCTACAACGGCACCATCGAGCTGAAGCCCCGCTTCCAGACCGACCTGGTGGAGAACCCCGGCGGGGACACCCTGCCCGTGATCTCCGGCATCAACGCCGACAACTGGGTGCCCGAAGCCAATGATCCGGTGACCATCTCGGCCACCATGGTCGATGATAACGGGATCTCCACGGCCACACTTTACTACCGGGACAGCGACCTCGACGGTCTGTCTCCCGGGCCCTGGGTCTCCACGGCCATGAGCAATACCGGCGGCGACATCTATGCCGGCATCATCCCCGGCGGCCACACCGGCGCCCGGATCGACTACTACCTCGAGGCCACCGACACCGCCTCGCAGACCGTGACCCTGCCGGGTGACGCGCCTGTCGGTTTCGAGACCATCGCCGTGGGCTTCACCAGCATCTACGCCATGCAGTACGCCCATCCCGACAGCGCCTCGCAGGCCGCCGCCTACAACGGCAAGTTCCTGAACATCCGTGGTGTGGTGACCGCCGGCACCGGTGACACCGGCGTGTCCAGCAAATTCTACGTGCAGGAACCCGAGGTTGACCCCGCCACCGGCACTTACGCCTTCGGCGGTACCCTGGTGTATGAGGGCAGTTCGGCCTACAGCTACTTCCGCGGCGACCTCGTTGAGGCCGGCGGCCATTGCTCCGAGTATTATGGGATGACCGAATTCGTCCCCAACAACGCCGACGCGGTTTACCTGCGCGCCTTCGGCCAGGAACTGCCTGCTGCCCCGTACGTGGCCACACGCATCCTGGCTGATAACGTGACCCACCTGGGCGAGGCCTGGGAATCCGTCTGGGTCAAGACCGCGCCTTCGGCCGTGGTCGATACCTTGGGTTTCGGTACTTCTGGAAATTTTGATATCTCCAGTACCGGCGCCAAGGCTGATTCCTTGGTGGTTAACCCCACCCATGTCCTGACCTACGTGCCCAGCCTCGGCGATGTGGTAAAGGTTGAAGGATACATGGAGTACATTGGTGGGCATTTCCATATTCGGCCTTTCGCCGACCAGTACCTCGTGCTGACCGGCGCCAGCGGCGTGGAAGGCAACCTCCCGAGCATCCAGGACGCCGGCGGGCTGGAAAGCATCTACCCCAACCCGTTCAACCCCTCGGCCAAGATCAAGTTCGTCGTCAACCGCGACAACCTGGTCCAGCTGAACGTGTACAACATCCGCGGCGAGAAGGTGCGCACCCTGATCCAGGACGCCCTGCCCGCCAACGTGTACACCATGACCTGGGACGGCAAGGACGACGCGGGCCAGAGCCTGGCCAGCGGCACCTACTTCGCCCGTCTGCGCATCGGGGCCGAAGTGGTCCAGGTTCGCAAGATGAACCTCGTGAAGTAGCATCGCGCTGTATGCCTCGCCCTACAGGGCGGGAACACGGAGAGCGTGATGATTCATCCCCGGAGGCTCAGGCTTCCGGGGATGTTTTTATACCAGAGGGAACTTTTCTCCGCGCAGCCTATAACATATCTCCATGGGGGCGGTCCTTATTCACCAAAACGGCGCCAAGAGGGAGCGGTATCATGAAATCCATATCCGTCATCATCGCGCTCGGTTGCATCCTGATGGCCGGGCAAATCCAGGGTGGACCCCTTGACGAATCAGCCCAGGCCTGCAACGCGTTCGGTTTCGACCTGTACCAGACCCTGAGCACCGAAAGCACGGGCAACCTCGTCATCTGCCCCCCAGGCCTCTACCTGGCTCTGGGGATGGCCTGGGCCGGCGCCGACGGGCAGACCTTCCAGCAAATGTCCTCGGTTCTGCATGTGGATCCCGATCTTCAGAAGGGTCTGGCGGCTTTTGCCGGGCTGCAGCAATCTCTTGAGGGCTCGGGAAAAGATTTCGAGCTGCATTTCGCCAACCGCGCCTGGGTCATGAAAGGTATGCCCCTCAAACAGGGGTATCTTGATGCCCTGCAAACCTTCACCCCTGAACCGCCGCTGCAGCTGGACTTCGGTGCGGATCCCGAGGGCGCTCGGAAGACCATCAACGACTGGGCCTCAGATCAAACTGCGGGCAGGATCCCCGAACTCATCGCACCGGGAACCCTGTCAGGATGGACCGGGCTCGTCCTGACCGACGCCGCCTACCTGAAGGCGCGCTGGGAATACCCCTTCCCTGCCGCCGCCATCGGCAAGGCCCCTTTTCTGGCCCCAGACGGCCCCCACGATGTCCTCTTCATGAACCAGACGGAAGAATTTCCGTACCTCGACACCGACCAGGCCCAATTCCTGGCCCTGCCCTACACCGGGGACACCGATCTGGAAATGGTGATCGTATTGCCCCACGATCCTGATCAGTTGCCTCGACTGGAAAACGGTTTGACCCCCGAAGCGTTCAGCGCCCGGAGGCAAGGCATGACCAGCAGCTCGGTCAAGGTCAGCCTGCCCCGGTTCACCATGGCCAGCAAGCTCGATCTGAATCGGCCCCTGGCAGGCATGGGCATGGCCCGGGCCTTTGCGGCAGATGCGGATTTTTCCGGCATTACCGACGGACAACTCTTCATCTCCAAGGTGGTGCAGAAAAACTTCATCCAGGTGGATGAAACCGGCAGCGAGGCCGCTTCGGCTTCCGCCGTCATCATGGAAAGAGTAAGTTCGATCATGGGGGTTCATGAGGTGGAAATCTTCAAGGCCGACCACCCCTTCCTTTTCTTCATCCGCCACCGTGGCACCGGGGCCATCCTTTTCAGGGGAAGGGTGGCCGATCCTTCCGCCTGATCAGGCAACCTTGACGATCTCCCGCTCCGGCGGGAGATTTTTTGTTGACAGGCATCAAACATCTGTTTTAATATTATGTTTAAATCGTGAACATCAAACATATGTACAAAGGAGTCTTTCTTGACCGGAGAGCCCTTGCCCACCAAGGATCGATTGCTGGACGCAGCTGAGCAACTCTTTGCCCGCAAAGGATTTGAGGAAGTTTCGATCCGAGAGCTGGCCACCGCCGCGGGGGTCAATGTGGCCGCCATGAACTACCACTTCCACAGCAAGGAAAACCTGTTCCATCAGGTCTGCGCGCGGCGCTTCACCGCCCAGAGAGACCGGACCTTGCGGGCCCTCGACGAGCTGGTGGGCAGATCGGACCCCCGGCCCGGGGTGGCTGAAGTCGTGGAAACCCTGGTCCGGCAATACCTGGAAGGCACCCTGGCCGCCGACGGGGGACCGGGGTTCCTGATGGCCATCTCCCGGGAACTGCACACCCCCGGCGCCGAGGACCACGG
>JANTFX010000062.1 GCA_024763215.1 Candidatus Krumholzibacteriia bacterium | reverse complement strand
GGGACAGGACCTACAGGAGTTCATCCTTTTCATCTTCGGGGGGGAAGGCTCCTGCATTCCGGCCTTTCTTCATGACCTATGGTTCAAGCCCATCATCCCCGGAGACACCCCCTCGTTCTTGTCGGATTTCTACCTCTACATCTACCTGGCCGGAAACACGGACACCCTGAACAGGTGCCTATCGCTGAGCCTGGCCCTGCAGGCCTTGCACCAGATCGACCCTCGCCATCCATGACAAAAGTCACCACAAACAGAAAGGCGACCCCGGCAAGGGGCCGCCATCCTCATTCACGGGATTTCGATCAACCCTACCCGTTCCTCCCCGCAAACTCGCCCATGAACTCGGCCAGGGCCTGGGCGCCCTCCACCGGCATGGCGTTGTACAGCGAGGCGCGGCAGCCGCCGACGGACCGGTGGCCCTTCAGGCCGCTCATGCCGGCGGCCAGGGCCTCGGCCACGAACCGCTTCTCCAGGTCTTCGCTCGGCAACCGGAACACGACGTTCATCTTCGAGCGGCAACCAGGATCCACCGGGCAGCGGTAGAAGCCGCCCGAGTTCTCGATGGCGCCGTAGACCAGTCCGGACCGCTGGTCCGCCAGCTTCTCGGCCGCCTCGAGGCCCCCCTGGCGCTCCAGCCACTGCAGGGTCTTCATGATCATGTACACGGGGAACACCGGCGGGGTGTTGTACATGGAATCCTTGGGCGCGTGCACCTTGTAGCTCAGGTAGGCCGGCAGCGTGTCCGGCGAACGCTCCAGCAGGTCGTCGCGGATGATCACGATGGCCGCCCCTGCCGGGCCGGCGTTCTTCTGGGCGCCGGCGTAGATCAGCCCGAATTTCTCAACGGGCACGCGGCGGCTGACGAAATCGCTGCTCATGTCGCAGACCAGGGGCACCTCGCCCGTGTCCGGGAAGTCGGGCCACTGCACGCCGCCGATGGTCTCGTTGCTGGTCATGTGGAAGTACGAAGCGCCCGCGGTAGCCTTCAGGGTGGCCGCATCGGGCAGCGACATGAACCCGTCGTCCGAGCCGTCGAAGACCAGGTTGACTTCCCCGATTTTCGCGGCGTCGGCCTTGGCCTTCTTCGCCCAGGCCCCGGTCAGGGCCAGATCGCAGCCCCGCCCGGGCAGCATGAGGTTCATGGGCACCATGGCGAACTGCAGGGTCGCCCCGCCGCCCAGGAACATGACCTTGTAATTGTTGGGCAGCCCGTACAGCCGCTTCACCAGGTCCATGGCCTCGTGGTGGACGGCGTCGTACTCGGGCGAGCGGTGGCTCATCTCGATGAGCGACATCCCCTTGCCCTGATAGTCCATGAACTCGTCGCGGGCCTCGGCCAGGGCTTCGACCGGCAGGGTGCAGGGCCCGGCGCTGAAATTGTGAATGCGGTTCATCCTTCGCCTCCCAGGAAGTTCTCGATGCGTTCGCAGACCTCGTCACCGATGCGCAGCAGGTTCTCCTTGCTGGATGCTCCCAGGTGCGGGGTCATGAATACGTTGGGGGCCTTGAGCAGGGGGTAGTCCGAGTCCGGCGGATCCTTGGGCCACACGTCGGTGGCGTAGGCCGCGATCTTGCCCGACTCCAGCCCGGCGATGACCGCCTGGGAGTCCACCGTCCTGCCCCGGCCGGTGTTGATGATGATCACGCCGTCCTTCATCCGCTCGATGAGGGGGGCGTCGATCATGTGCAGGGTCTCGTCGGTCAGCGGCACATGCAGGGAGATGTAATCCGCCTCGGCGACCATTTCCTCGAGGGTAGGCTTCATCACCGCCAGGCGCGAGCTGTCAACGTACTTGTCGTAGGCGGTCACGTGCATGCCGAAGGCCTTGGCGCGCGTGGCCACCGCCTGGGCGATGTGGCCGATGCCCACCAGGCCCAGGGTCTTGCCGTGCAGCTCGGTGCGTTTGAGCTCCTTCTTCAGCCACTGCCCCATGCGCATGGATTCGTGCGCCTTGACGATGTGGTTGGGCACCGCCAGCATCATGGCGAACGCCAGCTCGGCCACCGCGATGCTCGGCGCCTTGGGCGTGTTGTGCACGATGATGCCCTTCTCGGCGCAGTACACCTTGTCGATGTTGTCGGTGCCCACGCCCCCGCGTACGATGAGCTTCAGGTTGGGGGCGCTGTCGATGTACTCGCGGTCGCACTTGGTCTTCGAGCGCACCAGGACCACATCCGCATCGGCCAGACGCGACTTGTCGGTCGTGACCTCGCCGTACTTGGCCAGCTTGCCCTCGAGCGAGGGGTCGAAGGCGTCGGAAATCAGGATCAGCATCTTGTCCTCCTCGGTGTCAGTCCGTCAGGCTGCGCACGATCAGTCCCGAGCGCAGCTTGGGTTCGAACCAGGTCGACTTGGGGGGCATGACGGCCCCCGCGTCGGCCACGGCCATGATCTGATCCACGCCCGCGGGCGCGAACGCGAAAGCCACCTTCATGTCGGTCGCGCAGCGTCGCTCGAGTTCGGCCGTCCCGCGGCTGCCGCCCACGAAATCGATGCGCTTGTCCGTGCGCGGGTCCCCGATGCCCAGCACCGGGCCCAGCAACTGGTCCTGCAGGATGGCCGCGTCAAGGCCCTTCACCGGGTCGTCCTCCGGGAAGCTGCCCGGGCGCGCGCGCAGGCGGTACCACCGGCCGTCGAGGAACATGCCCCACTGGCGGTGGCCTTCGGGTTCGGGGGAGGCGTCGGCGGTCACCTCGAAAATCTCCCGGACCCGGGCCAGGAACTCCTCGCTGCCCAGGCCGTTGAGGTCGGCCACCACGCGGTGGTAGCCCATGAGCTTGAGCTCATCCTCCTGGAAGACCACGGCCAGGAAGTGGTTGTAGGGTTCATCACCGGTGTGGGCGGGGTTCGCGGCCCGCCGGATGTCCCGCACGCGCATGGCCGAGGCCGTGCGGTGGTGGCCGTCCGCCACGTAGAGGGCGTCGATGCCCGCGAAGATCTCCTGGATGGCCGCAATTTCCCTGGGGGTGTCCACCACCCAGATGGCATGGCCGATGCCGTCGTCGGCCGTGAAATCCACCGCGGGCCGGCGGCTGCCGGCCAGGTCCCGGACCAGAGCGCGCAGGGGCTCGCAGGTCCTGTGGGTGAACAGCACGGGCCCGGCGTTCACCCCCAGCACCTCCATGTGGCGGGCGCGGTCGTCTTCCTTGTCGCGGCGCGTGAACTCGTGCTTCTTGATGGTCCCGTCCTCGTACTCCTGGACGCTGCAGCCGATGGCCAGGCCGTACTGGGTGTGGTCCCCCATGGTCAGCCGGTAGATGTAGAAGGCCGGGGCCGGATCCCGCACCAGAACGCCGTCCTTCAGCATGGCCTGGAAATTTTGCGCCGAGCGGGCGTAGACAGTCTCCGGGTCCGCCGCGGCGGTAGGATCCAGGTCGATCTCCGCCTTGACCACGTGCAGGAAGCTTTCCGGATTGGAGGCCGCCATGGCCCGGGCCTCGTCGGAACTGAGGACATCGTAGGGGGGGCTGGCGACACGGTCGGCCAGCCCGGGACCGGGCCTGAAAGCGGCAAACGGGCGAATATCGGCCATGGCGAACTCCTTGCATCGGTAAGGCTGATCGGAACCAGACCAAGAAAACTCCCCGGGGACGAAAACCCAAGAAGTTGTTAATAAATTACTACTCCCCTGCCGGGGATGAAAAAGGGCCGGACCTGATCGGATCCGGCCCTGATTCCACCCTGTGGAAAGGTCAGCCGGCGAACCGCTCGGCGGCCTTGTCCCAGTTCACGACGTTCCACCACGCCTCGATGTACGCGGGGCGAGCGTTACGCTTGTCCACGTAGTAGGCGTGCTCCCACACGTCGATGGTCAGGATCGGGGTGCCGTCCAGCTTCAAGGCCGTCTCGGCATTGCTGGTGTTGGCGATCTCCAGGCTGCCGTCGGCCTTCTTCATCAGCCAGGTCCAGCCGCTGCCGAAGTTGGTGGCGGCCGCCTTGCTGAACTGCTCCTTGAAGGCGGCAAAGCTGCCGAAGGACTTGGTGATGGCCTCGGCCAGGGCGCCGGTGGGCTCGCCGCCGCCGTTGGGGCTCAGACCCTCGAAATAGAAGGTGTGGTTCCAGACCTGGGCGGCGTTGTTGAAGATGCCGCCGGCCGGAGCCTTGCGGATGATGTCCTCCAGGGGCATATCCTCGAACTCGGTGCCGGGAATCAGGTTGTTCAGGTTGTTCACGTAACCCTGATGGTGTTTGCCGTGGTGGTATTCCAGGGTCTCGGCGGAGATGTGGGGCTCCAGGGCATCCTTGGCAAACGGCAGTTCGGGCAACTCGTGCTTCATGGTCGTTACTCCTTGGTTATACGGAACAGCGTAACACGCCGTGCGAGGGAACAATTCAACGTGCGGTCAGGATAAAAACAGTCCCTGAAAACCGCAACGCATTACCGATTGACATCATTGCGGGATGGGCGGTTCGGGCAGCGGCGGCCCCCCCGCGCCAGGCTTGCCTTCGGTGCGGTTGTCGTAGTAGCGGGTGGTGGGGTAGGCGAAATCGATGTCCGGACATTCGGCGAACGCCTCCAGGATATCCTCCCACACCGCCGTGGACGACGAGCGCCGCTTGCGGGGATCGCAGATGTAGCGCAGGGTGAGCACCACCCCCGCATCGGCCACGCTGGTCCACACGATGGGCGTCAGGTGCTGGAAGAAGATCATGTACTTGCGGCTGGCCTTGCGGACCTGGCGCTCGGCCTTCTCGCTCTGGATCGCCGAGTGCCGGCCGGCGATCTCCAGCAGGATCTCCTTGGCCTTCTTCCAGTCGCTCTCGAAGGTCACCATCACCGGGATCTCGTGCCAGATGAACTGGAAGCTGGCGGTGTAGTTGGCGACGGCGTGCTTGAACACCCACCCGTTGGGCAGATGGATGATGCGGCCGGTGCTCTGGTCGGAGTCCACCCAGTTGCCGATCTCGATCAACGAGAACTGGAACAGGCGCTGGTCGATGACATCGCCCTTGATGCCGCCGATCTCGATGCGGTCGCCGACCACGAACGGCTTGCGCGAGCTGATGAAGACCCAGCCGGCCAGGTTGGACAACGGATCCTGCAAGGCGATGGCCAGGCCGGCGCTGACGAACCCCAGGTAGGCGGTCCAACCGGTGAACCCGCCGAACCAGATGATCATGGTCGCGATGAAGACCAACGCGCCGACCGAGTAGTTGAAGGTCTTGTGCACGATGTAGCGGCGCTGGATATCCTTCAGGCGGCGGTCCAACACCGAACAGAAAACCTTCTGGATGCCGACGAACAGGACCCACACCACCAGGGTCTTGACCAGCTTGGCCAGCACCCCGGGCGAAAGGCCCAGATTGTCATGGCTCCAGGTTACGATGGTCTGGATCAGATCGTGCATGAGCGCGCCGCCCCGGTGATGGCCTCGTCATGAGCAATTGCCCCTGCCGCCGGTCACTGTATAATACGCCCCATGAAAATCCTACTGGTTTCAGCCCCGGACAGGAGGCGCGTTTGACGCGCAGGCTCGGCACCTTCACCGGCGTGTTCACGCCCACGATCCTGACGATCCTGGGCGTGATCATGTACCTGCGCTTCGGCTGGCTGGTGGGCGAGCTCGGACTGGGCCGCGTGATCCCCATCGTGCTGCTGGCCAACGCCATCACCCTGGTGACCTCGCTGTCGTTCTCGGCGGTCGCCACCAACAAGCCCATCGGCGGCGGCGGAGCCTACTTCATCATTTCGCGCAGCCTGGGCATGGAAGCGGGAGGGGCCATCGGCGTGCCGCTGTTCCTGTCCCAGGCCCTGTCGGTCACCCTGTACGCCTACGGTCTGGCCGAGTCCCTGCGCTTCGTATGGCCCGATCTGCCCCTGGAACAGGCCACCTTCGGGGTGATCCTGGCCGTCGGCCTGCTGGCCTGGCTGGGGGCCGAGAAGGCCCTGCGGGCCCAGCTTCCGCTGTTGATCCTGGTGGCCGCCTCGCTGGCGGCGCTGGCGGTCGGTGCGTTGCTACGGAACACGCCCGCCGCAGGAGCGGTGGCCGGCTTCGCGGCCGGCGGAGGCACGGCGGGCCCCTCGGGCGCGGTGACCTTCTGGAAAGGGTTCGCCGTGTTCTTCCCCGCGGTCACGGGCGTGATGGCGGGCCTGGGGCTGTCCGGCGACCTGCGCGACCCCATGCGCTCCCTGCCCCGCGGCACCTTCGCCGCGGTGCTGGCCGGGATGGCCGTCTACCTCATGGTGCCCTGGCTGCTGGCGCGCGGCGCCTCGACCGCCGCCTTGCGCGACGATCCCCTGGTCTGGTCGCAGGTGGCCGTCGGCGGGGCATACCTGGTGCTGCCGGGCCTGTGGGCGGCGATCTTCTCGTCCGCGGTGGGCTCGATCCTGGGCGCTCCGCGCACCCTGCAGGCGCTGGCCCGCGACGGCCTGATGCCGCGGTTCCTGGACCGCCGCGGCAAGGACGGCGACCCCGACCTGCTGCCCGCCCTGGTCGTGACGTTGGCCTTGGCCCTGGGGGCGGTGCTGCTGGGCGGCTTGAACACCGTGGCCGAGGTCGTCTCCATGTTCTTCCTGACGGTCTACGGTGCGGTGAACGTGGTGGCGGCCTTCGAGGCCCTCAGCGGGGATCCGAGCTGGCGGCCGCGCCTGCGCTCGCCCTGGCTGCTGAACCTGGCCGGCGGATTGGCCTGCCTGGCGGTCATGGTGCTGATCAATCCGGTGGCCGGGCTGATCGCCCTGGCGGCCGAGCTGGCGCTGTACCTGGGCCTGACCCGCCGCGAGTTCTCCACCGGCTGGGGGGATGCCCGGCGCGGCCTGTACGAGAACCTGATCCGCTGGGCCCTGGTCCAGCTCGACCGGCACCCCATGACCCCGCGTAGCTGGCGACCGCATATCCTGGTCTTCGTATCGGACCTGGGCAAGGAGATGAACCTGGTGCGGCTGGCCGACTGGTTCTGCCGCCACCGCGGCGTGGTGACGGTCTGCAAGCTGCTGGTCGACCGCAGCGTGGACAACCCCGAGCTCATCGCCCAGCACGACGGCATGCGGGCGCACCTGGAGGCAGCCGGACTGGTGGCGTTCCCCGAAGCCGACCTGACCTATGACCTGGTCGAGGGCATCGTGAACGTGGCCCAGGCCAACGGCATGGGTGGGATCGCCAGCAACACGGTGCTGCTGGGCTGGCCCACCGAGCCCGGCCTTCAGGTGGAGTTCCTGCAGGCCCTGCGCAAGCTCGAGCTGATGAACAAGTCCGTCATCCTGGCCAGGGTTCAGGATTCGCTGGCCGCGCGCACGGCATATACAGAACCACGTATCATGGTCTGGTGGGGCGGGCTGCAGCGCAACGGCGACCTGATGCTGCTGCTGACCTACCTGATGACCGGTAACCCCACCTGGCGCCACGCCCGCATCCGCATCATGAGCCTGGCTTCGACCGAGCTGATGATGCGGCAGACCGAACGCAACCTGCACCGGCTGCTGGGGGCCATCCGCATCCGGGCCGAAGTCGAGGTGCTGCTGCGCGAACCCGGGGTGAAGGTCGCCGACGTGATCCGTGAGCGCAGCCGCGAGGCCGAGCTGGTCGTCATGGGCCTGGCCACGCCCGAACCCGGCCACGAGGCCGAGTACGCCGCGCGCATGGAAGCCCTGACCGAGGGGTTGCCCAACGTGCTGTTCGTCAAGAACGCCACCTGCTTCGTCGGCGAGCTGGTGTCGTTGCCGGATGAGGAAGGAAATAGAGAAGCTCCCGCATCCATGTGATTTGATGATTTGTTTGAGAACCCGCGCACATGCGGGTGCTTATCGGTTTTTAATCAAAATTGGTCAAGAAACCGTGCCACCAGGTTGCCCAACACCTGACTACGGTAGCCTGCGCTGGCCCGCACGTCGTCGATGGCATGCACCTCGCTTGAAGCGAGGCGCACACCGCGTGGCCGGCCCCGGGGATCCCGGGGCCGGAAAGAAGGCCGATGGTTGACTAGCGGTTTGCCGTCATTTGACCAGCGTGATGCGCCTGGTGGCGCTGGAATCCCGGGTCTTCAGGTGCAACAGGTAAACACCACCGGCAACAGCCTGCCCCGCGTCATCACGACCGTCCCATACCGCATCATGTGTCCCCGCCTGCATTTCTTGCCCCTGAATCAGCGTGCGGATCCGGCGCCCCTTGAGGTCGAACACTCTCAGGTCCACCACGGTGGCCGTCGGCAGAACGAAATCGATGGCGGTACGGGGATTGAACGGGTTGGGAAATGCCGAACCCAGGGCAAAGTCCTTGGGGCCGGCATTCTTGGCCAGCGATGGCGCGGCCTTCTGGAAGGGGAATTCCGCGGACATGGCGCCACCGGAGTGGGATATGACGGTTGCGACGTAGGTGTAATCGCCCGGGGGCGCTTCATCCGGAACCGATTGGGTCCTTCCCCGTTGTTCGAGGGCCGAATGGGCGGGAATGACCAGATCGTTCTCCCGGAGCACGGCGTGGCGGGTATGGTCGGGGTAGATGGCCTCGTAGGCGATATCGACGGTGATCGTGGTATTCGAACGGTTTTCGACGCGCAGGTTGTAGCCGAACATGCCGTTATCCGGGGTCAACACGACGGGCGGATCGATGGGATACATCATCAGGTTCAAAAGGGGTGCTTCGTTGACATCGCGGAAAATATACATCCCCCGCCACCCGTCAGCGCCGTAGATCAAGCTGCCGGCGGTCATCACTTCATAGGCCTCGTCACCCCCGTAAATGAATCCATCCACGACCGGCGCTTCAGGGTCCGAAACATCCAACGCCGTCAAGCCCTGGTAGCGGTCGGCCAGGTACACATGATCCCCGCTCGCCGCGATATCATCGGGAATAATGTCCAGGGTGGTGCGGGAAACCTCAACCGGAGCCGAGGGGGTCCCCACATCGACGATGATCAGAAAATTATCCGGATGGTCGCTGGCTGTGGCGTAAGCGACGCTACCCTTGACGGCGACATGGGTCACCATCACATCGTTGAGGAAAACGCCTTCTTCGTAGGGAGCGCCAGGCTGGGCGACATTGATGAGGTGCAAACCGGTCGTGAGGCCTACCAGGTAAATGTAGTCCCCGCTGAGTTTCATATCGAAAACATCGTCATCCACGTCGACCTGGGCCTGGACGTATGGATGGAGGGGATCCTGGGTGTTGATGATCCTGAGCCCTCCCGGGACATCCGTGGTGGCATCGGTGGATACATAGGCCAGGTGATCCCCGGCAATGACCTCATCGACACTATCCAATGCCAGGGAGGACAGAAGGTTCGGATGCCAGGGATCGGAAATGTCGAAGAGATCCAGGCCCGAGTCATGATGGAGGTAGTTTCCGAAGGTGACATAGGCGACCGTTCCTGCCACCGCCACATCGAACATCTTGTTGGCATCGGTATGGATTCTGGCCGTTTCGTAGGGGGTCTCGGGGTTCTGGACATTGATGATGAGGAATTCCGCTGGTTCTCCCTCGACCCGCAGACCTGTCAAGTAGGCGTATCCCGCCTGAACGGCAACGGAATTGGCTTCGGCGCCGATCCTGACGTTGCCGATGGTGGTGATGTTATCCTTCGCCTTTGCGGCCTCGTCGTCCGGGGTAGCCGCCTGAGCCGGTCCGGCCCACATGGCTGAAGTTGTGATCAATAACAGGAACCATTGCGCAACAAACCTGGACATGATATCCCCCCTTCACTTCCACCCACTCCCTCCATCCATGGTGAAATCTCCTTGTCCGATTTAACCACGGGTCCGGTTGAAACACAAGCTTTTTGGTTATGTTATGTCATTTTCGGTAAGGTAAGGTTATTTCGAGCACGGCGCTTGGCTTCAAAACCGGGGGATCTCAGGAAATCGGCACGAGGCCATCAAACAAAGATTTTCACAAATTTTGTTACCAGATTGCCTAGCACCTGGCGGCGGTAGTCCGCGCTGGCCCGCACGTCGTCGATGGCATGCACCTCGCCCGAGGCGAGGCGCCGGCAGGCGGCGTCCAAACCGCCCTCGTCGGCCCTTCGTCCCTCCATGTACGCCATCGTCTCCCGCAGCGCGACGATGGTCGGCCCCACGCTGCCGGCGACCAGCTTGACATCCGTTAAGCGGCCCTGCGTATCGATCCGCGCGCAGCAGGCCAGGTTCACCCGCGCAATGGACTGCGCGCGGCGGGTGCCGGCCTTGAAGAACGCCTGGCGGACCCCGGCGGCGGGGCGAGGCAGTTCAACGGCAGCGACCAGTTCATCAGGCCGGCGATCTGGATCGCGGTAGCCCTTGTAGAAGTCCAGGACCGGCACCCGGCGCTCGCCACCGGTGGAAGCCAGCACCACCACCCCGTCCAGGGCCGCCAGCACCGGCACCAGATCCGCGCCCGGCGAGGCGTTCACCAGGTTGCCGCCGACCGTGCCCATGTTCTGCACGGCCGGAGCGCCCACCTGCCGGGCGGCTTCGGCCAGGGCGGGCCAGTGAGCGGTCACTTCGGTGCTGTTAAGCAGGTCTGTGTAACTGACCGCGGCGCCGAGGGTCACCCTCCGGGGGGAAAGCATGATGCCTGTTAGTTCCCGCAACCGCGAGATGTCCAGCACCTTGTCCGGTAACGGCCTTCCCGCATGGAATGCGGCCATCAGGTCGGTGCCTCCGGCCATGACCACGGCCTCGCCGTGGTCCATGACCGCCAGGGCTTCGGCCAGGGTGTTCGGCATGAATACCTGCACTGCGTCGTCCGCGGAGGGAACAGGGGAACCGACATCAGGGCCCCCGTGCGGATGGGACTGGTCCTCGCCCTCCCGACCGGATCGCATTCCGGCGGCGCTGCGCACCGCCTCCACCACCCGACCATAGCCCGTGCACCGGCACAGATTGCCCGCCAGCCCGGCGCGGATCTCGGCCTCGGTGGGCGCGGCCTTGGCATCCAGCAACGCCCGCGAGGCCATCAACAACCCCGGCGTGCAGAAGCCGCACTGCACCGCGCCGGCCGTGACGAACGCGGCCTGCAGCGGATCGGGCGATTCGCGGGTGCCCAGCCCCTCGACGGTCAATATCTTGCGGCCGTGCACCTGGAACGCCGGCACCTGGCAGGCGTTCATCAACCTCCCGTCGATATGCACCGCGCACGCGCCGCATTCACCCTCGCCGCAACCCTCCTTGGTGCCGGTCAGGCCCAGATCCTCGCGCAGCACATCCAGCAGGCGGCGCAGGGGCTGAACCTCCAGCTCACGACGCTCCCCGTTGACGATGCAGACGATCTTCATGGCCGCGCCTCCTGCGCCCGGGCCTGCAATTGTTCCAGCAACCGGTCCGGGGTCATGGGGATCGTATCGGGCGCGATGCCCAGGGCGTGCTCGATGGCCGCGGCCAGGGCCGGCGCCCCGCCGTTCATGGGCAGCTCGCCCAGGCCCTTGGCCCCGTACGCCCCGCGCGGCGAGGGTTCGGCGGCCAGTTCCACCTCGAACCGCGGCGCGTCCAGGCAGGTGGGGATGATGTAGGTCGCCAGGCGATCGTTGAGGTAACGGCCGCCGTCCAGCTTGACCTCTTCCAGGTAGCCCCAGGCCAGGCTCTGCACCATCCCGCCCTCGACCTGCCCCACGCACAGGACCGGGTTGATGGCCGTGCCGATCTCCGCCACCGCCGTCACGCGTTCGGGATGGATCTCGAGGGTGTCCGTGTCCACGGCCGCCTCGACCACCGTGGCCATCCAGGCATATCCGGGGTAGGCGTCCCCATGGTGGTGCTCCTGATCCCAGCGGATGTCCGGATCGGGCTCGTAGCGGCCCTCGCCCACCAGGGCTTCGCCGGCGGCCGCCTGCGCCGACCAGGCCGCGCGGGCATCGGCGCCGTGCGCGCGGGCCCGCCGCACGAGATCATCGCAGGCCTGCACCAGCACCTTCCCCACCACCATGGTCGTGCGCGAGGCCACCGTGGGTCCGCTGTCCGGCACCGCCGCGGTGTCCGGCTGGTGGTAACGCACGGCCTCGAGCGGCAGATCCAGGGCCTCGGCCGCGATGGCCGGCAGGACCGTCTCGGCCCCTTGGCCCATCTCCACGCTGCTGCACAGCACGGTCACGGTGCCGTCGGCCTCGCCGCGCACGCGGACCACCGTGGCGATCCTGTCCTCGCCGTCGCCGGTGAACCCGGCGCCGTGATGCACCAGGGACACGCCGATGCCGTGGCGCACCGGATCCCCGCGCTCGGCGGCCGCCGCGTTGGCCGCGGCCAGCTCCCCGCGCCGCTTCTCATAGCCGGACAGCGTGACCGCCCGTTCCAGCACCAGCGCGCCCGCCGCGTTGCCTTCGCCCAGGACCTGGCCGTGGGGCAGGACATCACCGCGTTCGAGCACCAGTTGCCGGCGCAGGGCCAGCGGTTCGACCCCGAGCTCGCGCGCGATGCGGTCCATGTGCCGCTCGGCGGCGAAGATGCTCTGGGGCACCCCGAAGCCGCGGAACGCCCCGTTGGGCGGGGTGTTGGTGGCCACGGCCCGGCCGCGGATGCGCACCAGGGGTATGTTGTACGAACCGGCCGCGTGCAGGATGGCGCGCGAAAGCACGACCGGGCTCAGGGTCGTGAACGCCCCCGCGTCCAGCACCACGTCGATGTCCGCGGCCAGCAGCGAACCGTCCTCGGCGATGGCCGTGCGGTGCCGGGTGCGCGAGGGATGCCGCTTGGTCGAGGCGATGATGTCCTCGTGGCGCTCGTAGAGCATGGCCACCTGGCGGCCGCTTTTCAGGGCCAGCACCGCCGCCTGCATGGCCAGCACCGAGGGGTAGTCCTCCTTGCCGCCGAAGGCGCCGCCGGTGGGCGATTGGCGCACCACCAGGCGGTCGCGTTCCAGGCCCAGCCCCCGCGCCAGGGCGTTGAGCACGTAGTAGGGGCACTGCAAGGAGCCCAGGATCTCCACCCCGCCGTCCGGGCGCGGGTCGGCTACCACGCCCTGGGGTTCGAGGTAGATATGCTCCTGGTAGCCGGTGCGGTAGGTGCCCTCGATGATGCGGTCGGCGGTGGCCATGGCGGCCTCGAACGCGGCCATATCGTCAGGGGCGATGGTGTAGTCGGCGATGACGTTGTCCTCGCCCCAGATCACCGTCTCGCCCCGCAGGGCTTCCTCCATGGAAAGCACCGCCGGCGACGGGGTGATGTCGGGTCGCAACGCGGCCAGGGCGGCGGCCAGCGTGGCACGGTCCGGAGCGGCCACCAGGGCCAGCGCCTGCCCGACGAACGATACCTCGCCGTCGGCCAGCAGGGGCAGGTCCTCGCGGATCATGGCCACGGTGTTGGGGCCGGGCAGGTCCGCGGCGGTGATCACCACGACCTGCGACCAGTCGAAGCCCGCATCGCGCGCGATGCCCGCCAGGTTGCCGCGGGCCACCTGCGACCGCAGGACCCCGCCGTACCAGGCCTCCCCCAGGGGGATATCCGCAAGAAAGCGCGTCCTGCCGGTGACCTTGTCCCATGCGTCGCGGCGCTCAAGGGGTTTGCCGACGACCTTCATCACGACTCCTGGGTCCGCCGCAACGCCATGAGCACCTTCTCCGGCGTCAGCGGAAGATCGCGCACCCGCACGCCGGTCGCGTTGAACACCGCGTTGGCGATGACGGCCGGCGGGGTGTCGATGCCGATCTCACCGACCGATTTGGCGCCGAAGGGGCCGCTGGGCTCGTGGCTGTCCACCAGCTCCACCGTGATCCGCGGCACATCCTGCCGCGCGGGGATCTTGTAGGTCATCATGTCGCGGGTCAGCAGGGCGCCCCGCTTGCCGTAGCGCACGTCCTCGGTCAGGGCCATGCCGATGCCCTGCACCAGCCCGCCCTCAACCTGCACCCGGGCGAGGTTGGGGTTGATCGCCTGCCCGCAGTCGACCACCGCCACGTAATCGATCAGGTCGACCTTGCCCGTGCCCAGGTCCACCTCGACCTCTGCGAAGGCGGCCATGTACGGCGGCGGCGACTTCTCGCACAGGTGGCTGCCGGTGGTGCACAGCTGCTTCTGGTTCCGGCTGTAGAGCAGGCGGGTGGAAAGGTCTTCCAGGCTGATGGCCCCACCCGGGCCCCGCACCTCCCGGCCGTCGAACACCGCGGCCTGGGGGTCGCAGCCCAGCATGGCCGCGCCTTCGGCGATCAGTTCCGCCTTCATCTTCTCGGCCGCCTTGCGCACCGCGTGCCCCGACACGTAGGTCGTGCTCGATGCGTACGCCCCGGTGTCGAACGGCGTGCGGTCGGTGTCGGACGAGTAGACCTTGATGATGTCCGTGGCAACCCCCAGGGCCTCGGCGGCGATCTGGGCCAGGATGGTGTCGCTGCCGGTGCCCAGATCGGTGGCCCCGATCAGCAGGTTGAACGAACCGAAATCGTTGAGCTTCAAGGTGGCCGCGGCCATGTCGATGGCCGGGATCCCCGAGCCCTGCATGGCCAGGGCCATGCCCACCCCGCGCACGCGGTCGGGGCCGGCCTCGCGCCGGGGGAACTTGTCGTTCCAGCCGATCAGCTCCATGCCGCGGTCGATGCATTCCGGCAGCTTGCAGCTGTCGATGGTCTGGGCCACGCCCTCGGTGCCCTCGCCCATGATGGCGAAGATGGGCGAGGTCTCGCCCTCGGCGATCATGTTCAGCCGGCGCAACTCCACCGGATCGAGGTCCAGCTCGTCGGCCAGCTCGGCAAGGGCCGATTCCAGGGCGTAGTTGCCCTGGATGGCTCCGTAACCCCGATACGCGCCACCGGGCGCGTGGTTGGTGTAGACGGTCTTGCCGCCGAAACGCACCGCCTCGACCTTGTTGTACAGCGGCAGGGTCTTGGCCCCGGCCACCATGAACACCGTCAGGGCGTGCTCGCCATAGGCGCCGGTATCGGACAGGGCCTGCATGTCGATGGCCCGCAGGCGGCCGTCCGGGTGGGCGGCCAGGGTGATCTCCATGCGCATGGGATGCCGGGTGTTGGTCGCGGTGAAGACCTCGCGCCGCGAGTAGACCATCTTCGCCGCTTTTCCGGTGCGCCGGGTGACCAGCCCGCACAGCAGCTCGCCGTGGATCATCTGCTTGCCGCCGAAACCGCCGCCGATGCGCGGCTTGTTCACACGGATCTCGCTGACGGGCATGTCCAGGGCGCGGGCCATGATGCGCCGCACGTGCCAGGGCGTCTGGGTCGAGGTGACCACGTTCAGCCGCCCGTGCAGATCCAGCCAGGTGGCGCAGACCATGGGTTCGAGGGCCACGTGCTGCTGCGCCTGGGTGTAATAGGTGCGGCGCACCACCACCTCGGATTCCGCCACGACCTTGTCCACGTCGCCCACGTGCATCTCGTAGGCGCTGGCGATGTTCCTCTGCGGCTCGAACCCGATGGGGAAGTTCTCGTGGGCCTCGGGTTCCGGGTGCAGCACCGAGGCGTGGCCATCGGCCTGCTCGAAATCCAGCACCGGGTCCAGGACCTCGTACTCGACGGCCAGCACATCCAGAGCCGCCGCGGCCGTCGCGGCCGTATCGGCGGCCACCACGGCCACCTCATCGCCCACGTGGCGCACGTACTCGTCGAGGATGAAGCGGTCGCGCGGCGAGGGCTCGGGGTGCCCCTGGCCCGCGCGCGTCACCGCGATGCGCGGCACATCCTTCCAGGTCAGCACGCAAGCCACGCCGGGCATCGCTTCGGCCGCGGCCGTGTCGATGCTCTTGAGGCGCGCAAAGGGGTGGGGGCTGCGCAGGGCCCTGACCACCAGGGCCTCGCGCGGGGCCAGATCGTCGGTGAACGCCGGGCGGCCCATGGCCAGGCCCACGCCATCGATCTTGGGTAGGGACTTGCCGACCTCGTTCATGGCTTCCCTCCCAGGTATTTCTTGATGGCGCGGCTCTGGCTGGCGTAACCGCTGCAGCGGCAAAGGTTGCCGGCCAGGTAGGAGGCGATCTTGTCCTCGTCGGGCGGGCCCGGTTCCTGTTCCATGGCCACCAGGGACATGACCAGGCCCGGGGCGCAGTAGCCGCACTGGTCGGCGCCTTCGGCGGCCAGGGCCTCGCCGACGGCGCGCGCCTTCTCGGGCACCCCCTCGACCGTCAGCACCGCGTGGCCGTCCACCCGCGCCGCGGGCACCGCGCACGAGGGCACGGGCTTGCCGTCCAGCAGCACCGTGCACACCCCGCACGAGGCGGTGTCGCAGCCCTGCTTGACGCCGGTCAGTCCGTGGCGGCGCAGGGCCTCCAGCAGGGTTTCGACCGGCTCGATCTCCCAGGTCGTCTCGCGGCCGTTGAGCGCGAAGGTGATCTTCATGACAGCACCTCCCGGGCCGCGCGTGCGACCAGCGTGCCGCACAGCTCACGGCGGTAGGCCGCCGAAGCCCGCACGTCGTCACCGAACTCCAGCTCGGCGGCGGCGGCTCGACCCGCCTTGTCCGCCGCGCCTTCGCCCCCGGCCAGCAGGGCCGCCTCGGCTTCAGCGCAACGCACGCCCCGGCCCGGCCGGGCGCCCACCACCACCCGAGCCTGGCCCTCGCGCACGGCCACCGCGGTGTTCAGCACCGCGTAATCGTTGACCGTGCGGGTCAGATCCCGCCAGGCCGCGCGCCAGGGCAGATCCGGCAGAATGACCCCGGTCAGGATGTCCCCGGGATCGGGTTTGGTGGTGAAGAACCGCTCCAGGGGCATCCGGCCGGCCCGGTGCAAGGCAACCTCGGCGTCCAGGGCCAGCAGGGCCGTGATCAGATTGGAAAACCCGTAGCGCCCGTAAAGCGTGCCGCCCACGGTGGTGATGTTCCGCATCTGCACGCCCACGATGCGCTCCACCGAGCGTGAAACGACCCCGTCGGCGTAACCATTTACCAGCGAATCGGTTTCCAGCATCCGGAAGGTGGCCATGGCGCCCAGCTCCAGGCCGTCAGCGCCGGCGCGGACGTAGTCCAGGCCCGCGTCAAACAGGTCGACCGCCGTGGTGATCTTGCGTGATCCCAGGCGCACGTAGGCCCCGCCGCCGATGATCACGGCGCCCGGGTGGTCTCCCAGCAGGGCGGACGCCTCGTCCACCGAGCGGGGTTTGAAATATTGCTGCTCCGCCATGACCCTGTCTTTCCGCTAACCGGTCCACACGTCCTGTTTCACGATTTTACCGATTCTAATACGCCTACCGCGTATCTCCAACCCATCAAATCCGCCGCCGGCGCCCCACGCCTTGAACTCACGCCCGCGGCGTCTTACCGTTGATCCGAACCCGGCGGCACCCGCCGGACAACCCAGGGCCTTTGTAGGGGGCATCTCCCATGACCGTCGTACTCAACGGATCCGGACTGACCATCGAGAAGCTCGTGGCCGTGGCTCGCCACGGTGAGCAGGTGGAACTGGCGCCCGAGGCGCTCGAACGCATCAAGACCTGCCGCGCCATGCTCGAACGCAAGATCGCCGCCCACGAGACCATGTACGGTGTGAACACCGGCATCGGCGAGCTCTGCAACGTCATCCTGGACGACGACCAGACCCGCGACTTCCAGAAGTACCTGATCTACAACCACTCGGCGGGGATCGGCGACCCCGCGCCCATCGAGTACGTGCGCGGGGCCATGTGCGGCCGCATCAACGTGCACGCCCACGGCAACTCGGGCTGCCGACCGGAGATCACACTGACCCTGGTGGAGATGCTCAACAAGGGCGTCACCCCGTTCGTCTGCCAGAAGGGTTCGGTGGGCGCGTGCGGCGACCTGGCCCCCATGAGCCAGATCGCCCAGCTGCTGATGGGCGAGGGCCGCGCCTACTACAAGGGCGAGCTCCTGCCCGGCCGCGAGGCCCTCGACCGCGCCGGCATTCCCGTGCCCGGCCTGGAGGCCCGCGACGGCCTGGC
>JANTFX010000061.1 GCA_024763215.1 Candidatus Krumholzibacteriia bacterium | reverse complement strand
CGTCTGATTTCCGGAACGGTCAGCCTCCTGTCAGCCAGGCCGCCACCAGACCGGCGTCCACCGCCGCCCACAGGGCCAACGCCCGGTACATGGCCTTTTCCCACCCCCGCATGCCGCGATCCGAATACCCCAACCGCAGCCACAGCAGATGGGCCAGCCACAGCACCAGGGGCACGATCAAGGCCGCTGCCGATCCTGATGCCCCCCGGCTGAACAGCCCCTGCAGCAGGGCCGCGGCGGCGGCAGCCCCCAGCACCAGGGAGGCATCCAGGGAGCGGGGGATGCCCAGGGCCGCAGCCAGCGTGCGGTCGCCGCGTCCGCGGTCCTCTGCGTGCTGGTAGATCTGGGTCAAGGGGTACAGGGAGCCGAACAGCAGCCCGAACCCGACGCTGACCCAGGCCAGGGGCTGCCAGGGGGTAGCCAGCAAGGGGAAGGCCGCCAGGCCGGCCAGGGCGCCGGCGGCGGTGGTGCCGGCCCCGTAACCCAGCACGTTGATCAGCAGATCCAGGCCGGGCCGGGATTTCCAGCGCGCCCGCGGATGGGAATACAGCCAGGACAGGATGACGCAACCGAGGACCACGGCCCCGAACCACGCCGAGACCAGTGCCGCGCCCAGCACGGCCCCGCCCAGCATCCAGACGAACGCGGCCCGGCCCAGCCAGGAAGGGGGGGGCGGGGGGGCGGCCAGGTAGGCCACCGGACCGGTGTCCCGGTCGTGGTAGCTGTTGAAGGCCAGGGTGCCGCCGTTGAGCATGACGACCCAGGATATCCAGGCCCCGGCCAGGGGCAGCAGGCCCTTCCCGCCGGGCCCGGCGGAACCGGCAGCGAGCACCATGCCGACGGCCAGCTGGGCGGTCAGGATGGGCCACTGGGCAGGGCGCATCAGGATCCAGGCGTTCCTGATCTGCGCGGGCAGGCTCATGAGCCCTCGGCGGCCCGGACCTGATCCCGGGCCGGACCGGGAGCCGCCAAGGCAAGCTGGTCGGAGAGCCAGTCCAGGTCGATGCCGGCGTCCAGGCACATCTTGCGCATGCCCGTCAGGGGGGCCAGCAGGGCGGGGAATTCAGGGGTGGCGCACAGGGCCTTGACCAGGCGGTCGCGGCAGGCCGAGGCGATGATCAGATCAGGCTGCTCGTTGCGGGCCATGGCGAAGGCGATGTGGCTGCGGAAGGCGACCATGGCCTCGATGCCGTGTTCCAGGCACAGGTGGGCGACATCGCCCAGGGGGCACTGCCGGCAAACCAGACATTCGTTCAGGGATTCCTGCACCGGGGCGCGGCAGCCGGTCTTCTTGACGCAGCGGGGCATGATCAGCAGCACCCTGGCGGGCGGATGCACCCGGAGATGATCCCCGACCCGCCGGTTCTGATCGGCGACGAGGCGGTCGATGAAACGATCCTCGGCTCCCGGCCAGGGCCGCAGCACCCATCGCGCCAGAGCGACCAGGCGGACGAAACCGCGGCGCTGCCAGGGTGAGGAAAAGGCTCCGGTGGGGTTGAGGTCATTCATGTCCGGTCCCGCCGTTGTTGCCGGCCAACCACCGGTTCCTGAGGGCGAAGGCCAGCAGGCCGAAGCTCACCGCGACGTTCAACGATTTCTTCATGCCCGCCATGGGGATCTCCACGATCTGATCGGCCAGCTGGATGATGCCCTCCTGGACCCCCCGGACCTCATGCCCGACCACGAAGCAACAAGGAAACGCAAATGATTGGCGCCGCCAGTCCGCCGCGCCGGCCGTCTGCTCGAGCACGATCAGGGCCCGGCCCGCACGCTTGACCGTGCGTGCGGCTTCCAGGGGGTCCTGGAAGTAGTCCCAGGGCACGGATTCGGTGGCCCCCAGGGCGGTCTTTTCCAGATCCGGCCGCGGCGGAGTGCAGGTCATGCCCGTCAGGTACATGCCGGCCAGGCCCGCCGCATCGGCGGAGCGGAACATGGATCCCACGTTCCAGGCGCTGCGGATGTTGTCCAGCAGGGCGTAAACCGGCATCCGGGCATGATCGTGTGCATCCGCCGCCGCAGGGGAAAAACCGTGGCTGCCTTCGGATTGGCTCATAGGGGCCATACTGGTGCCAAAAAATCCGTAACGCAACCATGATCGGGGTAAACCGCGGGGTAATTTTGACGATAGTTGCGGGGAGTGAAGGACCTATTGCCGCAACGAACGGATCAACAGTACATGAAGCGCAAGACCGTCACCCTGTGCCTGATCGCCAGGGATGAAGAAGCAACCATCGGCGGCGCCATCAAATCGGTGTTGGCCCTGGTGGATGAGATCATCGTGGTCGATACCGGCTCCCGGGACAACACTGCGATCATAGCCGAGGGGTACGGGGCCAGGGTCGTGGACATGCCCTGGGAGGGCGATTTCGCCTTGGCCCGCAACAAGGCCCTGGACATGGCCAGCGGCGACTGGGTGCTGGTGCTGGACGCCGACGAGGTCCTGCAGACGGTGCGTCCGGTGGAATTCCAGCGGCTGCTGCATGACCCGAGCGCCGCGGCCTACATCCTGCGGATCACCGACGGGGCGGGCAGGCCCCTGGCCGGGGCCTGCAACCGGGTGCGGCTGTTCCGCAATCATCCCCTGTTGCGGTTCACCTACCCCGTGCGGGAGAACCTGGAGACCGGCCTGGGCGCCTATTGCCGGGCCACGGGCCACCGGGTCCAGGAAGCGGACCTGGAGGTCATCAACGAGGGGGAGACGCCGCAACGGCTGCAGGCCGCCCGCGAACGCGACCAGCGCATCCTGCACCTGGCCCGGGAAAACCAGCCCCAGGAACCCTACTTCGCCTATCTGGTCGGCCGCAGTGGCCTGAACCTGCTGGACGACGACGTCCTGCCCACCGCGGGGGTTGAAAAGTCCCTGGTTGAACTGAGGCAGGCCTGGCGCCTGTCCGAACGGGGCGCAGGAAAGATGACCCCGGCACCTTCCTGGCTGGAGGATCTGGGCTGCCTGCTCATCGGCTGCCACCTGGCGGTGGGCGATACCACCGAAGCCCGACGCCTGGCTGCGGATCTGCTGGCCATCCACCCACACCGGCCCCAGGTGATCCTCAAGGCGGCCGCGGCCGATCTGGCCCGGTTGAGGTCGATCACCGGGGCCGGCGGAAGCCTGGAGTGCCGCCAGATCAGCGCCCGCATCGAAAGCTTGCTGGACCGCATCGACGATCTTCCCGATCGGGCGGATCCCCAGAGCGCCGAGAGCCGCCGCCGCCGCCTGTATCCTTTGCGGTTTCGGGGCGAGCTGGCCCTCCTGGAAGGCCGCATCAGCGATGCGGTGGTGATGTTCGAGCGGGCTCTGGATCTCGATCCGGGCTATTCCTTCGCCTGGCTGGGCATGGCCGAATGCTGCCGGTACGCGGGCGACCGCAAGCGGGCCCTCAAGCACTACCTGCACACGGTGGCGGGCTGCCCGCAGAACTACCGGGCCTGGCTGTGGGGCAGCCGGCTGATGCGGGAGATGGATTGTCCGGGCAACGCCCAGAGCTGGTGGAACCGGTTCTGCCTGGAGTTCCCCGCCCATCCGGCGGCCGGGGGCGACCGCGCGCCGAATTTACTTGAATCAACCCCCGCCTGACGGATAACCTTACCGTCGACAGGAATCCATCCCGTGTGGCGCCTAGAGTAGGGAGATGAGCATGAAAGGTTCGAAAGTCGTCCTGGTGATCGGCACCGGGACCATCGGGGAGCCTCTGATCGGGTTGCTCTGCAACTTCAAGGCCCAGTTGGGCATCGACGAGGTCTTGTTCCACAAGCGCACCCCCCTGTTGACCGACCGCAGCAAGGTGACCGACCTGCTCCGCCGCGGTGCGCGTCTGGTCACCGACGCCGAACGCGTCAAGGGGTTCGAGGAAATGGGCATCAAGGTGGATGTGGTCACCGAAGAGGCCATGGCCGCGGCCAGGGTCGTGGTGGACTGCACGCCCTCGGGCAACAAGATGAAGGAGCTCTGGTACTCCAAGTACGAGGACAACACCGACCTGTTCATCGCCCAGGGCAGCGAATCGGGTTTCGGCAAGCCCTATGCCCGCGGCATCAACGACGAGGTGCTGGAAGTCGGCAAGGACAAGTACCTGCAGGTGGTCAGCTGCAACACCCACAACCTGTCGGTGCTGATCAACCTCTTCGGCCTGGGCGAGGAAGGGCCCGAGAACCTGGAGGAAGGCCGGTTCGTCTGCATGCGCCGTTCCAACGACATCAGCCAGGACGACAAGTTCATGCCCAGCCCGCAGGTGGGCGGCCACAAGGACCCCCGCTTCGGGACGCACCACGCCCTGGACGCCTGGCGGCTGTACCAGACCAAGGGCCCGCAGTACGATCTGAACCTGTTCAGCTCGGCCCTGAAGGTCAACACCCAGCTGATGCACGTCATCCACTACAACATGAAGGTCAAGCAACCGGTCACCAAGGAGGAGCTGGTCAAGCGCGTGATGGACGACGATCGGGTGGCGACCACCCACAAGACCACCGCCAACAGCGTGTTCTCCTTCGGCCGCGACCACGGCTTCTGCGGCCGGATCCTCAACCAGTCGGTGATCCCCACCGACACCCTGCACATCAGCGAGGATGGGCGCAGCGTCAGCGGCTTCTGCTTCACGCCCCAGGACGGCAACAGCCTGCTGAGCTCAGTGGCCGCCACGGTCTGGGGGCTGTATCCGGAGACCTACGACAAGATCGTCCAGTGCCTGCGTCCGTACTTCTTTCAGGAAGTCTGACGCGGACCAGCCGGAATCAGGTTCCGGTGGGCATTTCCCTGATACGGGCCGCCAGTTCGGCGGCCCGTTCGCGTCCGTAGAAGTCCTGGTCGGCCAGGGACAGGCTTTGCTGCAGCTGCTCCAGCCGGTTGCGGGCCCCGGCGCGGTCGCCCAGGGCGATGCTGCAGCGGGTGGCCAGGATCAGGCTGTTGATCAGACGGGGGTTGACGTCCAGCATCAGCTTCAGCTCGTCCAGGGCGGCGCCGGGCTGTCCGTCGTCGTACAGGGCCAGGGCCAGGCGGTAGCGCTGGAACCACTGGTAGTAGAACGGCATCTTGTCCCGGACCAGGGCCAGGCTCGCGTTCCACTTCCTGACGCGCTCGGCGGGCGTGGAGGTGTAGTCGGCGACGATGGCGTCGAACCGGCTGGAGGTGTACCCGATCTCGGCCAGCATGCGAGGGTTGTCGGCCAGGGAAGGATTGCTGCGCCATCGAGCCAGGCAGGAGTCCATGACGGCGCGGCCGGCGTCGGGACGGCCGGCGGCGGCCAGCCTGATGCCCCGGTAGAAACAGGTCGCGTGCTCCTGCGGATAACGGGTGACGAAGATGGCCGTCATGCGGTCGAGCTCCTCGTCCAGGCCCGAGTTGACGAAGGAATTGATGATTTCCTGGTCCACCCTCTGCTCCAGCTTGCTGCCCTCGACCTGGGAGCGCACCTTGTCCAGGATGTCGACGCCCTTGGCGATCTGGCCCCGCCTCAGGTATACCTTCCCCAGATTGATCAGGGAATGATAGAAGTCCGGCTGGATGCGGACCGACTGGATGAACTCCTGCTCGGCCTCCTCGTAACGGCCGGTCACCAGCAGGACCTCGCCCATGGAGTCGTGGGGGTTGGCCTGGTCGGGCGCCAGGAAGGCGTACTTCTGCATGTACTCGATGGCCTTGTCGTAATGGCCGCGACTCAATTCCAGGTAGCCGAGCATGTTGTAGCTGAAAGCGTAGTTGGGGTCGACCTGCAGGATCTTCAGCCAGGCCTGTTCCTGCCGGTCCGGGTCGGCCATCAATTCGGGCCGCGAAGCCTGGGCCACCAGGACGAAGATGTTGTTCGGGATCTCCTTCTCCAGCACCTGCAGCACCGAGTCGCCCATGGCGCTGTAGCGGGACTGGTACAGGGAGCTGAGCCGCAGCTGGGCCAGCATGCGCCGACGCGTGTCCTTGATCAGCCCCGTCAGGCTGTCGGCGCGGGCCAGCTCGCCCTTGAAGTTGTCCACCTCGCCCAGGCGCTGGAAGGCCTTGGCGCGGGCGATGGCCGCCTCGGCCAGGCCGGGGTCCAGCTCCAGGCTGCGCCCCAGCTTGTCCACGGCGTCGCGCAGGCGGAAGGCATGCATGTCGGCCGTGCCTTCGTCGCACAGCTCTTCTGCCTGCTTGTTGTGGGACAAATGGTTCTGCTGGCCGGTGCCCAGCAACAGGCCCAATCCGATCAGGATCGCGGCGGCCGCTATGATCAATCCCATCCATTTCACGGTTCATCCTCCAGGGTAGCCGGCGCCGGGCCGGCTTTACTCGCGCTCATTGTTTCTGCGCTCGGGCCAGGACCGCCTCGGGCGCCCCGACCTTCAAGGCGATCATGGTGATGTCGTCGTCGTGTTCGTTGCGGCCGCTGAAGGTGGCCAGATCCGCGGTGATCCCCGTGATCAGCTCGTCCACCCGGATCCCCATGCGGTCGCGCAGCAGGGTGCTCAGCCGGCCTTCCCCGAAGTCCTCGTCACCGTCCGGCCCCTTGGTCTCGGTCAGGCCGTCGGTGTACATGAACAGGAGGTCGCCCGCGGCGAGGGTGATCTCCTCCTCCTCGTAGCTGCCGAAGTCGAAGGCGCCCAGGGGCAGGCCTCCCTTGTCCAGCTCCCTGGTTGTCCCGTCGGCGTGCACCAGCACCGGGGCGTTGTGGCCGCCGGAGCTGTAGACGAGGCTGTGGCGCGCGGGGTCGAAGATGGCCAGGAACAGGGTGGCGAAATGCTCGGGCTCGGTGCTGGCGTGGATCTGGCGGTTGATCCGGTCCAGGATCCTGGCCGGAGAATCGTAAAGATCGCACTGGGCCCGGACGGCGGCCTGGAGGTTGGAAGCCAGGATGGAGGCGGGCATGCCCTTGCCCGAAACATCGGCGATGACCAGGGCCAGCTTGCCGTCCTCACGCGGGATCAGGTCGTAGTAGTCGCCCGAAACCTGCTTGCTGGAGATGTTGACGGCGTGGATGTCGATTCCCTCCAGCCGGGGGATGCTGCCCGGCAGCAGGCGTGCCTGGATGCGGCGGGCCATGGCCAGCTCCTCTTCCATCTTCTGCTTGGCGACCTCTTCCTCGTACAGACGGCTGTTCTCGAGCTGCAGGGCGATCTGGCCGGCCACGATGGTCAAGAGCTGCAGCTCGTGGATCTCGTAGTCCAGACCGGGCCGCACCGGCAGGGCGAGGATGCCCACCAGGCGGTTGCCCGCGGTCATGGGCACCAGGAGCTGGATGCCGTGCTGCAACAGCAGGCTCTGCTCCTGCCGGCGCTGCCTCAGCTCGGCCTGCTCCCGTGTGATGGCCTGGGCATCATCCGGGGCCTGTGCGGCCACCGGGTCGATCCATACGGGTTCCCCACCCTCGCTCAGAACGGGGGTGATCCCGGGCAGATCCAGGGTGTCGGGGTAGACGGTGCGCGGCCTGATCACGGGCTCGGTGGCTCCCGGATCGGTGGCGGGGGCGGGCCGGGGCAGGGGCACGGGCTTGCTCACCCTGCCGGCCAGGGTGAACCGCCCCGGGGCGTCCCTGCGCTCGGTGACGTAGAAGGCCAGGTTGGGCAGGCCCAGGGCCTCCCCCAACCGGATCCCCACGCGCTTCAGCAGGACCTTCTTCTGGATCAGCCGGGGGATTTCCCGGCTGATTTCCTCGATCACGGCGGCCATGTTGTCACGGGCGTGGTAGAAACGCCGGTTCCAGCCGGCTTGCAGCATCACCCGCACAGGCCACAGGAGAGCCGCGATGGTGAGCATGACGCCCGCGGCGACCAGGGGGTTGCCGCCGGGGACCAGGGCCAGAGCCTTGCCGCCCAGCCACCAGGCGCCGCCGAAGTAGCCCAGCCAGGTCGCCAGGGTCAGCCCCCCGTAGGCCAGGTTGCGCTTGACCAGCAAGTCGATGTGCAGGATCTGGTAACGGGCCACGCAATACCCGAAGGAGATGGGGATGGCGGCCAGGGGCACCGCGCCCAGGCGCGACAGGCCCGCCTGGTAGTTCATCTCCTCCAGGCCGATCTTGAAGATCAGGAAAGGGACCACCGCCAGCATGGTGCCGTAGGTCAGGATGCGCACCCGCTCGCGCATCAACGGGTCGCGGTAACTGAGGTAGCCGTGCAGCAGGGCGATCAGGCCCAGCACGTAGTAAACGCCCAGGATCATCCACACCGGAGTGCTGATCCTGCCGCCGGCGGCGGTGACGAACTGGTCCAGGGTGAACTGGAGGTAGAACAGCAGGGGCAGCAGGTAGATCAGGGGCGACAGCCGCGGGTGCCGGGTCAGGGTCACCTTCCTGGAGGGGAACACCAGGAAGAAGTGCAGAAAGACGGGCGGCAGCATGAACCGCGCGAAGGCGCCCATGTTCTGGGTGATCAGTGCGCCGAGGAAGTAGCTGACCTGCTGCAGGTTGGTGGTGAAGTAGAGGCTGAACAGCAGGCACATGGTGAAGAAGAGGTTGGCCGGCCGGTCGTTGTCGCTGCGCAGGTAGACCGCGAAGCCGATGATCAGGTAGATCAACGCCAGGACTACGTTCACCGCGTAATCGCGCAGGTCCACCCGGGTCGATCCGAGGGGCACCGGCAGGATCATCTGCGCGTCGCCGCGCTGGACCAGGTAGGAAACCATCTGCCCCGGCCGGAAGCGGCGCAGGCTGGCCGCGGCCTCTTGAGGCGTGGGGGTGATGACCGAGCCGATGCCGAGGATCCGGTCGCCCCGTCGCAGGGGGGTGGGGTCGGTGGCCGATCCGGTCAGGGTGGACAGGACCTCGATCCGGTCGCCGCCCAGGCGCCAGATGGTGCCGTCGCTGGGTCTGGTGCGCGTGGCGTCATAGCCCGAAAACAGCACGGCCAGAATGGTGACCGCGCCGAGGATCAGATGGGCGCGGCGGGACAGGACCGCAGCGCGGAGTCTGGACAAGAAAGTGGGATAAGGATCCTGTGACGGCATCATGCTCCCGCTTGCAGGCGAAAACTGTCGGTCGCGGTATGGCTGAATATAACCCCGATCAGCCGGGAAGTCCCGTGTTGCCGTGCTGATCCCGTTGCCTCATGCTGTCGTTGCGGTGACGGGGGCGGTCCCGATGCATGATGCGGGCCCGCGCCCCGCCGGTCATGGCTATAGACGTTGGCAGCGAGGGAGAAGTTGCATGGAATCGTTGGACGGGAAGATCGAACCCGGCGGGATCCCGGGCGGCGCGGTTCTGGAAACGGGGTCCGGCCGTCTGGCCGTCCGCCTGGAATTGCGGCCGGTGGGGCGGGACTGGCTGCTGCTGATCACCGGCGGCCGGGCCCACCTGGGGGCCGCCGCGGTGGCCGGTCCTCTTGCCGAGCCGGTCCATGTCGCCCGGGGCACGCACAAGGAAGGGCCTCTGGCGGCCGCGTGCGCCGGAATCCTGGCCGGGCTCACCGGCGCCGGGTGCGCCGTGGTGGCGGGTATACACCAGGACCGGGCCACGCCGGCCGAGATCGAGGCCCTGGTGGCCAACGCCCGGCGGGGCACCGAGGCGCTGGCATGCTGGGCCGTATCAGAGGTAGGGTAGGGCAAGGCAGCCGTAGCCATGGATCCCGTAGCTGAGCCAGGCGGGGTGCTGCCTGCCCAGCTCGGTGCGGCAGCCCGTGGCCGCCCGCCACAGCGCGGCCCCGGCGCACCATCCCTGTGCCATGGCCGCATAGAACCGGCCCGCGAAGTGCCGGGCGGGGCGGCTGTACAGGGCGGCGTTGGGTCCGATGAAGGTGGAGGCTCCGGCCTGGGTGCAGCGGCGGCCGAGCTGGGGCAGGGCCAGATAGCTGTTGGAGAACACCAGCGGCGGCAGGCCGTGGCGGTGCCCCAGCCGGACAGGGTCCACGGGGCCGTCCTGGAGCAACCAACCGGCTGCAGAGCGTTCCGCGCCCGATGCCCCTTCCGCTGCATGGTCCGCGCTTCCGGCTGCCCGGGCCAGGCCACCCGCCGCAACCGAAACCCCACGCTGTTCATAGCGCTCGCTGATGTCGTCCAGCAGGCTGGTTATGGGATCGACGCCCAGCACCTCGCCCTCCATGCCCGCCATCTCCTCCCACTGGGCATCGGGAACCTGGGCGGCCTCGGCCAGGATCCGGTTCATCCAGTACGGGCCCTGACTCTGATCATACTGCAGCGCCTCGCTCGTGGGGCCCGCGTAGTGCAGCCCCTGGTAGGCCAGGCTCTTTTCCACCAGGTCCGTGGGGGTGACCGCCCCGTCGGGTACGTGCAGACGGCCCAGACGCCGGCCCATGGTTCCGCCGTCCAGGGCGGAGTTGATGGCGTCGGCTTCGCGGAAGATCAGGCGCCGGATGTTGCGGTCTCCGTGGCCCGGGACGAAAAGCACTTCCGGAACCAGGCTTTGGGTCGGCAACAGCTGGGGCAAGATCGCGGGCAGGGTGGTCCGGCCGTGCTCCCCGACCAGGTACCGGGACCGGGCCAGATGCTGCATCCAGGGGCGAGGCATGGTCCGGACGGCGGGGTCCGAAGGGTGGTTGCCCACGCTGATGGGGTGCCCGGCGAGCATGAACTCCAGACCGTTGTGCAACCAGGTCCAGGGCAAATCCAACTGGCTGCCGTGGCCGATCAGATGGTAGCCGATCAGCTCATCGTGCCGCGTATCTCCCACAGGCAGGGCCGCGAACCCCGGCCGCCGGGGGTCCGGCGCCAGGGCCCCGGGCAGGTTGTCGATCAGGGCCTGGAACAGGATGCGCCCCGCCGCAGCCATGCAGGAGGTGACGGTCGCTGCGTCCAGGCCGTCGCGGTCCTGGATGGCGCCCAGGTCTGCGGCGATGGCGGCGGCTTCCTCGCAATCGCTGTCGAAGGGGAGGTTGGTGCCGGGCTCAGGCAGGAAGATATCGATCCAGCGCATGGTAAATTCCGTCCTCGTTGACCTGGAACGAACCGGACACGGCAGGGCCGCAGCCAGGTTATTCGTTTGATTTGCAAGCAATTGGCTTGTCCGGCGGGGAAACCAGATCCTGCGCCGGTGCGTGCCGGCAGAGAGAATGCACGGAATGTGCCGGAAAGGAAAAAACCGGCGCAAGCCGGTTGAAGAATCATCGAGGATGGCGTGGTGCCCAGGGGGAGACTCGAACTCCCACGGGGTGACCCCCACTACGACCTGAACGTAGCGCGTCTACCAATTCCGCCACCTGGGCACCATATTGTCGCTTCCGGTCACCGCCAGCAGCGGTAACGGGCGATCAATCTAGCCGCTGATCAGGGGGTTGTCAACCGGGGGCATCCGATTTTCGCCGGAAAAAATGGATCGTTGCAGGGTTGATGACAAAAGGTATATTCAAGCGGCAGGCGGCCGTCCAGGGGCCGTCGGGAATTCCGACCAGGAGCAACCATGGCCCGCAAACCGGACACACCCGGTGTGAAGATCATCGGCAAGAACCGCCGGGCGTTCCACGAGTATCACGTGCTGGATACGTGGGAGGCGGGCCTGGTGCTGCTGGGCAGCGAGGTCAAGGCCCTGCGGGAGGGCCGGGTGAACCTGGGGGACGCCTACGGCGAGATCCGCGGGGGCGAGGCCTGGCTGTGCAAGATGCACATCGGCCCCTACGAGATGGCCAACCGGGAGAACCACGAACCGTTCCGCCGGCGCAAGCTGTTGCTGAATCGGCGTGAGATCCGCAAGATCCAGCCCCGGATCGAGGAACAGGGGTTGACCCTGATCCCCTTGAAGATCTATTTCAAACATGGCCGCGTGAAGGTCGAACTGGGCCTGTGCCGGGGCAAGAAGCTGCACGACAAGCGCGATGACAAGGCCCGCAAGGACGTCGAGCGGCGCATGGCCCGGGAAGTGGGACGCCGGTGATGAAGATGCTGACAATCAAGACCACAACCGCGCGCGCCGGACGTCCCGGGCCGCGGTCCGGCCGCGGGGGCCCGGCCGGGATCCTGCTGGTGGTCCTGGCGGTGTCGGTCGCCCTGGCCACGTTGGCCTGGGGCCAGGATGCCGACCTGGATCCCCTGGCGTTCACGCAGCCGGATCCTTCGGCGCCGGTGGTTCCGATCCTCGTCCAGGACCGCGCCACGGGCACCGAACAGGCGGCCGACGCCCGGGCGCTGCTGGCCGGTTCCCGTGAACCATACCTGAGCTCGGCCACGGTGGCCGCGCTGTTCCAGGGCACCCGGTTCTGGGACGGCCGTCTGGGTGTCCTGGACTTCAAGGCCGGGGACAAGACGTTCCGGTTCACGAACCTGACCCGGCTGGTGAGCGGCCCCGGGGGCGAGACCCTGCTGCCGGTGCCGGTGCTGTTGATGGAAGATGATCTGTGGCTGCCGCTGGTGGCTGTGACCGACGTCCTGGGCCCGCAGCTGGGCATCCCCGTGCAGTGGGACCCCGACCGGCGTCACCTGGTCCTGGGGGTCCAGGAACACAACGTCACCCGGATCAGAATCGAAGTCCTGGGCCGCACCACTGTCGTCCATGTCGGTTGCACGGAGCCTTTGGGCTACCGCGCCTCCGGTACCCCCGACGGCAACATCGAGCTGAAGATCTACGGGGGCCTGCTGGCCTCCGGCGTGGCTTCACGGGTCAGCCCGCGTGGCCTGCTGCGGCGGGTCAGCGGCCTGCAGAGGTCCGGCTACGCCCTGCTCGAATTGAAGACCGACCAGCTGGTGGGGCACTACCGGACCTACACCGCCGACGAGGGCCGCGAGATCGTGGTCGTCCTGGAGGAGGAACAGGTCACGACCATGCCCGAGCCGGTGCCGCGGGGCAAGGTGGACGTCAACATCCAGGCCGGGCCGGTGGACATGACCCATGACCTGCAGGTGGGCACCGTGGTCATCGATCCCGGGCACGGCGGGCACGACATGGGAGCCGTGGGGCCGGACGGGATCATGGAAAAGGACGTGAATCTGGCGGTGGCTCGTGAGCTGCGTTCGTACCTGCAGCACCAGAGCGATCTGAAGGTGGTCCTGACCCGGGACAAGGACGAGTTCATCGAACTGGA
Source organism: Candidatus Krumholzibacteriia bacterium (assembly GCA_024763215.1). Lineage (GTDB taxonomy): Bacteria > Krumholzibacteriota > Krumholzibacteriia > LZORAL124-64-63 > LZORAL124-64-63 > JAHJTW01. The sequence goes on along the minus strand of JANTFX010000061.1, from coordinate 5,077 downwards.
CGACCGCGCCGAGAAGGCCAACACCGCCGGTGGCAATCTGTTCATCTCCCTGCATTGCAACAGCTGGTTCAACAGCAGCGCCCACGGCCTGGAAACCTACTTCCTGTCCCCGGCGCGCAGCGACTGGGCGCGCAGCGTGGCCGCCGCCGAGAACGGATCCGGCCAGAGCGGCGAGCTGGATGTGCCCGACGACGTGGATTTCATCGTCTGGGAGCTGGTCCAGAACCGCTTCATCAGCAGCAGCAGCCACCTGGCCGAAGTGATCCAGGGGCGGGTCGGAGACGCGCTGGGCCTGGAGGACCGGGGCGTGCACCAGGCGGGGTTCCGGGTCCTGGTCGGGGCCTACATGCCGGCGGTGCTGGTGGAGATGGGGTTCGTGAGCAATCCGCAGGAGGAGAAGAAGCTGGGCTCATCCTCATATCAGAGGCGCCTGGCCCAGGCCATCGGGGACGCCGTGATGGCCTACCGGGACGAGATGGAGTCGCTGCAGAGCGCCGGCGGCGACCGGGGGGCCGGCCATGGGCGCTGAGAAGCGGCCGGCCAGGGGGCAAAGGCCCTCGACGCGGCGGCCCCGGTCGGGCGGCGGGCGGTCCTGGAGCCTGTGGCTGTGGGTGATCGTCCTGCTGGCGGCGTGCGCGGCCGGCGGGTGGTTCATGCTGGCCAGGATGGGCGGCCGGGGGCAAGGCCCTGACGTGACCACGGAAGGCGTGGCCCCTGGCACCGGGCCTGTGGCCGCAGACCGCGCCGTCCGCGTGGTGTTCCCCGAGTGGGACGGCGAGGGCTTCGTCATCGAGCAGCGGCGCGTGCCGAGCAGCGGGCAGGCCGACCAGGATCTGCTGGCCATCATGTCCGCGCTGTGCGCCGGCCCCACCGTCAGCGGCGCCATCAGCGCCATCCCCGCCGGCACCCGGGCCCTGGCGGCGTTCATCGATCCCGGGGACCAGTCCGTGGTGCTGGATTTCAGCCGTGAGCTGGTGACAGGCCATCCGGGGGGCAGCCTGGCCGAGATCGCCACCCTGACGAGCATCCTGCGCACGGTGGCGTTGAATTTCCCCGGCACGGCATCCTGCATGATCCTCATCGACGGGGCGCCCGTGGGTACCCTGGCCGGCCACCTGGATCTGAGCCGCCCCTTCGACCCCCGGCGGTGGCGGTGATGGCGCCGCAGCCCGGATATGACCGCCCCATAGGCATCTTCGACTCGGGCCTGGGGGGGCTGACGGTGCTGCGGGCCCTGCACCGGAGGCTGCCCTGCGAGGACCTGGTGTACTTCGGAGATACCGCGCGGGTGCCCTACGGCACCAAGGGCGCCAGGACCGTGGTGGATTTCGCCCGGCAGGACGCCGGTCTGCTGATTTCGCTGGGCGTCAAGCTGGTGATCGTGGCCTGCAACACGGCCAGCGCCTTCGCCCTGGATAACCTGCGGGAAAGCCTGCCGGTGCCCGTGCTGGGGGTGATCGAACCCGGCGTCGAGACGGCTCTGCGCGCCACGCGGGGCGGGCCGGTGGGGGTGATCGGCACCCCCGGAACCATCGGGTCCGGCCGCTACCAGGAGGGCCTGGTCCATGGCGTGGCGGATCTGCCGGGGATCGCCACCGAGCGCATCGTGACCGGGGAGTGCCCCCTGCTGGTGCCCCTGGTCGAGGCCGGCTGGGAGGACCACCCGGCCACGGACCTGGTGCTCGATACCTACCTCGAACCCCTGCGCGCGGCCGGCGTCGACACCCTGATCCTGGGTTGCACGCACTACCCCCTGCTGAAGAGTCAGATCGCCGCCCACATGGGGCCGCAGGCGGCCCTGGTGGATTCGGCCGAGGCCCTGGCCGGGGCGGCCGAACGGCTGCTGGCCGAACTGGGCCTGCGCAGAAGAGACGGACTGGACGAGGGAGGCCTGCCGGACGGCCGGCTGGAGTACCATCTCAGTGATATTCCCTGGAAATTCGCCGAGATCGGTGCGAGGTTCCTGGGCAGGCCCATCACCGACGTCCGGACGGTTTCCCTGGAAGAAATGGAAGCCGCCGGGCATCTGCCACCGAAGGGATAAGATCTTGCTTGAACGCGCCGAAGGCCGCGCCCCGAACCAGCTGCGGCCCACCACCCTGACCAGGGATTATTTGCCCCACGCCGAGGGCTCGTGCCTGATCCAGATGGGCAACACCCACGTGATCTGCACCGCCAGCATCGCCAACGGGGTGCCCCGCTGGCTCAAGGGCTCCGGACAGGGCTGGATCACCGCCGAATACGGCATGCTGCCGCGCAGCACCGGGGACCGGATGCGGCGCGAGGCCGCCGCCGGCGGCCAGGGCGGCCGCACCATGGAGATCCAGCGGCTGGTCGGGCGTTCCCTGAGGGCGGTCACGGACATGAACGCCCTGGGCGATCTGACCATCACCCTGGACTGCGACGTGATCCGCGCCGACGGCGGGACGCGCTGCGCGTCCATCAACGGCGCGGCGGTCGCCCTTTACGACGCCCTTTCCCGGCTGCGCCTGCGGCGGCACCCCATGCGCTCGCTGGTCGGGGCCATCAGCCTGGGCATCGTCCAGGGGGAGATCCTCATGGATCTGGACTACAGCGAGGACTCCAACGCCGAGACCGACATGAACCTGGTCATGGCCGAGGGCGGGGGGCTCATCGAGATCCAGGGCACGGCCGAACAGCGGCCCTTCCAGCGCGAGCAACTGGACAAGATGGTGGAGCTGGCGACCGCGGCCATCGCCAAGATCAACCAGCTGCAGCGAAAGGTTCTGGAATCGTGACGAACAAGGAACAGCGCAAGGTGGTGCTGGCCAGCCGCAATCCGGACAAGATCCGCGAGCTGCAGGAACTGCTGGCCGGGACGCCCTTTACCGTGGTGGGCGCGGGGGACTATCCGGGCCTGCCGGAAGTGATCGAGGATGGGACCACCATCCTGGGCAACGCGCAGCGCAAGGCCATGGTCACCGCCGCGTTCACCGGCGAGATCGCCCTGGCCGACGACACCTCCTTCTGCGTGAGGGAGCTGAACGGTTGGCCGGACATCTTCGCGGCCAGGTTCGCCGGCAGCGGTGCCACCTACGCCAGCAATGCCGCCCTGGTTCTGGAGCTCATGAAGCAGGTGCCCGACGGCGTGCGCCAGGCCCGGTTCTCCACCGCGTGCGTGTGGCTGGATCCCCGGCCGGCCAGCGGCGACCGGGACCTGCAGGCACAGGACTATCCCGTGCTCAGCCCGGCTGTCCGGCGCTGGGTCCGGAACCCCTGGTTCGAGACGCGGCCCTTCCATCCGGACAGCTCGCCCGTGCCCCGGGAGTGGGACTACTGGAACACCCTTAGCGACCGCCGCGCGGCGTGGCGTTATTACGCGACCTTGATGCTCAGCGATCTGACCAGCTTCGGCGGACATGACCCTGAGCGGTTGCGGGCGGTGGGCGAACAGCTGCTGGCGGTCTGCCCGGACAGCCCCTACTACCGGGGGGACGGGCGGGAAAGCGACGGCCAGGGCGCGCGGATGCGCCTGCCGGACCCCAAGATCTGGACCGTGCGGGGGCCGGGCCACGACGATCCGGCGCCCAGCCAGTTCTACCCCGCCGGCCTGGCCCAGGACGCTTCCGGCCGGGATCTGTGCCAGCGGTTGTGGGTGGAGATCGGCACCACGGGCACCCTGCCGGGCGAGGTCACGAGGCAGCCGGTCGGCGGCGGCGGGTTCGGTTACGATCCCATCTTCCGGCCCGTGGGCAGCGAGCAGACCCTGGCCGAGCTGGCGCCCGAAGCGAAGCACGCGGTCAGCCACCGGGGGCGCGCCCTGCGGCGGATGCTGCGGGCGGTGCACAGGGCCTACGGTTTCTGAGCTTGTGCGGTGAAGGGCGGGGTTCCTCGGGCCGGTTGTCGCCGGCGTCTGTCATCCGGACCGGTTGTGGCAGGGACCGTTGACGGTTCCTGGTTGGTTCGGGTGTGTTGACATCCCCGGATACCGGTTTAACCTTGATGCTTCCGCGGCGATCCGGCCCTGCCGTTGCCGCGGCCTGATTCCTGCTCGGTCGGGGCGTGGCGCAGCCCGGTAGCGCATCTGCTTTGGGAGCAGAGGGTCGCAGGTTCAAATCCTGTCGCCCCGACCATGCTTTCCCTGCCGAGCCTTCGGCTTGACAGGAACGGCTCCGGCGGCCATTATTCGCGTCCGCCCAACGGATCGAACGATCCGGCTGGCTGCGGGAAGGCGCCGGGAATCCGGGGCGCCCGTAGCTCAGTTGGATAGAGCAGCGGACTTCTAATCCGCAGGCCGCAGGTTCGAATCCTGCCGGGCGCGCCAAGACGTGAATCATGGTGGTGGATGTAGCTCAGTTGGCAGAGCCCCTGGTTGTGGTCCAGGTGGTCGTGGGTTCGAATCCCATCATCCACCCCATTCTTTTTTGTCCGCGATCCGCGGCATCTCTGGTATGGTCTCCTCCCGTCATCACGAGGACCGCTGGGGCCGGGTCTGCCGTCGGCAGGGCCGACCTGAGCGGGAGCTGTTGAAGGCCTGACCGGGCCGCGGCATCAATCCACGGGTGGAGCCTCGGGCTCCGCAAATTGCAAGGAGGGCGCGATGGCAGGCGTCAACAAGGTGATCATCATCGGCAATCTGGGCCGGGACCCGGAGATCAAGTACACCCAGGGCAACGTCCCGGTGGCCAACTTCTCGGTGGCCACCAGCGAGTCCTGGAAGGACAAGAACACGGGCGAGTGGCAGGAAAAGACCGAGTGGCACCGCATCGTGGCCTGGCGGCACCTGGCCGAGCGGGCCGAGAAGTACCTCAAGAAGGGCAAGCAGGTTTACATCGAGGGCCGCATCGAGACGCGCAAGTGGACCGGCAAGGACGGCAACGACCGCTACACCACCGAGATCATCGCCAACCAGCTGATGCTGCTGGGCCGGCGCGACGACAACGAGCAGGCCGGGGCGGCCGCCGCCGGGTCGTTCAATCCGCCGCCGGTGGACAACACCCCCGACGAGGACGACGACCTGCCGTTCTGATTGGTTGTCAGTGGGGTCTGAAGGCACACACCCCCTCCGTAAAGCTTAGGTCGGGCCAAGGCCCTCCAATGCGCTTTACGGAGGGGG
>JANTFX010000060.1 GCA_024763215.1 Candidatus Krumholzibacteriia bacterium | reverse complement strand
ACTGAGTACCCTGTTCAACATAGCCATGAGCCTGCCTGTCGCAGAGGACGCGGCCGTCACTTTGGTTGACAGCATTCCCATTATCAGGGAACTGGACCCTAACCTTGCCGGAATGCAATCGAAAACCGACCTGCAGGAATTCCTGGTCGGGGGGTTGGATGTTTCGGTGGTGGGTGAGTCCAGTATCCTTGAATTCCGCTTTTCTTCGGCCGACCCTCGGATCAGCCTCATGTGTGTGGGGGCCTTACGGGATGCCTTCGTGGAGTACCAGATCCATGAGCGGAAGAATCCTCACGCCGTCGCCTACTACAAGGAACAGAGCGACATCGTTCAGGCCCAGATCGACTCGCTACTCGGCCTGCGGGGGGAAATCCTGGGCGAGAACGGCTATTCCAGCCTCTCAGATGAACTCCGGTACCAATCGGGTCAACTTGCGGATTCAGAAAGCCAACTTTACAAGGCCCAGGTCAACCGGATGTCGCTGGAGGCCCAGTACGAGGTCCTATCGTCCTATCTGGATGGGGACCCCCGGGACTTCCCTATGGGGCAGGAGGAAAGTCGGTCCCATACCCTGGTCTACTGGCGCAACATGGTCAGCAAATATGAGGACCAGCTCAACAGCACCCTGACTGTCCATACCGAGGAAAGCATCCCTGCACGCCGCAGACGGGAGATGCTCGATGAAGCCCTTGAAAGGCTACGCAAGGAAGAGCATGCGTATGTGCAGAGTCTAGCCGTGCAACTGGAGTCCATCCGCGGCCGTGAACGTTCTCTCCAGGAGCAGATAGCGGAATTGCGGGGAAAAAACAGCAAGGGGCCCGAGGTTTACCAGCGGGTCAGCTTGGTAGACGTCCAGATCGAGTCACTGCGTGGCCTGCTCGATGATCTCCAGGGTAAGCTGGGTGAGGTGCGTTTGAGTGAGATGGCTGACGAGCGGGTGAGCCCCGTGGCTGCGCTGACTGACCCCGAATTGACGATGATCATTTCCGGTGGCAAAACGGTGGTCTATTTCGTGATGATCGTTTTCCTGAGCATTGCCCTGGGAATCGTCATTGCCTTCGTCTTCGACAGCATGGATCACCGGATCTATGGGCCGGACGATGTCGAAACATCCTTGAAGCTTCCGGTGTTTGCCAGCATCTCCAAGGCCGATTAGGCATGCGTGGCACCGGTCGGAGTTTTGTGGAGAACCGGTTCTGGCGGGATCCCCGCACATCCTCCCGATTTGTATCCGGGCTGGGGATTGTTCTGGCCTTCGTGGTTTCTCTGGCCATGAGCCAGGCCATTCTGGAACGGTTGGGAGCACATCTGTTCGTGGTGGCCCTGGCCGGCATTTTCTTCGGATCCCTGTACGCCTTCATCTCTTTTCGGAACCTTATGGTGCCCTTGGTGATTTGGGTGCTTGCCGTGGGCGGATTCCGCTTTCTTGTGGCCATCAGGACCCCGATCCTACCCGATCTCTTCCTCGATCGCTTGTTGTTGATCTGGCTTCTTGGCGTGTTCATGGTGAAGTTCGTCGCGGAGGGCCGTCGGTTCCGGGGGCCGTTCACCCTTGACTCGGTCATGGCCATTTTTGCCTTGTATGAGTTGGCCAGGATTTTCATTCAGGACTCGGTTTTCCTTAACCCCTGGACGCAGAGCACCCTGATCCCCTATGGGGCCTATTTCTTCACCAAGAACATCATTACCGACCGCAAACGCATCCATACCCTCCTGGTGGTCTTCATCATTCTCTTGTTTTATTACGAAGTGACCGCCGTTGCGGAAAAGTTTCAAATCGCCTGGTTGATCTGGCCCAAGACGATCATCTACAACAAGGAACACTTTTTCGGGCGCTCCGTGGGCCCGTTCATGCAGGCGCCTTTGTTCGGCACAATCATCGGCATGATGTTGCCCATTCATATGTACTTCATCGCCAGAGCAAGGAATCCGGTGATCAAGGTCTTTTTCATGCTGGCCATGGGCCTCGGTTTCGCTGGGCTGTACTTTACCTACACACGGGGGTCTTGGCTGGCAGGGATCATGGCGATTGTCGCTGCGTCAGTCTTCAGCCCGCGTCTTTACTTCCGGCAGATCGTCCCCCTGTTGATCATGGTTCCCATCGTGGCAGTGGGTTTCTTGGGTCTGCGGCAGGACAAGTTCATGCAGGAGAGGCTTGAGAACGAAGACACCCTGGGATCTCGAGTGGGTACTGCTGCCACCGCCTTGCGAATGTTCAGGGATCACCCTCTCATCGGAGTCGGCTATTTTCAGTTTCGCCAAGCGAGGGAAGATTATATCCAACCGGTTAATGTGCCAGGCCTCGGAACGGTACGATTCACCCAATTTAGGCATAACCACATCCATGATATCTACCTCGGCCCCTTGGCGGAGAACGGTTTGCTCGGGGCATTTTTGCAGGGGATGATTTACTACCTGATTCTCCGGGAACTATTCCGTAAGTACCGATACCGAAAAAGGGGGGATCCCTTCGCCGTCTATTTCCTTCCCATCTTAGCGGGGATTTTTGTAGGATACTGGTTCGGCGGTTTGGCCATCGATTACAGGTTCTTCGCATTCACCGACACCTTGTTTTTCATGAGCGCCGGTATTCTGTTCGGATACCGCGGCGAGGAGATGGGGCATGTACCTTGAACATTTCGGATTGGTCACCAACCCGTTCGCCCTGTCGCCCCGCCTGAATTTCCTTTACCGCACCATCCCCTTCGAGGAGAGCATGGCCCACCTCGTTTACGGGATCGAGAACAACGAGGCCATCATCATGATCACCGGCGCCATAGGTACCGGAAAGACGATGGCTATCCAATCATTTCTTTCCCGCTTGGGTGATGATTTTGTCTTCGCGCTCGTGACCAACACGCGGGTGGACAGCAAGGAACTCCTGAAGTTGATCCTCGAGGATCTGGGCCTTGAACTGGCACCGGGGATGGACAAGTCGGACCTGTTGATCATGTTCAAGGATTTCCTGATCCGGTCCTCCCGCGAGGGGAAACGCGTACTCGTTGTGGTGGACGAGGCGCAGAACCTGGATCGGGACGCCCTGGAGGAAATCCGACTGCTGACCAACCTGGGCCAGGGGGAGGGACAACCGGTTCAGGTCGTGCTCATGGGTCAGCCGGAACTTCTGGAGGTCCTCAACCGGGACGACCTGGCGCAACTCAGGCAGCGTATCCGCGTCCATTACCATCTCGACCACCTGACGGCGAAGGAAGTGAGGGGATATATCGAGCACCGTATGCAGGTTGCGGGGGGAGAAGCGGGTGTTTTTTCCTCCGGTGCCTGTGAACGGATCCATGAATTGAGCGGGGGCGTTCCCCGGGTGGTCAACACCCTGGCTGGCGACGCTCTTCTGGCTGCTTTCGTGGGTGGCCGGGCCCGGGTGGAAGCCAGTGACGTCAATCCCACGCGGGTTGCCTCCGTGCCCGGGGAGATCACCGTGGAAAAATTCGCGGTCCCCGAACACCGGGATTCCTCTCCGGCCGCCGAGGCAGGTGGTGCCACACCCTCCCGTGAGACAACAGCATCTTCCAGACCCATTGAACGCAATACCTCTCCTGGGTCTGTTGAACCCGGCCCAACTCCAGTACGGAGGCCCCAACGCAACCCCCCGCGCCCGCCTCGGCGTGCTGCTCGAAGCAGGAGCGCGCGCCACAGATGGATCTGGGTGCTGGCTCCGGCCGCAGTCGTGGTGATTGTCGTGGTGGCTTGGTACGCAGGATTCCTGGACTTCATCCCCTCGCCGCTATCGGGGAGATTCACAGCCGGACCGGGTATGGCCTCCGGATCTGCGGATACCGGTCTCGTTGCTGCTGTCCAACGGCCTTCCGGAACCCCCGCCGCGGTCGCTCCTGCCGATTCCACAGCGACGGGACAACAGGAAAAGGATTCGGATGGGATACCCCTTGCCGAAGGGGTACAACCAACCACCGAGAATACCGCAGGGTCGCAGGAGGAGGGTCTACCGGTCCTAGATGCACACTATATCCGCACGGATTCCTTCAGGACCGTGGCACGGGCCGAGAGAGCCGTGTCGGCTTGGGAGCAGGAAGGGTACACCTCCTTCTTCCGGCCCACAGTTTTTCGCGGGACCACTTGGTATCGGGTTTACATGGGGCCTTTCGCCACTCGGGCTCAGGCTCTTCGAGAGGCCAACCGGCTCAAGGAACTGGGTAGGATATCCTATTTCGTCATTTCCAAACTGGATACACACTAGGCGTGGGAAAGTGTGGCCCCATGCGTATTGCCCAGATCTTGCCGACTTTAGGCGTTGGAGGTGCAGAGAACCTGGCCCTGGGTTATGGGGAAGCCATGGCCCGCCGGGGCCACCAGTCCCACCTCATCATCCTGGATGCTGCGGGCGGGTTCCGGGATCGATTGCCACCCGGGGTTCCCAGTCATGACCTTGGTTTCCGGATAAGAGGGGATTCCCTGGGACTGGGTGATATTTCCGCCATGATGACAGCGTGGAATGCCGCACGGGGGATTTTGGCCAGGGAACGCATCGGGGTCCTGGTTACGCATTTGCCATTGGGCAACTATTTCGGTCTGGGCCTGACGTTCGGAGGCAGTCCCCGGTTCTACCCGTTCCTCCACAACAACAGGGAGTTTGCCTATGGCGCGGCCCCGGGACGATTGCGTCTTGGGCTGCGCAAATCCGCATACCGGGCCATGGTGTCCCGGTCCGGCGCCGTGGTGGCCGTCTCGGATCAAGTTCGGACCTCTTTTGCAGAGGATATGGGTCTGGGGCATGCCCACCGGAATAGAATCGTTGTGGTTCCCAACGGGGTACCCCTGCGTCCTGCTCCGGATCCCGACACAAGGCGAAGTTTGCGGACCTCCCTGGGTTTTCAGGGCAATGAGTTGATGATCCTGGGCGTAGGGCGTCTTACCGAACAAAAGAACTTCGGGGAGTTGATCACGGCCTTGGCCGGGATAAGAGGAACCGAGGCTCCGTGGCGCTGTGTGATTGCAGGGGACGGACCGCTTCGTGGAGAGCTGGAGCAGGCCATTCGGGAATCAGGGTTGGAGGATAGAGTCAGCTTGACCGGTGCGGTAGACAATATCCCGGACTACATGGCCTGTGCGGACCTGTTCTGCATGCCCTCGGTCTGGGAAGGTCTGCCCCTTGCCCTGCTCGAGGCGATGGGAGCGGGGTTACCTGTTGTGGCCGCCGATATCCCTGGTATCAGGGATATTGTCAAGAGTGATAGCGAAGCCCTGCTCTATTCCCCCGGAGATGCGGCCGGCCTGACCGGTCTTTTGGTAAGGGTTTTCCGTGACCGGGATCTGCGCCTGGCCCTGGGGGCCGCAGGCCGAGACATGGTCGCGCGCCATCATGATTTCGAGAAATCGGTCGATATCCTGGAAAACCTGCTTTGTCGATCAGGCGCCGAGGGGTACAACAGTGAACAAGCATGACCCGGTGGCCGGTAAACTGGGCAAACCATGGTCCGTGGTTCACATATTGGGCTCACTCCGAACCGGCGGTGCGGAGATGGCCCTGGTCAATTACCTCAAGGCCGCCGATCGGGAAAACTTTACGCACAGTGTCATCTGTTTGACCACCGCGGGGCCGCTGGCCAGGCAGGTTGAGGATATGGGCATTCCCGTCCAGACCTATCCCGTGCGGTTACGCAATCTCCCGTGGGCCCTGTGGGGGCTGGCGAGACTGATCAGGGCCAGAAACACCGCCGTCGTGCACACGCACATGTTTACCGCCGCCTTCTGGGGCCGCTTGGCCGGGTTGATCGCGGGCGTTCCCGTGCTCGTGACCACCGAACACGGCAAGGAGCCCTGGAAGAAGAACTGGCAGATATTCATAGACCGGATCCTGGGATCCCGGACCTTTCGGCAGATTGCGGTGTCCGAAGACGTCCGGAATATCCGCATCAAGCGGGATGCGGCGCCTCCTGAACGGGTCGTCCTGATTCCCAACGGGGTTCCCATTCCACGGCAACCCCGAGACCCGCAGAAACGCGCCGAAGTGCGAAAAAGCCTGGGTTTGGATCCGGGTCAACCCATCCTGGGAACCGTGGGGCGTGTCGTCGATGCCAAGGCCTACCCGGTGCTTGCGGAGGCCATGGTTTTCCTTGTGGGACGGATTCCCGGTTTGAAATGGCTGCAGGTGGGAGATGGCCCGGATTTGGAGGATCTCAAGGAAAGGATCAGGGCACGGGGACTTGGAAGCTCGGTGCTTTGCCTGGGGCGTCGTGACGATGTCCAGGATCTACTCCAGGCCATGGATGTGTGGGTCATGTCAAGCCGCCGCGAAGGGCTGCCTGTGGCACTGTTGGAAGCGATGGCATCCCGACTTCCCATCGTAGCGACAAATGTAGGTGGGATACCCGATGCGGTGGAGGACGGTCGCAGTGCGCTGCTGGTTCCCCCGGAGGATCCAGAAGCCCTGACCGCGGCCATTGAGCGGATGTTCAACGAGCCGGATCTTGCCGCCAGGCTGGCGGACCGGGCGCGGCGGAATGTCGCCGCGCGCTATGGCAACTCAGCGGTTGCCGAGAGGATCGAGGCAATATACCGGGAAGGCCTGGAACTTTTTGGTTAGGCCCCGTCGGGATGGAATCCCGCCTTCACCATCGTGAGGAGCTTGCGCAGACGCATCTCCCAGCGTGGGTCCGCCGCGCCACGTTCCTGCTCGCAAAGAAGATAAAGGATGCGGGGGTCGTTGGTGCGGAAACGGCCACGGGGCGTGAACAGCAGATCCCCGCTGCCGATACGCAGGACATATTCCGGTCGGTCCTCCTGCCACCGCCGCGGATCCCGGCGGGTGATGCACAGGGTCCTGTAGCCGGCAGATTCGGCGATTTTCCAGCTTTTCTTGCAATAGGCCCCTCCTGGCCAGCAGAAGTGGTCCACCGAATCTCCCAGAAGTGTTTCCAGCGCCTCCTTGCTGCCGATGATTTCCTCCCGGAAGCGGGATTCCTGTTGCTCGGGTGTTTCAAGGACGGGCTCCGGTGTGTCGGTCGGGAGGGCGGCTTCCAACCTTGTGCGCCAATCAGGCTTGGCGAAAAAGTAGGCACCCCCGTGCTCACGAACATATGCAACGGCAGCCTCGGTTAGTTCGGCGGAGGGGAAGCAACGCCGGATTCCCAGCGCCCTGCCGTTGGTGAAGATGGGAGTACCCCAGGGCACGAAGCCCGACTGGTCCTCGGTCAGGTAGAAGGGTTTGCGATCGGGCCGGGCATTCCACGCCAACCAGGGGGTGTCCAGGCCCGGGCGATGGAAATCCACGATTTCTTGCCCGCAGGGATACCAGGTGTGGGTGTTGGAATGGGAGGCGATGGTCATGACCCCCGCGGCGTGCAGGGCGCGCAACTCGGCCCGGTTGAGAAAGCCATGTGATTGCAGATCAGCGGGGCCGCAGCGACCCTCCCAGTAGTCCTCCAGGTTGGGACGCGCCTTTTCGCCGGGGTCGATGAAATCGGGATTCACGTAGATGGTCCCGCGAGCCCCCAGTTTCTTCAGCAGGGGGTAGGCGAATACCCAGTTGTCAAGGTAGCCATCGTCGAAGGTAAGTACGACCTGGGGTTTTCGGCCCGCCTGGCCAGAGGCCTTGATGTCACGGTACTCATCCAGGCCGAGGAAGTCGTATCCCGTGTTTTGCAGTAACTTGATCTGTTTCTCGAAAAGCTCCGGAGGGGTGATGAGATGCCGCCATAGCCAGCCCCTGGGAGGGGTGCCGATACCATGATACATGGTGACGGGGATACGCCGCTTGTTGCTCACTTGTGGTCCTGCCTGTGGAAAGGTGAAACGCGGGAAATGGTGAACGGGTACTTCCCGGACGGGGCGGGGGGGATCTCGTCCACGAGCCGAATCACGACATCGATATCGCCTAGCAGGGAGCACATCCTTTCTCGGAGAGCGTCTTGGGAATCCTGATTCCATCGCGCGTCAGGTACGATCTTGATGAGGATTTCCTCGAGGGAATCCTGGATGAGCTGCATCTGGCCGATGCCGTGGATATCCGAGCCGAACAGGCGCGGGCTTTGGCAGGAATAGTATTTCCCGTTCTTGCCCACGATCAGCTCGCTGGTACGTCCTTCCACGGCTCCGAGCAGAGGTAGGCCGCGGCCGCAGGGACAGGCGTCCTCCCGGAACCAGGCCAAGTCGCCCGTGCGGTAGCGGATGAAAGGCATGACTCCGTTTTCCAGATCGGTGACAACGATCTCGCCTCGGTGACCGGGCGGGCAAGGGTTCCCCTCGGGGTCGAGGATCTCCACATGAACGCGGTCGATGAAAACGTGTAATCCATCCACCTCTTCGCACTGCTGGGCGATGTCTGCGAATTCCCTTGACCCGTAACGGTTCAAAAGCTTCCCGTCAAAGACCTTTTCCACGGTCCGGCGGTAGTCATCGGTCAGGGTTTCTGCGCTGCTTATAAGACCCTTAACCGAGTCCAACCGAATGCCTCGGCGCACGAGGTGCTCAGAGAGGAAGGCAAGGGCGGATGCGTAACCTCTGATCATCGTAGGCCGCCAGGTTTGCAGTCGCCGGGTGTATTCCTCCAGGGCGCGATCGTCCATGTTGTAGGCGTTGAGGTTGGCGGAGCGGTGGACGAGGTCGGCCATGAGGCGGCCGCGCAGGGAGTGGGTGATCCTGTTGTCGCGGGGATGACCCCAGAGGACAGCCTGTTTTTCCCCCGGGCGCCAACCTGTCCAACTCGCCGAGCGCATGGCGTTGCCGGTCCTCTTGTCGATAGAGGTACGGTCCACGAAAAACTGAAACCATACACCGGATGATCCACCGGTTGCGTTGGGCACTCGATCATTCAGATCACGCGCATCCGAATAGAACCGTTCCTGGTCCCGCATGAGGTCGTGTTTGTCGAGAGAGGGAAAGCGCGGCAGATCTCCCGCATCCACATGTTCGGGGTCCAGGCCGTTATGCCGGCAGAATTCCCTGTAGAATGGCACCGTCCGACAGGCGTGGCGCAACAGGCTGGTGAGCCGTCGCTTCCCCAGAGCGGCCAAGTCAGCGGCCGGCAGGCGCTCGTTGGATCGGAACTCCAGAAACCTCTGGTATCGCCCCGGGCGCATTGTGCGGAGGAGGGCTCGGGAGAGCAGGGATTTCATGGCTGGATCCAATCGGCGAAACGGAGTAGGCCTTCAGACAGGTTGATTCGGGGTGCGAATCCTTGGGCGGTGATTTTCGTGATGTCAGCAACGAGCCGTGTGATGTCCCCGGGCCAGCTCTTTCCCGTGTAGGTGACCTCGGTGTTCGTGTACCCAAGTGTGTCCAGGATCATTGCCACCAACTCCCTGATGCTTACCGGTTGCCCCCCCGCGATGTTGTAAGCCTGTCCATCGGCCTTGGGGTTCAGCGCCAGGGCCAGGAAAGCCCCAGCGGTGTCCGAGACGTAGCAGTAGTCGCGCACCTGCTCTCCCGTGCCAAGTACCTCAAGCTGCCTGGGGTTCCGTTGGAGCTTGCGGAACAGGTCGTGGATCACGTAACGGGGCTGGCGCGGACCGTAGGTATTGAAGATCCGCACGGCAGTAAAGGAGAACTCATAGGTGTGGTGCCAGGCAAGCCCAAGGGATTCCGCGCCGAGCTTGGAGGCCCCGTACGGGGAGATGGGGCGTAAGGGGTGGCCCTCGTCCATGGGCGTGTAGACGGGCTCTCCGTATACCGCTGCTGTCGAGGCTTGCAGGGTGCGTTCGACACCGTGCTTTCTGGCGGCGGCCAGGACATTGTACGCGCCAACGCTGTTGGTGAAGAAATCAAGGTCCGGATGTTCGACCGAGCGCGGTACGTCGGCGTTAGCCGCGAAATTGAAAACCAGCCGGCAGCCGGCGACAGCATTATTCACGGTCCCGGCATCACGTATCGATCCATTGATGAATTCGATATCCCCTCTCACTTCCTTGAGATTGTCGAGTTTACCGGCGGAGAGGTCGTCGAGTACGCGGACCCGAGCGCCGGCATCAACCAGAAGGTCAACGAGGTGGCTGCCGATGAAACCGGCCCCGCCGGTTACCAGGATCCTGTCGCCGTGGATGCTCATGTCTGTTTCCTGTTGTCCTCGAGAATGCGGCGGTAGACCGCCACCGTTTGTTGGGCGATGGCCCGGGGATGGAAATGTGCCACGGCATGTTCCCGGGCGGAAGCACCAAATCGCGCGCGCAGCCCCGGATCGGCCAGGATCTTCTCCAGTGCGCTGGCGGTGGCCGCCACGTCAGCGAAGGGGACAAGGTATCCCGTTCGGCCCTCGTCAACAAGGTCTGGCACTCCGCCGACGGCGGTGGCAACCACGGGCTTGCCCAGGGTCATGGCTTCAGCGATGGAAACCGGCGAACTCTCCTCCACGGAGCAAAGGGCGAAGCACGCACATCCAGAGAAAGCCTCCCGCAATTCCTCGTCCGGAACGAAACCCCGGATTTCAACCGATTCCGCCAGATCCAGTTCCTCGATGCGGTTTTTCAACTCCCTGTCGTAGTGCTCGTCGAGGACCTTGCCGATGATCAGCAGCCGGGCATCAGGCACCCGGGATTTTACACGGGCCAAGGCTTCGACAAGGTAGACCAGTCCCTTGCGGGGTTGGATGGCCGCCACGGACAAAATGGTGTGCCCGTCGTCGCGCGTGGGCAGAGAGAAAAGGTCCAGGTCCACGGGATTCGCGATGGGATACATCCGGGCCCGGGTCATCGGGGCGATGGCGTCGCGGACGTAATTTGCGATGGTGAAGATATGCTTTGCCCGGGCCAGAACCTGGCGTTCGAGCCGAATGACCGACCAACGCCGGATCGCTCCCTTGATGCCGCCGAACAGAACAACCTCCCGGTGACGAATACCGTGGACAGTGACGACCAGGGGATACGAAGTGCGCTGGGCGGCTGCGACCAGGCGGCCCGTGCCGTGGGCATGGACGATGTCGGGATCCAGTTCGATCAGCTTGGCGGCGATCCGCTTTTGTTCGAGGAAGTGGTTGGTCAGGTGGCCGAGGTGCTCCTGGCCAGGCAGATAATGGATGGTCGCTCCGTGGTAGCTGCGGGTCTCGGGAGCCTTCAAACCCGGTACGCAGGAAATCAGGTGTAAGTCCATATCCGGTTCAGAAGCCAGATGCACAATCAGGCTCCTGATCACCGCTTCGACGCCGCCGGGGATCCGGTCGGGGTCCAAGGGGAAAGTCCCGGTCATCGCTACGCGCATGGTTTCCCCTCCGGTCATCGCCCTTGGCGTGATACCGTTTCCTGCAGTTCCGGAATCGTGTCCCCGTAGATGCGCACGAACCCCTCTTGGCCGCCCCAAACGACGCCGATGATCTCCTTGGCTATATCATCGGTAAAATGATAGGGATCCTTGAAGTTCTTCCGGTCCCGTGTCAGGGGATTATCCCATGCAAAATCGAAGACGATCCCCAGAGATGCGAGATCCCTCCGCATCGCTTCGTCCTGGGCCTCCAGGTTGTATTTGTGGATCTGCTCCATCAGGTCCTTGTGGCTGGGAAAGATGATAAAGGTCAGTCGTGTCCCGTCGCGGCGGCATTGATCCGCCACCCCCTGCAATTGTTTGCGGTAATCTTGTGGGTCGCGATAGTTAGCAAAATAAACCCTGGCTGTGATTTCCAGTTGTCGTTGCCAGAAGGCATCCCGATCACCGATGGGCTGGCCGATCCTCTCAACCTTTCCTGTGGCAAGTGATTTGAAAATCTTCCAGGAGGCGATGGCCACAGTGTTATTGGTCAGGTAGAGGAAAGGATTATGGAAGGTGCCCAGTACTTCGGACACCCTGTCCTTCAGGTCGGATCCGTTGTAGCTGTTGAGATCCAGACCGATGACGACATGTTCAAGATGGGTCCGTGAGGCAGCGAAATGGTAGGTGGCGATAGCCTCCTTGAGGCTGCCTCCTCCGTACGCAAAATTGTAATAATTTTTCCCACTGGCTTCGCGGATCACTTCCGGGTGCAACTCCATCATGCGGGAATCGCCCAGGAGGATATTCGGGGCCGGATGACGGTCGAATTCGTACATCTTCCACATGGCGTAGTTGAGTTTGAAGGAGATCTCCTTTTTGACATTTTCATTTACAGGGCTGAAGCCAAAGTAGTTGAAAGGATCCACAGCGATGATGAACATGCCGAACACCAGGAAAGGCAACAGCAGCAACACGGCCTTGCGGATAAATCGTTTGACTTCACCTGACATGTCGGGCGACTCCTTTAGAACTGGAAGTAGATGAACTGCTGCGACATGTTGAATGCTCCGAAGAAAAGAATGGAAATGACCAACCCGTAATAGAGCGCCCAGCGGATCATCACTGGTGCCTGATTCAACTGGGCCCTCAAACTGCCACGCCTCTGCATCAACTGTGCGATCTCCAGGACAACAATGGCGACGATGGCGATGGTCAGCTCCTTCTGGGAGAGACCCAGGCTGCGCATGACTCCCCGGAGCGCCACGAGATCCCCCTGGGCCATCTTCATGAGAAAGGCGCCAACTCCATCGAACAGATGCCCGACCATGTAGAAGGCATCCCTCACATTCTGAGCCCGAAAAATGAGCAGGGCGAAATTGAAGATGGTCATGGTGTAGAGCAGGCCAAGAGTTCGCCACAGAATGTGGTCCTGGCTGATGCGGAGGAACCTGGCGGTTTTCCCCCTCAACTCGGAGGTCAGGAGCTCAAGAACCATGAAGACACCGTGGACGGACCCCCAGATGACATAGGTCCAGGCGGCGCCGTGCCACAGGCCACTGATGAAGAAGACGAGGAACACATTGAGGTGGGTCCGCCATTTACCCTTTCGGTTTCCGCCCAGAGGAATGTATAGGTAATCCCGAAACCAGGTGGAGAGGGAGATGTGCCATCTTTGCCAGAGATCAGTCAGGGATACGGCATGGAAGGGCCTCTTGAAGTTCGTCATCAACTTGATCCCGAAAATCTGAGCCGTGCCGATGGCAATATCCGAGTATCCGGAAAAGTCGCAGTAGACCTGGTACGCGAACAGAGTCGCCCCAAGGATGAATTCCACACCGGAGAATTGGTGCGGTTGCGCGAAGATGGTGGCGACCAGGACACCGATACGGTCGGCGATGACGACCTTCTTGAACAACCCCCACATGACAAGCTTCAGACCATTGGTGGCGTTCTCGTATGTGAAATCCTGCTTCTTATAAAACTGAGGGAGCAGGTTCGTGGAGCGTTCGATGGGACCGGCCACGAGTTGAGGAAAGAACGAAACATAAAGGGCGAAGATCCCGAGGTGCGTCTCAGGTTCCTGCTTCCCACGATACACCTCAATGGTGTAACTGAGAGTTTGAAAGGTATAGAAGGAGATTCCCACCGGGAGCAGGACATTGAAATACGGGATGTGGTAAGCCACATTGAAATGGGCGAAGGCGGCCCGGGCAGATTCGTTGAAGAAATTGAAATACTTGAACGCGAAAAGGATGCCAAGGTTGGACACCAGGCTGATAATGAGATAGGTCCGTTTCTTTTTTTTGTTTTCCGTGCGGGACATGTGCAGGCCGGCGAAATAATCCACCAGCGTGGATATCACGATCAGGAAGATATACTCCAGCTTCCAGCACATGTAGAAGTAGTAGCTGGCGGCCAAAAGGAAGGCCCATCGTCGTTTAGGGGGAATCAGAAAATAGATCAGGACGACGAGCGGTAGAAACACCGCATAGTGAAGGGAGTTGAAGAACATTGGTTGGTAGGCCTCGGTTGGATGAAGGGAGTCTGGGCTAGGGCTCGAACTATACAGACAAATATTGCCTGTAAACCCGAGGTCGATTTTCGTTGAGAATTATACCATATTCAGCTTTGTTTTACGATGAAAATCGGGTTTCGCCCCGGAGCCGGGACGGCCCGCACCGCACGGAATTTTTCTGTTTCCCTGGGGAGTCTGGAATTGAAAATCTGGTTCGACGCCGACAATGGCCCCCATGTGCTGATTATGAGCCCCCTGGCCCGGGAGTTTCGACGGCGCGGCCATGAGGTGGTCTTCACCGCCCGTGATCGCACCAAGACCTGCGAGTTGTTGGACTTGTATGGCTTCGACTACCAGAAAGTGGGCGGTCTCTACGGCTCCGGCATGTCCGGGAAGGTCCGTGGGACCCTCGGCCGGGCCTGGGAACTTGCGCGGGCCATGAAAGGAAGCGGCGCCAAGGTCAGCTTCGGCCACGGATCGCGGGCCCTGCCCATCGCCTCCCGTTTGCTGGGAGTCCCCTCGGTAACGATGTATGACTACGAATGGGTGGACGCCAGGCTATTCAACTGGTTCTGCCGCGGTATCCTGTTGCCGGACGCCATCACCATGGCTCGGTGTTCCGAGGCGGGCATCTCCACCACCAAAGCGGTGCTCTATCCCGGTTTCAAGGAGGAACTGTATCTCGGGTCAGGATCGCTGGATAACACCATCCCCGGTGATCTGGGCCTGGATCCCGATGGCATTCATGTCCTGTTGCGCCCGCCGGCCACGACGGCCCATTATCACAACCCCGAGGCTGAAGTCATCCTGGACGCTATCCTGCGCAGACTGGCAGAAGAACCCCGGGTGCAATTGGTTTACCTCCCCCGCACGCCCGATCAGCATGACCTGCCGGCAAGGGCGGGGGTCAAACGTGTGATCATTCCCGAAAAGGTCTACGATGGGCCGAGCCTGGTCGCGGCCATGGATATGGTGATCAGCGGGGGCGGTACCATGACCCGCGAGGCGGCGATCTTCGGGGTGCCCTCCTTCAGCTTTTTCCGGGGCCGCAGCGGCATGGTGGACGAGACCCTGGCGCAGCGGGGTCGGCTGGTCATGCTGCCGGATGCGGATTCGGTGTCATCCTTGATGCATGTCCAAAAGAAGCAGGGAGCGATCACCCGTCCGGATCCCGCTCCCCTGGTGAAGTTCATCTGTGACGCCATCGAGAGCGCGGCAGGCTGAATCGGCCGGCTTACCGGGCCAGGAATTCCTCAAGTACCGCTACGATGCGCGGAGCGGTCTCTCCGTCCCAGAGGTCGGGTACTCGGCCTTCCTTCCACTTGCCGGCCAATATGCGGGCGACTTGCCCAGGCAGGGATTCCACGGTAGCCAACTCGTTGGTTCCCTGCTCGATGGTGATGGGCCGTTCGGTGTTGGGGCGCAGGGTCAGGCACGGAATCTTAAGGAATGTCGTCTCTTCCTGGAGGCCGCCCGAATCGGTGAGCATCAGGCGGCAGTGGGCCACGAGGTTCATGAAATCATAGTAACCGAGGGGTTCGATGAACTGCAGCCCGGATCGTTCCAGGCCACAAGCAGTCACCATGTCATGTTGGTCCATGACCGCACGGGTGCGAGGGTGAACGGGGAACAGCAACGGTAGATCGACATCAGCGAGCACGCGCAGAATTCTCTCGAGTGTGGCCGGATCGTCCACATTCGAGGGTCTGTGCAGGGTGACCACTCCGTACCCCCGGTCCTCGAGTCCGTAGCGGGCGAAGACGTCCAGCTCGCGGGCCTTGGCAATGGTGCGCACAAGGCTGTCGATCATGATATTCCCCACCCGCTTGATCTTCCCTTCAGGGACACCCTCGGCGCGCAGGTTGGCGTCCGCATCCGGGGATGGCGTGAACAGGATGTCGGCGATGGCGTCGGTGACCAGGCGGTTGATTTCCTCCGGCATGGTCCGGTCCCGGCTGCGCAGGCCCGCTTCGACATGAACCACGGGGATGTGCAATTTGGTGGCGACGAGACTCGTGGCCATGGTGGCGTTGACATCTCCGACGACCAGGACCAGGTCGGGCCGGTCGGCCAGACACAACTCCTCGTACTTCAGCATGACGCCGGCCACTTGGTGGGCGTGGGTGCCGCCGCCGATGCCCAGATGGACATCCGGGGCAGGCAGTCCCAGATCTTCGAAGAAAACATCCGACATGTTCCGGTCGTAGTGCTGTCCGGTATGGATCAGGATCGGTTCGAGGATCTCACTACCTTCGGTCATGGCGCGCCAGATCGGTGCGATCTTCATGAAGTTCGGCCTGGCGGCGGCGATCAGATGCACATTCTGCTTCACGATTCAGCCTTTCGGTTGTCGGGGCGAAGGGGCGAACAAGGAACCATGGTTTTCCCCCGCTTACGTGTCAAAGCGATGACCCTTTTCACTGGCCTTCTTGTCGATGTCAGCGAATGCGAGCCAGGCGCATAGCGCCCGAAGCATCCACGCCTGGGACCAGCGCATGTGAATGCTGCGCTGGGCGTAGCGGCGGTGTTTCTGGAATCGGAATCCATCCCGCCGCTCGTCCCACAATTCCTCGATGCCCCGTTGCAGGACACGCGCGGCAAACCGGGGGCCGTCGTCCTGGAAACGGGCCAGGGCCAGGAAGGTCAAGGCTCCTTGAGCGAAGCTGTGAGGGTCTATGGGGTACAGGGAATCCGTGTAATAGCGGGGAGTGCCGTCGGGCAGGAAAAGATTCCGTCGGTAGAAGGCCAGGCCCCGATGGAGGCCGTCATCCCAGTCCGGCGTACCCAATCGTCCGGCCAGACGGCTGATGGTCTCCAGGTTGAATCCCGTGTGAAGGTTGTCGATCCAATGCCAGTGTTCGGCTTCACCATAGATCCAGGAGCCGTCATCCCGTTGACGGGCCATGACCCATGCGACGGCGTCACGCGCCAGATCGCGCCACCGTGTCGCCTCCTCAGGGACATGAGGGGCCGCCTGGGCTAGGATCCGCGCTCCGAACAGGGAAGCGTTGTAGACCCGGGTCGTATCTCCGGGGGAATAGCTGAAGCAAATACCGTCCCGGTCCCGGTAACAGTGCAGGTGGTCGGCGACGAAGCGGCCGATGGAGGCGGCGACGCGAGGCAGGGCCGGCGTGCCCGATGCCTCCATGGCGTCGAGGACAAAACTCGAAGCCACGACCGTGGGAAAGAAGGCCGGTTGCAGGAAGGCCTTGGACTGCCAGGGGAAGTCGTATCCCCAGCCGACGGCCTCGGGCCAGGGCTCTTCATCCGCCGCGATTCTCCTGGCCAGACCGGGTTTGATGGCCCGCCCGGTGATGACCGGCCCGCCATCAGGTCGGGAGGCGAGACAGAGAAGGGCGTCGACGAGCCACGCGCGCCGGTCGTCCGTTTCGCCGAGACCATCCCATGACGAGGCGGCATGCAACACAAGGGCCAAGCCCTTGGGGTTCAGGCCGGGTGGGACGCGCAGCAGGGGACGCAGATCAAGCGGAGACCGTTTGACCCCCTGGATGATGGCCAGCCGCAACAGGCGGGACCGGCCGAGCAGGGGCGCCAGCAGGCGGCTGTTCAGACCGTCGTAGGGATCACTGCCGCGGAAGTCCGCAGCGTCCAGCCGGGCCCATACCCGCCGGGCGATGGTGGCGAAGCGATCCTGCATCCGGTCAACTTCCATCAGCGATGAGCTCCCGGACATCCACATCCTCCACCGTCTTCCGCTCCAAGGAGTCAAGAATCTTCAGGGTGGCCAGGGTGGTGGCAATCTGGGAGGTGGCGGCGATGGGTGCGGAGCCATGGCGGATCCCGTCCAGGAAAGCCAGGATCTCCTCACGGTGGCCCTTGCTGGAACTCCGCGCGTGCTTCGGCTTGCCCCCCTTGTACAGGCTGACCTTCTGGAAGTTGTGAATGACCGCGGCGCGGCCGGCGCCCAGGATTTCCAATTGCTCCTTCGGCATACCGGCCGGTCCGCCGGCGAAGTAGCCGATGCTGCCCACGGATCCGTCGGCGAATTTCAGGTTGATCACGACATTGTCACGGGCCACGGCGTCCCTGTTGTCGGTGTCGATGCACAGGGCGGAAACCTGGATGGGATCGGCCCCGCACATGAACTGCATCAGATCGATGAAATGGCAGACTTCCCCCATGATTCTTCCGCCGCCTTCGACGGGGTTCTGGGTCCAATGCGAAGGAGGAATATGGCCTGCGTTGATCCTGTACATCATGGTCAGGGGGCCGGGATCGGAGCCGAAATGCCGTTTGGCCTGCACCGACGCCGGGCTGAAGCGCCGATTGAAACCGACTTGCAGCACGGGGGCGTCCTCTCGTCCTGGGGGCGAAGCCTGCAGGGCGGTGATTCGCATCAGGTCTTCCCGGCTCAAACAGAGAGGTTTTTCCACGAACACGTGCTTGCCGGCCTCCAGGGCGGCAATGGTCAAGGGACCGTGTTGGTCATGACGGGTGGCGATGACCACCACGTGGGTGTCGGGATCCGCGATGACCGCGTCAGGTGAGCCCACGGCCCGCGCGAATCCGCTTCTTTGGCCGACATCGGCTGCGGTCAGACCGGTGCGTGTGTAGATGGCGGTCAGGCCGGTGTCCTTGTGGTCCCGGAAGGTGGGCAAAAGGAAGGTCTGGGCGAAATTCCCGGCCCCGATAAACCCGACACCGATACTTCCGGAACGGGCACGATTCCGCGGCAACTCGATCACCGGGGGTGTGGAGGCCTTCTCGGCAGGATATTTCACCAGGATCCCGCAGTAGGGTTCACTGCGTGAGGCGATCATCTCGTACGCCTGGGGAGCATCATCCAGCGTGAAGCGATGGGTGACCAGGGGCAGGGGATCGAACCTCCCGGAGGCCATCATGTCCAGGACCGCTTCCATGTTCCGGCCCTCGGTCCAGCGTACGAATCCGTAGGGATAGTCCAGTCCGCCCTCTTCGTACAGGGGGTCGTAGCGGCCCGGTCCGTAGGAGCAGGAAACGGAGAACTTGATTTCCTTCTCGTAATAGTTTTCCCGAGGCAGGTCCATGCCCACGG
>JANTFX010000059.1 GCA_024763215.1 Candidatus Krumholzibacteriia bacterium | reverse complement strand
CTCAGGGCCGGCGAGGTCCACACCGGGTAGACGGCGCCGCTGGGCAACACCGCATCGAAGACGGCGGTGACGGTCGCCGCCTCATCGAGGGTCAGGGCTATGTCGTAGACCAGCTGGCCTCCGGCGGCAGGGATCTGCACGGGCGCATTGTGCGGGGTCATGACCAGCGTCACGCCACCGCCGCTACCGCCGCCCAGGGCCGCGTCCACGTTCACCATGCCGTAACCCGAGTAGCGGTCCCAGCCGCTGCCCGACTCGACATTGACGATGTCGGTAGCCGTGCTGGTCAGGGCGTCGCGCACCTGGGCCGGGGTGAAGGACGGGTTGGCCGCGACGACCAGGGCCGCGCAACCGGCCGCGTAGGGCGTGGCCGCGCTGGTCCCGTTGAAATACATCTCGTAATCGCCGGACTCGAACCCCCCGCTGCCCCGGATATCGGTAGTCGGGATGATGGTCGGGGCGAGGATGTCCACCGCGTCGGCCGCATCGGGGGTCGCCGAACCGTAGTTCGATCCCCACCAGCGCTCGCCGTCGCAGGTGTAGCTGTTGGGGTCGGTATGCACGCCGGGGTTGACCTCGTACCACTTGCTGGAACTGCGCTTGCGGTCGCCGCAGGGCGAGGCGGCGCCCACGCCGATCACGTACTGGCTGATGGCCGGGTAGCTGATGGTCGAGGCGTTCTCGTTCCCGGTGGCCGCCAGCAAGGTCACGCCGGCATCGTAGGCGTACTGGAGCGCAGCGTCCGTGGCCGGATCACTGCTGAGGGCGGCGCCGAAGCTCATGCTCGCCACGTCCGCCCCGTTGTCGGCAGCCCAGTACAAGGCGTCCTGGATGTACGAGAAGTACAGATAGCCGTCGCTGTCGGCGATCTTGCAGGGCAGGATCTCCGCGGCCCCGGCGACACCCGCGACGCCCAGGTTGTTGTCGGCAACCGCGGCGGCAACACCGGAACATGCGGTTCCGTGCCCGGGAAAGGCGCTGTCGTCGTTGGGATCGGCATCGTTGTCGCCGAAATCGTAGCCCGCCAGCAAGTTCAGGTCCGGATGGCCGACATCCACGCCCGTGTCCAGAATGGCGATCACCACTCCGGAACCGTAGCCCTGGCTCCTGGCCCAGGCTTCCTCGGCGTGGGAATCGAAACCGGGCGTGCCCACCGCAGGGCCGGTGTGGGTGTTGGATCCCCAGTCGTAGGACAGCATCTGGCCGGTGTTGTTGTGGCCCCACTGGCCCGGATAGATGGGGTCGTTGGGGGCCACGGCGGGATAGGCCCGCCAGTCGAAGCTGACGCTGGTGACGTTCTTGTCGGCGGCGAAGGCAGCGGCCAGAGCGGGCAGGTCACCGGCGCCATCGAAGCGGAACAGCAGCCAGCGGTCCTTGCCGACGGCGGCCGCCTTGGCGGCATTGCGGCCGGCATGGTACGGCCGCTCGATGCTGGTCACCTTGGCCTGGGCGGCCAGAGCATCCAGATGGGGCAAACCCAGGACCCCGGCCGCGGGGCGGGCCCCCCTTTGCGAGCCGATCCGGACGCTGGCCATGGCCTTGTCCGTCAGCTGGACCAGAAGCCGGTCCGGAGCGTAGGGCAACGAGGTGGAACTCTGCGTGGTGAAGCCTTGCTGCACGGGGGCGAAGGCGCGGGGGGCGAATTCAGGGGCGGCCCAGGCGGATGCTGCGATCAGCAACATCGCCATGACGCCGGCCAATAGCGCCAGCTGGCGGAATCGTTTCATGTCGGCTCCTTGTCTCAGGGAATCCATGCATTGCTGCCGGCCCGGAAATTTGGTTTCGCTGGTGGTCTCCCTCCTGGGGTCACCCGCTTGCCGGATCGGCCTGGAGAATATTATATCACAAATATAATAAAATTGAAATTTTATATGGACTGGAACGCATACACCCTGAAGATGAGGAATCCCCGCCGCATCAGGAGAAACCTGAAACGCGGCGGGGACTTGCACTGCGGCAAACTACCTCGGCACGGCGATGAAGATGCTCCGCCCGGCCTGGGGCTTGTACACCCGCATGAACACCGGACGGTCCGGGTTGAGGCTCAGGGCTTTCTTGAACTCCTTGAGGGTCGTCACCGTCTCCCGGTTGACCTCCTGGATCACATCGCCCTGCTGCAGATCTTCATGCGCCGCATTGCTGGTGGGGTCCACGTCCACGACGTAGAGGCCATCGACGTCATCGGGAAGCTGCGTCATGGCCCTGACCCGGGGGCTGAGCTCCTGGACCGACACCCCGTCGAGGGTGTCGTCCTTCTCGGCATCCCCCTTGCCACCCGAAGCCTGGGCCAGTTCCTGGTCCGGGAACTCATCCAGCTTGACCTTGACCGTCTTGCGCTTGCCGTCGCGCAGGATCTCCAGCCTGGCCTGATGCCCCACCTCGGACAGGCTGATGATGTTGCGCAGCATGCTGGGGTTCTTGATCTCCTTGCCGTCCACCGACAGGATGATGTCGCCCTCCTTCAGCCCCGCTTTCTGCGCCGGCGTGTCCTCGTTGACCTGGGCGATGAGCACCCCTTCGGGCCTGTCCAGGCCGTAGACCTGGGCCATGGCCTGGGTGACATCCTGGGGCAGCACCCCCAGATAGGCGCGCTGGACCTTGCCGTCGCTCTTGAGGGACTCGACCACCTTCATGGCCATGCTGGTGGGGATGGCGAAGCCGATGCCCTGGCTGCCGCCGCTGCGGCTGAGGATCGCCGCGTTCATGCCCACCAGCTCGCCCGCCATGTTCACCAGGGCGCCGCCGCTGTTACCCGGATTGATGGAGGCATCGGTCTGGATCAGGTCCGAATAGGCCATCAGGCCGATGTTGCGGCCCAGGGCGCTGACGATGCCCATGGTCACGGTCTGCCCCACGCCGAAGGGATTGCCGATGGCCATGACCTGGTCGCCGACGCGAAGGGCGTCGCTGTCCCCGATGGTGATCGCCGGCAGGTCCTCGTCCTCGATCTTGATCAGCGCCACGTCCGTGGGCGGGTCGGTGCCGATCACCTTGGCCACGTACTCCTTCTCCCCGTGGAAGTTGACCACGATCTTGTCCGCGTTCTCCACCACGTGGTTGTTGGTCAGGATGTACCCGTCGGGCGAGATCACGACCCCCGAGCCCAGCGAATGCTGCACCTGCTTCCGACCTTGCCCGTGGATGTCGTCGTTGGGCATGTTGAAGAAGCGGCGAAAGATGGGATCGTCGAAGAACGGGTTCATGGCGCTGTTCTCGATGACCTTGTCTGTGGAGATGTTCACCACCGAGGGCATGGTCTTGGCGGCCACATCGGCGTACGAACGCAGGGGCGAGTCCAGGGGGCCCTGGGCCAGGACCTGGCCCGCGGCAGCCAGCAGCAGGGCCGCCACCGCCAGGGTGCACAAGATGTTCTGTCGTCGGGTATGCATGATAGGCTCCTTGCGGTTGAAATCAGGGGGGCGCAGGAACGCCTCTTCCGGTCGTCATCGCTCCGTCAAACCTGCGGCACGCAGGAAAGGTTCCACTGCCGGCAAAAAAACTCCGGCCCCCCACCGGGGCCGGAGCGTCACGTCCGATCCGGATCCGTGGTCAACCGTCGTCCCCGATGGCCTCGACCGGGCATTCCTCCAGGGCATCCCGGCAGGCCTGCTCCTCTTCCTCGTTCTCGGGCTGCTTGATCACGTAGGAATAGCCCTCATCCTCGTTGCGCTCGAAATTATCCGGCGCGGTCTGGCGGCACAGGTCGCAATCGATGCAGTTGGTGTCGACGTAGAAGGGACCGTCGACGTTGCCTTCCACCTTATCGGTCTTGTCAGCCATGATCATCCTCCCGCGGATTCATGCGTTCGCACAAGCTTCGTGCCCGGGCTCCGGCCCGGCATCCTGATTCAGCACCTAGATAAACCCGTTTTCCAGCTTCGCAAAGGATTTTTCCCTGCCCGGTGTTACCGGTTCTTGAACGGCAGGAAGGTCATGAAGTCCGCATGGTGGACGACGTAGGCCTCGGGCGTGCGCTTGACCATGTCCCCCTCCCCCGCATGGGCGGCGATGATATGGCACACCCGAGGCGGCACGCCCGCCTCCATGGCCAGGCCCACCCCGCTGAAGGGGTGGCGGACGTAGGTGCCCATCTCGCTCTTGCAGCTCTTGCCGTCCCGGATGTCGTACTCCAGCAGCTTGCCCACGTCGGCCAGGATCGCTCCGGCAATGGTCACGTCCATGTCTACAACCATGTCCGCGCCGAAGAATTCGTTCATCTTGGCGGCCGCATCACGGGCCACGTGCACAACGCAGCGCTTGTGGGCCATGAAGCTGACCTTCAGGTCCGGCACCAGCAACGTGAACGGAATGGTCTGCAGGTCCTGCGCGGTCAGGGGGCTGCGCTCGAGGGCCAGTTCCCAGGTGCGGGCGGTGGCCTCGCGCAGCTTCTCATCCTCTATCCAGTCCAGTTCAGGCCACAGGGCGTGCACTTCGGCGTTCATAAAATCTCCTTGTCGCGGCGGCGGGTCATCCCAGGACCCAGACCACCTCGGTTTGCATGACATGGGAAAAACGGTCCCCGCGAGCGACGACTTCAGTCCATTCAGGGGCCGTGTAAACGCGGATATCGGTGGGCACCGGCAACCCGGAACGGTCCCACTCCAGCGGCCGTTCGAGGTAGGGCAAGGCCGCACGGGAAACCACCACCACGATATCCAGATCGCTGCCCACGCCCCAGTCGCCCCGGGCGTAGGAGCCGTAATACCCCACACGCAACAGCTCCGGATGCTCCCGGGACATGGCCGCCGCCCAGCGCCTCAGGGCTCCGGTCACGGTGGCCTTATTTGGCCATTTCAGCACGGACGAACGCAATGATCTGACCGGCATGGTTCAGGGCCCCCTCGCTCTGCAACGGACCGTAATGCTCGAACGGCGCCCCGTCGGGGTGGCCGTTTGGGTACCGCGTCGGAGCATAATAATTGTCCAGGACCTTGGCCGCATCCACGAGTTCGGCGGGGTATTCCCCGGGCAACTCCTCGATCAAACGGGCCACGACATGGCCCCAGGCTTCCTGACCCCGATGCAGGTGCAGCGCCTTGACGGCCTTCTCCGCCGCCTGCTGGGCGGCAAAACACGACCATTCATGGCTGCCGGCGTTGCGGGCGTCCACCGCATGCTTGAGGTCGTACTCGGCCTGGGCGAACCAGTCGCGGGCGCGGTTGGCCATGGTTTCGCCTCCTTCGTTCCTCATGATACCCTGATTTCCGGGAGGCTGGCAACCGACGGGAGGGCCGAGGCTCAGAATGCAGGAATCAGACCCGACGGGTTCGCAACCCCAGGCCAGCCAGCATGCCGGCCAGGGCGATGGCCCCCATGAGCAGGAACGGGGCGGTGAAATGGCCGCTCCGGTCGCGCGCAAGCCCCACCAGCGGCGGGCAGAAGAAGATGCCCAGGTTGGCGCACGTGGCCAGGATGCCGAACCCGCGCCCCACCCGGTCGGCCGGCAACAGGGTGCCCGGCAGGGCCAGCAGGGGCGTGACCACCGCCGCCAGGGAGGCGCCCAAGGCGGTGCCCAGCAACACCTGGGGCACGAGGCCGCCGGGGATCGCCGCCAGGGACAGGGCCATCAGGGCCATGCCTGCGGTGATGAAACCGGCCCGGCGGCCGTAGCGGTCGGTCAGCCAGCCCGTCAGCGGGCCCAGCAGCACCGAGCCCCACATGGGGATGCTCGTGACCAGGCCCCGGGCGCGGACGCTCCAGCCCAGTTCGAAGAAATGGTCCGGAGCGAAGGTCATGAACGAGGTCATGGCCCCGTTGGCGCAGAACCACACCACCGCCGCGATCCAGATGGCGGCCAACCCCTTGTCCGCTGGGGTTGCCCCGGCGGCCCCGACCTCAGCCGGGGGGGCCGGACGGCCCGCGCCCTTTCTGCGCGCCACCAGGGTGGAGGCCACGAAGAAAACCACCGCCGTCGCCATGGCCATCGCCCCGGTGCCCAGGGCAACCGCGCGCCAGCCGTGGTCCCGGGCCCAGGGGCCGGAAATGTTGAGGATGATGATGATCCCCAGGGGCACGGCCGTCCCGCTGACCCCCATGGGCACGCCCAGGGGCCGGCCGGCGAACAGGGTGACGATCATCCGCTGCAGGGCCACCACCGCGACGGCCACCCCGGTGCCCGCGAGGGCGCGGGCGGCCAGCACGGGGACGAAGCCGCCGCCCAGGCCCATGCCCACGGTGCCCAGACCCATGACCAGCAAGCCCGCCGCACCCATCAGCGGCGCCCCCGCGCGGTCGGCCAGCCACCCCCCCGGCAAGGACAGCAGGATGCCCGGCAGGGCGAACAGGGACATCAGCAGGCCGGCCTGACCGTGGCTGATGCCCAGGTCCGGAAGCATCAACGGCAGGATCGGGGGGATGAAATGGAACACGAAGCCCACGGTCAGGAACCCCATGTAGATGGCCGCCAGACCGGCCCACGCGGCAGAGGATGAGAAGGTGTGAGGGCTGTTCATCAGCGGCCGGGGATCAACCAGCCGAAGCGCAGGCTGACGGCATCCCAGTTGTAGTCCTGCTCATGGTCGGACTGGAAAAAGCGCCAGGAGGAGAACCGGTTGGTCTGCGCCACCACCCCGAACTCAACATCGCCATACCGGAAGCCCAGCTCCAGGGAGTAGCCCAGGGTCGAGACCGAGCGGTCGAAGGGTTCGAGCAGGACCTTGTCCCGGCCCTCGACCCGGTTGCGGAAAAGCCCCCCGCCCGCCATCACGAACGGCCGCCAGCCCCTCCCCTGCCCCCAGGAGCGCCGCAGCTCCAGCCCGTAGCGATAACCGGTGGCGCGCACCGTGTAGTCGCCCGCGATCTCGTCGGTACCCTTGAACTCGGAATACTTCACGAAGTGGAAAGCCGGGGCCAGGGACCAGCTCCGGTTGAAACGGTAGCGCCACAGGAAACCGACCTCGAAACCCGGGTCCGCGCCGAACCCCAGGGCGGTGTCCTCGAACCCGTCCGCCAGGTCGCCTCCGGGGATGATGTAACCGGCATCCACCTGGACCTCGCTGGCCGGGTGCTCCGCCGCGCAGACCGCGGGCAAGGCCAGCAGCAGGCACAATACCCCTGCCGGCATGATCCGGATCCGGTTGCCCTTGCCTCGCATGAGTCCGCCTTTCTGATGTGGCCGGGGATGGTTGTTCCGCATGATAACCATCGACCCGCGGCGAGACAATGGCCAACAAGGTGAAAACGCCCTTGCAAACCTTCTGACGATAGTTCATAATACCCCGTAACGGTGAACACACCACACCGGCACGGAGCCGGTTGCTCGACATCATGGTTCTCACGCGTTGATGGAGCGGTAGCGGAGAATCACCGGATCGAGGCCACCGGGAACATGGTCTGACCGTCCCGTTTGAAGGCAGCGCAAAGTCACAGCGGGCGGCCACCGGATAGGACCAGCGACTCACGATTGAAAGATCGGGTCCTGAACGGGGGAACCGGATTCCCACGGCAAGGTTCGGCACAAGCGGAGAAAGAAGCGGACCTGTGGGGGTCCGCTTCTTGTTTGCACCCTTGCCGGAACAGCTTCAATCCACCTCTGCCAGATCCATGGTGTCCAGGTCGAATGTCCAGCGAACCAGCCCGTTCAGGGACAGATCCGCGAACCGCGTGCCGTCGAAATCGATATCCAGGGCCTGGTAGCCGTTGTCGAACACCACCGGGCCGCCGGTGGGGTAGCCGGTGTCGTAAACCGTCACCGCCCCGATGGTGAAGGTCGCCGTGTAGTCGCCCGCATCCAGGGTGCCGATGCTGCCTTCCAGCGCGGTGGCGCTGTCGGGTGAGCCCCGGGTGATGCCCACCATGACGTCGGCCGCCACATGGATCACACCTCCCAGGGGGCTGGTGATGCTCAGACCCTGGGCGCCCAGGGTCGTCAGGCGGGCGTAATCCGCGGCCTCGGGCGCCGCGGGTGCGCCGTTGGCGCCACCGGTACGGAAATCCAGTTGCACGCTGCCGGAAATAACCCCTCCGGCGGGGAAGGTGTAGACGTTCTCGGATTTCTCCTGGTAGGTCACGGCCAACGGGCCCATCTCCGCCACCGCATACGCCACCAGACCGGCCTGCTGGGCGGAATCCGCGGTCGTCAGGGGCGGGATGGCATCGTTGGGCGCCAGGCTGTCGCTGCCGCAACCGGCCACGGCCAGCAGGGCCAGCGCCGGCAGCAGGAATATCCTCTTCATGGTCGCATCCTTTCTGAAATGCCTAGAAACCGAAGGTCACGCCCCCGGCGAAGGTCGTCATCTTGCCCTTGGCCACTTCCGCGTTGATCTTCAGGCCCACGTTCAAGGTCGCACCCAGGGTCAGGCGGCTGTCCTGAACCCCGTCCACCGTGAAGGAGATGGGCTCGCCGAACTCCTCGTAGGTGTAGGAAACGGTCATGTCCGTACTCTCGACGGCGCCTCCTGCGTACAGGGTCAGCAAGGCGAAATCGCGGCTCACGGCGGCGTAATAGGCGTCGGCGTTGGTCACCAGCAGGTCGCCGATTTCCAGCTTCTGGTGGCTGTAGCCCACCATGAGGTCGAAGGGCAGGTTCTGCAGCACCTGGCCGGTGTTCCACTGGCCGCCGTACCCGAGGTACTTGAACTTTCCGTAGTCGTCGATATCGATCGAGGGCAACCAGCGCACGATGGCCTTGAACCCGGCGATGCCCCCCAGGTAGAACTCGGGGGTGGCCATGGGCACGAACTTGGTGTCCACCAGGCCGGGGATGGTGCTCTCCTGGAACACGGGCAAACCATCGACATAACCGGTGATGGTCCCGTCGGTATCGGTATTGCCGAAGATGGTCGGCCCACTCATGACCACCGTCCCGGTCTGCCCGGCGAAGGCCGGATCGAACAGGCCCAGGTCGACATTTTCCATGACGCGCCGGAAATTCTGATCGCCGTCATCGATCTGCGCGGCCATGGCCTTGATGCTGATGCCCAGGGTCAGCCCGGTGTGGGGGATGGCGGCCGTCTGGTACAGGCCGCTGTTGATGGCCGGACCGAAGGCGTACAGAAACGGCGATGAGTAGGCCTGGGCATACTCCTGGCCCACCTGTTGGAGCAACCCTTCGAGGTCGTCGCCGGCCCTGGCCGGTGCCGACAAGGTGCAGACCAGGCAGACGATACCCAGCCCCGCGATCAGGTATTTCAAGGTTCCCGAACACTGCACATTCCTTGCAACGATCTGGTTCACCATGAACCTCCTTACCAACCATATCCTCGCATCGAGACCCCTCATGGCCCCCGAAGCCTGCCACGGCAGCATACCAGCGGATCGCATGGGGGGCAATCAGACCTTGGGCCGGATTTTCCCCTGGAAAAACCGGAGAAATTCCCTATTCTGTAGCCTTCAGCCGCCCTCCGGGCCCTTACCGTAACGGGAAGACCGAGTCGCCCCCATGGATCATGCCTCCGCCGATATGGACCCCATCGCACGCGCCACCAGCGTGTTGATGTGGGATATGGCCGGCACCTTGATCCCCATCGACCCGATGACCGGACGCCCCTGCGTCCTGCCCATGGCCGAGGATTTCCTGCGCGATCTTGGCCGCGAATTCCGTCTGGCCGTCACCACCGGGGATCGTACCGCCGATGCGCGCACGACCTTACGGGATTTCGAGTTGCTGGACGATTTCGAGGAGGTTTTCGGCGACCTGGGCCAGCCCCTCGGCAAACCCCACGGAGCCGTACTCGCCCAGATGAAGGGCCGACCGGAACACTCGCTGATCATCGGTGATCGCCTGTCAGCCGATGTCGCCGCCGACACCGACCAGCTCGTGTCCATCCTGATCAACCAGGGCCAGGACCTGGTGAGCGCAGGCACGGTGGCCTTCCTCATCCAGATGCTGCGCAAGCAGGGCCGGGGCAGCTTCATCAAGGCGTTCGACGCCCTGACCGACGGCGCCGAGGTCTGCGCATACGACAACCCCCCTCCCGGAGGGGGCAGGGTCACCGGTTGCTGGACTCGTGAAGACGGCCTTGGCTACCGCCTGTGGACATGGACCCACCCTCTGCTCAACGGCATCCGGCGCATCATACTCATCTGACGAGCATGGTGGCGGCCGGGAATCCCTCCATTTTTGCGCTTTGATCCTGCGATTCCGCCTGGATTTCCGGGCAGTATTTGTTATTTTTTTGTCAACAACTGAACCTGGAGGTCAGAATGGATACATCCATCAGCATCCTGGCGGTAACCGCAGCCACCATCGCCTTTCTGCATACCATCACCGGGCCCGACCATTACCTGCCCTTCATCGCCTTGGGCAAGGCTCGGCGCTGGCCCCTGGCCAAGGCGCTGTCCATCACCGCCCTGTGCGGTGTGGGCCATGTTCTGGGCTCGGTGGTGTTGGGCCTGCTGGGGATCTCCCTGGGGTTGGCCGTCGGTCGCATTGAGATCATCGAGGGCGTGCGGGGCAACCTGGCGGCCTGGCTGCTCATCGCCCTGGGTCTGGTCTACATGGTCTGGGGCCTGCGCCGCGCGTGGAAGAACAAGGTCCACGCCCACCCGCACACCCACGCCGACGGCACCGTCCATACCCACAGCCACAGCCATCATCACGACCACGGCCACCTGCACGGCGAGCAGGGGACGGTCACGCCCTGGGTCCTGTTCATCATCTTCGTGCTGGGACCCTGTGAACCGTTGGTCCCCATCGTGATGTATCCGGCCGCCCACCACGACGTTGCCGGGCTGGTGCTGGTCACGTTGATCTTTTCGGTGGTCACCATCGCGACCATGGTCAGCATGGTGTTTCTGGCAGACCGGGGCTTTCGCCTGTTGCCCGCCTTCAAGATGGAACGGTACACCCACGCCCTGGCAGGCTTCGCCATCTGCGCCAGCGGGCTGGCCATCCAGTTCCTGGGTCTGTAAGCTGGGGGCATAACCCCTGCAGGAGGATTATCCGACATGTGCGACACCTGTGGCTGCAACCAGCCGGCCGAAGCGGTGACTTTCCGCAAGCCCGGCGCCGAACATCAGCATCACGAGCACCATCATCATGAGCATGATCATCATCACCATCATGATCATGATCATGAACACGGGCATGCGCATACCCATGGCCATGCGCACCCCCATGGCCACGGACATGACCACGACCACGCGCCGCGCACCCTGGCCGTGGAGCAGGATGTCCTGCTGCAGAACAACCTGCTGGCCCAGCGCAACCGGGGCTGGTTCGAGGCCAAGGGCATCACGGCGCTGAACCTGGTGTCCTCGCCGGGTTCGGGCAAGACGACGCTGCTGGAAAAGACCATCCGGGGTCTGGACGGCGCACCCGTCGTCTCGGTCATCGAGGGCGACCAGCAGACCATGCACGACGCCGACAGGATCAACGCCACCGGCGCCGCCGTGCTGCAGGTCAACACGGGCAACGGCTGCCACCTGGACGCGGACATGATCCGCCGCGCCTGCGACGAGCTGCAGCCGCCGGCCGGTTCGTTGCTGATGATCGAGAACGTGGGCAACCTCGTCTGCCCCGCCCTGTTCGACCTGGGCGAGGCGGCCAAGGTCGTGATCATCAGCGTGACCGAAGGCGACGACAAGCCCTCGAAATACCCCAACATGTTCGCCGAGGCCGGCCTGTGCCTGATCAACAAGATCGACCTGCTGCCGTACGTGGACTTCGACGTGGAAGCCTGCATGGCCGCCGCCGCCAGCGTGAATCCCCGGCTGGAATTCCTGCAGGTCTCGGCCACCACGGGCGAGGGCCTGGACCGCTGGCTGGACTGGCTGCGCTCCCGGACCCGGGCTTGAACCGGCGGCCATGACCGCATCCCGGCGCAGATTCCTGGTCAACGGCATCGTGCAGGGCGTGGGCTTCCGGCCCTTCGTGTTCAACCTCGCCGAGGCCCTGCGCCTGGCAGGTTTCGTGACCAACACCAGCGCGGGTGTGGTCATCGAGGTCCAGGGGCCCGCCGCCGCACTGGACCGTTTCGACGAGCGCCTGCGCGTCGAGGCCCCGCCCCTGGCCAGGATAGTCTCCGTCGAGCAGACCGACGTGGCACCCCGGCCACGCGCCGCCGGTTTTGTCATCCGCCCATCGGTGAACGCCCCGGGCACCAGCACCCTGATCCCCCCCGATGTGGCCACCTGCGCGGACTGCCTGCGGGAAATACGTGAACCCGGCGACCGCCGCCACCGCTACCCCTTCGCCAACTGCACCAACTGCGGGCCGCGCTGGACCATCATCGAGCGCATCCCCTACGACCGGCCCTACACCTCCATGGCCCGTTTCGAGATGTGCCCGGACTGCCGGCGCGAATACGAAGACCCGCGCAACCGCCGCTTCCACGCCCAGCCCAACGCCTGCCCGGTGTGCGGACCGCAGGTGTGGCTGGAGGATGGGGACGGCGCCATGCACGGGGACCCGCTGGTGCAGGCTGCCGCGTTGCTGGCCGAGGGCCGGATCCTGGCCATCAAGGGGCTGGGCGGGTTCCACCTGGCGGTGCGGGCGGACGACCAGGCGGCGGTGACGCGCCTGCGCCGGCGCAAGGGGCGCGAGGCCAAGCCGCTGGCGGTTATGGTGAACTCGATATCGACGTGCCGCGAGTTATGCGAGGTCAGCGTAACTGAAGAAACGGTGCTGCGATCACCCCAAGCCCCCATTGTGCTGCTGGTGAAGCGGCCGGAAGCGCCTGTGTGCGAGGCAGTGGCCGGCGGCCACAGGCGTCTGGGAGTCATGCTGCCGTACACGCCTTTGCATCACCTGCTGTGCGATGCCCTCGAAGCCCACGGCGTGCGTGCTCTGGTGATGACCAGCGGCAACGCCGGCCACGAACCCATCTGCCTGGATAACGACCAGGCCCGCGCGCGGCTCGGCGGCATTGCCGATGCCTGGCTGCTACACGACCGGGATATCGTGCGCCGGGCCGACGATTCGGTCCTGCAGGTGCTGCCAGCGGACGACAGGCCCCTGGTCTTTCGCCGCAGCCGCGGTTTCGCCCCGGTGCCGGTGCTGCTGAAGGCCCAATACGACGGGCCGGATGTGCTGGCCGTCGGTCCCGAGCTGAAGAACACGGTCTGTGTGTTGAAGGATGACCGTGCCTTCCTCAGCCCGCACATCGGGGATCTGGAGAACCTGCGGGCTCATGAGTTCTTTGCCGAGACTGTTGTTACACTGACCGGCATATTGGAATGTGAACCGCGTTACATAGCCCACGATATGCACCCGGGGTACTTCAGCACCCAGTGGGCGCGGCGGCGGGCCACCGAGGATCCCGGCCTGAAATTGATCCCCGTGCAGCACCACCACGCCCACCTGGCGGCGGTCCTGGCCGAGCATGGCCACCATGGTCCGGCGGTGGGCCTGATCCTCGACGGCACCGGGTACGGCACCGACGGCACCATCTGGGGGGGCGAGATCCTGACCGGCGATGCGGCGGGGTTCATCCGCGCGGCTCATCTGGAAACCGTGCCCCTACCGGGCGGTGACGCGGCCATCCGGCAACCCTGGCGCATGGCCGTCAGCTGGTTGCAAAGGGCCTTCGGGCCCGAACCCTCGGACTGGCCCCCGCTGCCGTTCCTGGACCGGCAACCAGTGGCGCAGATCCTGGAGATGATCGCCAAGGATATCAACTGCCCGCTGACCAGCAGCTGCGGCCGCCTGTTCGATGCCGTGGCCGCCCTGACCGGCCGCTGGGACACGGCCCACTACGAGGCCCAGGCCGCCATCGAGTTCATGGCCTTGACCACGACAGCAGAGGCGGCCGCAGCCGAGCCCTTCCCCCTGACGGCATCCACCATGGATGGCCAGATCATCCCCGCGGCGGAGTTGGTGGGGGCCTGTGCCGTGGCCCTGGCTGGCGGCGTTAGCCCCTCTGAAGTCAGCGCCCGCTTCCACAGCACCCTCGGCAACCGCTTGGCCGCTGCCGCGGCCGCCGTCGCCCGAAGCGAGGCCATCGACACCGTGGCCCTCGGCGGAGGCGTCCTGCAGAACGAAATCCTGCTGACTGAAGTGATGCGGAGGTTGCAGGCCGCCGGTCTGCGCGTCCTGCGCCCGGTGGAGTTGCCACCAGGCGACGGAGCTGTTGCGCTGGGCCAGGCCGCCATCGCAAGGGCCGTCATCGCCAAGTCTGCACGATGACCGGCCCAGGGATGCGGAGTTTATCTGTCTTGTTATCTTGTCTCCCGTCAGTCAAATTCTGTGATTCAACCCGGAGAGCCCCATGCTGAAGTTTCCCGTCCCCTTCGCCACCACCGTCTTCGTCTGCACCCACAAGCGCCCCGAGGGGCATCCCAAACCCTGCTGCGCCGACCGCGGCGGCGCCGAGCTGCGCGAGGAACTGCGCCAGATGGTGCGCAGCGGCGGCCTGGAGGGCAAGGTCCGCGTGTTCGCCAGCGGATGTTTGGGTGGCTGCGAGCAGGGACCCATGGCCGTGAAATATCCCGACGGGGAGCTGATGATGGGCGTCAAGCCCCAAGACCTGCCTGGCATCTTCGAGGAGTTGAAGGGGGCGGAATGACTTGACCGGCCGCTCCCTTTGCCCGCCCTACTGCCAAGTTATCGCAGGAATTCCGGAATTTTCACGTTGTTGGCGGCGGCCCAGATCCTGATCAGGTGAAGTTCCTGATCCCTCGGGAACCGGTTGGCCTTGCCGGCCATCGTCAAGATCTCCCTGCTTTCGTTGTTGACCTCGATGTTGAGTTTCCGCTTCCCGAAACGGTACAGGGTCCAGTAGCTGCAGGCCCCGTTCTTGAGGAAAGACCGGAAGGAGGCGAGGCAGTGATGCATGATGTTGCCTTCGAGGACCATCTGCCTTGCCGTCGTGATGGGCCTGACCTCCCAGTTGTCGCCCTGCATGCCCTGGATGCCGCACTTGCTGCGGCCCGCCCACTGGCCGTATCCGGGATCGGACCTGTCGGCCCAGCGCCGGACAGGCTGCGGGCTTTCGTAGTAGCGGCGATAGTACCTCTCCGCATCCCTGGCCAGTCGTTCCAGGCCCCTCCTCTTCATCGTCAAGGTCTCGTCCTCTGCGCGCCGGT
Organism: Candidatus Krumholzibacteriia bacterium; assembly: GCA_024763215.1. Classification (GTDB taxonomy): domain Bacteria; phylum Krumholzibacteriota; class Krumholzibacteriia; order LZORAL124-64-63; family LZORAL124-64-63; genus JAHJTW01. The sequence goes on along the minus strand of JANTFX010000059.1, from coordinate 3,925 downwards.
CGTCTAGATAGTCGACTATCTGCCTGGTGGTCAGCCGGTCGAGCGGACCGTTACGGCACAGCCAGTGAATGACCGTCGCCCAGTAGTCTTCGCCGCACCGAAACTGGCGCAGAGCGGTTTGCATGAGGTCGTCGGCGAGCTTTTCCGTCCCACCAAATCCGAGCACCTGGGCGCGCCGGACCAGGTGGACATACGAGAGGGACCGCGGGGGGTTGGCCAGAATATGCTGCATGCGGCGGGTCAAAGGGACGGGCAGGATTTTGGTGCCCACCATGTTGCGCAGACTCCGGCCGCAGGCCAAACCGGAAACGAAACGCACGGTTGCCCGGTGCAATCTTCGCTGTCCAGCGGGAAACATAACGATGTCCCACAGATGATCGTTGATGGGGTACTCCCCCAGCAAATGCGCGGCAATCGCACGGTAGGCCCTGTCCAGGCTTTTCCCCTGCGGCCTCCAGGTCTCGGGGTCACGAAGCCAATCCACATATGCAAAGGCCCTGAATCCATTCATAAAAGGGTTGCAGAGCAGCCCCGGCCGACGAGCAACCAGACTCGCGAACAGATCCCGGACCTGTGCTCGCTTGGCGTCGGAAAGGTTGTTTTCGCATTCACTGATCAGCTTCTCCGGGTTCCTGTTGAAGGCAACCCATCGCACGGCGTGAAGTTCTTCGCGTTTCCTTCGCTCCTGTTGCCTCTGTTCCCGATCCCTTTTCCTTGCCTTGCAGGCTTTCTCCGCTTTTCTCCTGAGCAGCGCGCGCTCGGCGCACGAATAGTGCTTCTTCCTGCCGGAACATCCCATATCGACCCCCATGACGGGCCCACCCGGGTTCCCGGGCAAACCGATCCCAGGATCGATGCCGCCTGACCAGGCGGGGCATCAACCCGTCAACATCCGGGGCCGCAGCCGGCGCCGGAATTTATAAATGGGGGAAGGGGATGTTGAGGATTTTCACGGGTCAACCGTCCTCGGGATCGCACTCTGCAGGAAGGCCCAACAAGGGCCGCTCAGGGTGGAGTCATCACTCCATGACAACATTCTAGCATGAGGCTTCCTGCCGGGCAACCTCCATGGCCAAAGATGGCACAAGAATTCGTTAGTCCTCCTTGCGGAGTTGTGGGGATAAACGCCACCAGCGAACCGTTTTTTCACGAAAACAGCCTCCAATTGGCCAATAACACCATAATTCTCGCATTCCCATCCCCCGGGGGATGTTTTTCTGATGCACCAAAATCATTAACCCAAGGCGAAACTGCCCCTTGACAAAGACCATCCAGGGTGACATTATGTAACCTAAAGGTTACCACCCCTGACCCTCTGGAGGTTGACATCATGACCGCTGAATCATCCGGTCCTTCCCTCACCGACCAGGTCGAATCCCTGGAAAAATCCCGCCGCCACATGATGATCTCCCTCGTGGGGACTCTCTTGCTGTGGTTCGTGCCGCAAATCCTGGAAGACGCGGTTCCCGACGCCATGCCCCATGCCCTCAAGGCCACTTGCGTGTTTCTGGGCATGGCCGGAGGATTGCTCTGGGTGGTGCTCATGCTCAGGTACCACCGCTTCCAGAATATGGTCCGCAACCGGCCGGAATTGCGGGACCGGCTCAACGACGAGCGCATCGGTCAGCTCAGGCGCGAGGCCATCTACCGCGGCTGGGTCGTGTTGCTGGTTTTCGTGGCCGCCGGGGTGGCCCTGGCTCCCTTCGTGGCGCTGCCGGTCCAGGCCCTGTTGCTGACCCTGCTGATGGTCGGGGTCAGCGCCCCCCTCCTGTTCTTCCTCTGGCTGGATCGGGGTTGACCATGGGGCATCCGGACCTGACGAACCGTCTCAAGGTGCTGCGGGCCGAACGGGACTGGACCCAGGCCGAGCTGGCCGACAGAGTGGGGGTCTCCCGCAAGACCATCAACACCATCGAGCGCGGGGTATTCGCCCCCTCGGCCGTGTTGGCCCTGAAGATCGCGCGAGTGTTCGGGGTGGCGGTGGAGGAGGTGTTCATGCTCAGGAATGCGCAAGACATGAATGGCCCAGCCTCTTGATCCAGCTCTAACAGGTGAATTTCGCCTGGATTTCTGGGGCTCGGTCCCTCAGAGGGGTTTATTTTCAATTCATTCAGACGCAATGGACCCTGACTGTGAATTTTTAATAAGGTCACAAAACACCCGCATATGCGCGTCTTCTGATATCATAATTCAAAAAAATTTGCGTTGAAACCAGGGTACTGGCCGGAAAACCCTGGCTCCAAACGGTAAGATCTTGGCCCCTACCCCATGTTTGCTTATATTGGCCTAGAACGATAATGGGTTAACAACCAGCGGCCACAGCCCAGGAGCCTGGATCCATGTGCCTCGCCATCCCCGGCAAAATCCTCAAGATCGACACTGACCATGACCTGCCCATGGCCGTGATCGATTACGCCGGGGCCCGCAACGAGGCCTGTCTGGCCTACACGCCGGAGGCGCAGGTCGGCGACTATGTCATCGTCCACGCCGGGTTCGCCCTGCAGGTCCTCAACGAGGACGAGGCGCGGGCCTCGCTGGAAGAGCTGACGCGGCTGTCGGCCTTGATGGAAGCCGACGCCGAGGACGATTCGGGCTCCGGGGCTACCCCGTGAAGTACCTCGCCGAATTCCGCGACCCCAAGCTCGCGCGCGCCCTGCTGGACGAGATCGCCGGCGCGGTCACCCGGCCCTGGACCATCATGGAGATCTGCGGCGGCCAGACCCATGCCATCATGCGCCACGGCCTGGACCAGTTGCTGCCCGACGGGATCACCCTCGTGCACGGCCCCGGCTGCCCCGTGTGCGTCACCCCCCTGGAGACCATCGACCGCGCCCTGGCCATCGCCGCACGGCCCGGCGTGATCTTCACCTCCTTCGGCGACATGCTGCGCGTGCCCGGCAGCCGGGACGACCTGCTGCGCATCAAGAGCCACGGCGCCGATGTGCGCATGGTGTACTCGCCGCTCGAGGCGGTGAAGCTGGCGCGGGAGAACCCGGACCGCCAGGTCGTGTTCCTGGCCGTGGGCTTCGAGACCACCGCCCCGGGCAACGCCATGGCCCTGAAGCAGGCGGCGGCCGAAGGCCTGGCTAATTTCAGCGAGATCACCAGCCACGTGCTGGTCCCCCCGGCCATGGAGGCGATCCTCACCGCGCCCGGCAACCGGGTGCAGGGCTTCCTGGCCGCCGGTCATGTCTGCGCCATCATGGGCACCACCCAGTACGAGCCTTTGGCGGCGCGGCACGGAGTGCCCGTTGTGCCCACCGGGTTCGAGCCGGTGGACATCCTGCGCGGCATCCTGCAGACCGTACGCATGCTGGAAAAGGGCGAGCACGGCGTGGTCAACGCCTACGGCCGGGTGGTCCGCAGCGAGGGCAACCCCGCCGCGCGGGCCGTCGTGGACCAGGTGTATACCGTATGCGATCGCAAGTGGCGCGGCATCGGCATGATCCCCCGCAGCGGCCTGCGCATCCGCGACGAGCTGGCCGTCCATGACGCCGAGAAGAAGTTCGCGGTAAATGGCATCACCACCGCAGAACCCACAGTGTGCATCGCCGGGAAAATTCTCCAGGGGCTGAAAAAACCTCCCGAGTGTCCTGCCTTCGGCAAAGAGTGCACCCCGCTTCATCCGCTGGGCGCCACCATGGTCTCCAGCGAGGGCGCCTGCGCCGCCTACCACAAATATGCCCGGAAAGGTCTGCCGTGAACGAGCGTCCCGATTTCAACCACATGAGCTGCCCGGTGCCCATCCTGGACCACGACACCATCCAGCTCGCCCACGGCGCGGGCGGCCGGCTGTCGGCCGAGTTGATCGAGAAGCTGATCCTGCCCCGGTTTTCCAGCGCCGAGCTGGACAAGCTGGAGGATCAGGCCGTCCTCACGCTGCCCCCGGGCCGCGTCGCCTTCAGCACCGACACCTTCGTCGTCG
>JANTFX010000058.1 GCA_024763215.1 Candidatus Krumholzibacteriia bacterium | reverse complement strand
GGACCATATGATTGTACGTATCCGGAGCCCGGATCGCAACCGCCCCGGGCGAAGACCCCGGCCGGGCCCTGCCCGGGTCTCAGCCCACACCGACCAGATGCACCAGTTCCAGGCCCTCCCCGACCCCGCCCATCCGAATCCCGACCACATCCAGCCGGATCCAGGCCCCCGCAGGCAGGCCCTGGCGGTGCACGTAGTGCCGGGCCATGCGGCGCATGAGGGACAATTTGCGCCCGTCGACCCGTGCGCAGGGGTCGGCAAGAGCACCGGGTCCGGCCACCTTCACCTCCACGAACGCGAGCACTTCCGGCCCTGCCATCACCAGGTCGATCTCTCCGCCGGGCAGGCGGTACCTCTGGGCAAGGCAGCGGTAGCCGCAGTCCTCCAGATAGAGCCTGGCGATATCCTCTCCCCTCCTACCCCTGGCAGCAGCAGTCGACATCCGCACCTCCGTTCCGGGATCCGGACCGGCCGCAAGGACCATGCCGCGGTACAACGCGAAGGCAAGGAGAGGAAAGGCGATTCAGAAGAGGCGGCCCTGGTGCAGATCGACCAGGGGCTTGTAACTCAGGCGGTGGACTGGGCAGGGGCCGAGCTCCCGGAGCGCGGACCTGTGCGAGCGCGCCCCGTAGCCCTTGTGACCGGCGAAACCGTAGCCGGGGTAAAGCCGCTCGTAAGCCACCATGATGCGGTCGCGCAGAACCTTGGCCACGATCGAAGCTGCGGCGATGCAGGCGCTGCGCCCGTCACCCCCGACCAGGGCGCGGCAGGGCACCGGACAGGGTGGGACCCGGTTGCCGTCGACCAGGGCCAGCCCCGGCGGCGGCTGCAGCTTGCCCAGCGACCTGGCCATGGCTTCGAGGGTCGCCTGCAGGATGTTGATGTCGTCGATGCGCCCGGGAGAAACGGCGCAGGCGCCCCAGGCCAGGGCGCCGGTCAGAATCGCCGTCAGGAGTTTCTCACGCCGTGCCGGCGTGAGCTTCTTGCTGTCGTCCAGGCCGGGCAGGTCCCAACCGCAGGGCAGCACCACCGCGGCCGCCACCACGGGTCCGGCCCAGGCGCCCCTGCCGGCCTCGTCCACGCCCGCGACCACCAGTTCCCCACCGCGGGATTGCTCCCGATCAAAGGCGACCAGTGGTGACAGTTGGCCGGGCAAGGGCTACCGGCGGGCTTCGCGGATCCTGGCCTTGCGGCCCGTGCGGCCCCGCAGGTAGTACAGCTTGGCTCGCCGGATCCGACCCCGCTTCTTGACGGTGATGGAATCCACGTTGGGACTTTCCAGGGGGAAAATCCGCTCGACGGCCACCCCGCCGCTCATCTTCCGCACGGTGATCGAGGCCTCGAGGCCGGTACCCTGCCTGGCGATCACCGCTCCGATGAAGTTCTGGATCCGGATCTTCTCGCCTTCCTTGATGCGCACGGCGACATTGATGGTGTCCCCGATGTTGAAATCCGGAAGGTCGTCCCGCAGGCCGGTCGCCCGCATCTGTTCCACGATGTTCATCTTGTCCTCCTGAATGGCAGCCGGCGGTCACGCATGTGTTCCGGCCCGTCTGCCGCCTGTCGTCTCGTCGGCATCCACTGTTGCAACCCCTCGGGGGCTATTGATTCTCCTTGTGATCTTCGCGGCGTCCGTCCGCCGGAAGGTCCAGGTCCGGCCGCCTGTCCCTGGTCCTGCCGGCCGCATTTTCGCGGCGCCAGCGTTCGATCAGGGCATGGTGTCCCGAAAGCAGCACGTCCGGCACCTTCAGCCCCCGGTACTCTTCGGGCTTGGTGTACCAGGCACAGTCCAGGCCCCCGCCGCGAACAGCGGTGAAGCTGTCGTTGGCCGCCGAATCGGAGTTGTGCAGCACACCCTCTATCCGGCGCACCACCGCATCGGTGATCACCAGGGCCGGCAGCTCTCCCCCGGACAGGACATAGTCCCCGATGGAGATCTCCCGGTTGACGACCAGTTCCCGCGCCCGCTCGTCGATTCCCTTGTAATGCCCGCAGATCAGGATCAGCTCGCCCCTGCTCTGCAGTTCGGCCACCAGTTCGAGGGTCAGATCCTCATCGAAGGTCTCACCCTGCGGCGTGGTCAGGACGACCGTGGCCTCCGGATCCCGGCGACATGATTCGACCGCTTCGACCACCGGTCGGGCCATCATGATCATGCCGGCGCCGCCGCCGTAGGCCGTATCATCGACCGTGCGGTGCTTGTCCACCGCGAAATCCCGGATGTCCACGACCTGGTACTCGACCAGGCCCTGCCTACTGGCCCGGCCGGGAATGCTGGTCTCCAGCACCGTTCTGACCATGTCCGGGAACAGGGTCAGGATACGGATCACCGGCCGCTCAACCGCTGGTGGCATCGAGCAACCCCTCCGGCGGATCGATGACCAGATCGCCGTCCAGCCCGTCCTCGGCCGCGAGGATCGGCGCCACCGCGGGCACCAGGACCTCGCGCGCCCCATCATGCACCACCAGCAGGTACTGGCCGCCTGTCCAGCGGACCTCCTCCACCTCGCCGACCTGCCTGCCCGCCACGGTCACCAGAGGGCGGCCTAGCCAGCGGAACGGCAGCCCGCCGGAAGGGCGGGGAAAGCCGGGGTCGAGGTAGCTCGACCGCGCGAAGCCCACGCGGCGGCCCACCATGCCTTCGGCCTGGGTGCGGGAACCACACGCGGCCAGGCGGATGACCACGCACGATCCGGCCGCACGGTGCCCCGTGATCTGCAAGGGCCGCCCGTCGTCCCACACCACGAAATCGCTGTCCAGCACCGGTTCGCAGAAATCCAGGAGCGGGTACAGCTTCAGCTCGCCCTTGAGGCCCACCGCCTTGACCACTTCGGCCATGGCGACGAACTGGTTGGCTGCCGCCGGCATGGCCATCCTACTCGACGATCTCCAGGCCCAGGCGTTGGTCGGTCTTGGCGCCCACGGCCTGCAGCAGGGTGCGCATGGCGCGGGCGGTCTGGCCTCCCTTGCCGATGACCCGGCCCAGATCCTCCGGATGCACCTTGACGCGGAACACGTCCCGGTCGCCCTGCCGCAGGATATCGATGGTCACGTCCTCGGAATGCTCCACCAGGTTGACGGTGATGTACGAGAGCAGCTCCACCACCTGCTCCTGGCCGATGGTCAGCTCGTCCTGGACCTCATCGGCGGGCGCATCCTGCATGGGAGCTCCTGCCGGAGTGTCTGCGTCATGATTGGTCATCAGGAGCCTTCCTCGCCGGAACCGGATGCCTTGTCGCCGTCTTCGGCGCCGGCTGCGTCCTCAGCGGCGTCTTCGGTAACCTCGTCGGCCTTGGCCTCCGCGGCCGCCTCTGCTTCTTCGGCAGCCTTGGCTTCCTCTGCGGCCTTGGCTTCGGCCGCGGCCTTCGCTTCCTCGGCGGCCTTGGCTTCGGCGGCGGCCTTGGCCTCCGCTTCCGCTGCGGCCTTGGCTTCCTCCTCGGCCTTCTTCTCGGCCTCGGCCTTGCGTGCGGCGGCGGCATCGATCTTCTGCTGGCGGTTGTTGGCCGCCTGCTCGCGCCAGGCGCCGACCTTGGCCTCGACCTCGGCGGCGTCGACGCCCTGCTTGATCAGCGAGTACTTGTAAAGGATGCCCTGGTTCTTCAGCAGGCTGCGGGCGGTCTGGCTCACCGTGGCGCCCTTCTGCAGCCAGCCGATGATCTCGTCATCGTGCAGCTCGACCTCGAAGGGATCCACGAAGGGGTTGTAGTAGCCGAGATTGGCCAGATAGGCGCCATCGCGACGCTTGCGGCTGTCGAGCACGACCAGCCGGTAGAAAGGACGCTTCTTGCGCCCCATGCGGGTCAGACGAATCGTTGTGGGCACGCCACACCTCCGTTTTTCTGGTTTCGCAACAGGCCCCATGCCCGCTGCGTGCGGCAATCCGGGACGGATGTCCCGATCGCCATCAGCGCTTGCCCAGCACCTTCTGGCCGAACTCCTCGATCCCGCCGGCGGAGTTGATCTGTCGCATCATCCTCCGCATGTCCCGGTACTGTTTCAGCAGCTTGTTGACCTGCGAGACCGTGGTCCCGCTCCCTCTGGCGATCCGCTTGCGGCGCGACCCGTTGATGATCTCGGGCTGGCGCCGTTCGGCGATCGTCATGGAATTGATGATGGCCTCGACCTTGACGAACTGCTTGTCGTCGACCTTGGCCTTGTCCAGCATGTCGCCGTTGACGCCCGGCAACATCTTGAGCACCCCCTTGAGGGGCCCCATCTTCTTCATCTGCCTGATCTGGGCCTGGAAGTCCTCCAGGGTGAACTGACCCGAGGAGAAACGGCCGGCCAGGTGCTCGGCCTGATCCAGATCCATCTTTTCCTCGGCCTGCTCGATCAGGGTCAGGACATCGCCCATGCCCAGGATCCGGCCGGCCATGCGCTCGGGGTGGAAGACCTCCAGGTCCTCCATCTTTTCCCCCACACCCACCAGTTTGATGGGCCGGCCGGTGACTTCCAGCACGCTCAGGGCGGCGCCGCCCCGCGCGTCACCGTCCAGCTTGGTCAGCACCGCGCCGTCGAAATCCAGCCGCTCGGCGAAGGTCACCGCGATGTTCACGGCCTCCTGGCCGGTCATGGCGTCCAGGACCAGGAGCTTCTCGTCCATGGGCACCATCTTGTCGATGGCTTCCAGCTCATTCATCAGAACATCGTCGATGTGCAGGCGCCCGGCCGTGTCGACGATCAGGACGTCGCACTTGTTGTCCTTGGCCCGCCGCAGGGCCAGCTTGACGATCTGGGCCGCGTTCTTGCGCTCGCGATCGCTGTGCACGGGCACACCGACCTGTGCGGCGATCACCTCGAGCTGGTCGATGGCCGCCGGCCGGTAGATATCACCGGCCACCAGCATGGGCTTGCGCCCCTGCTTCTTCAGCTTCAGGGCCAGCTTGCCGCAAAAGGTCGTCTTGCCCGACCCCTGCAACCCCATGACCATGACCGTGGCCATGTCCTTGTGCTTGCCCGTGCCGGGTTCCAGGTTCAGCTCGGCGGCCTTGCCACCGAGCAAGGCGGTCAGCTCGTCATTGACGATCTTGACCACCTGCTGCCCCGGGCTGAGGCTGTCCATGACCTCGGCGCCCAGGGCCTTTTCCCTTATGGAAGCGACCAGCTGCTTGGCGACACCGTAGTTGACATCCGCCTCGAGCAGAGCCATGCGCACCTCGCGCAGGGCCTCCTTGACGTTGTCCTCGGTGAGCTTGTCCTGCCCGGACAGCTTCTTCAGCGTCCGGTCCAGGCGCCTGGTCAGATCCTGGAACATGGTCCCGTTCCCACGGTGGTAAACACAAAAGGGCGCAGCGCCATACCCAACCCCACCGAGCGGCGGCGGAAGGTATCTCGCAGCTTAAAGCTCTGCACGCCAATCACATCCAGGGAAAACAAAAGGCGTTGCACCATGGCGACGCCCCTCCCTGGTCGTGCGCGAAGGGGGAAATTAACAATTCCGCCCCATTTTGGCAAGAAATATAGGGTCTCCCGAGGGTGGGGCCGGCTCAACCCCGCAGCAGGGAAATCCCCTCCTGGGGATCAGCGTGGTGGAACAACCAGCTTCCCGAGACGATGATGTCGGCGCCGGCGGCCCGGCAGCTGGCCGCGGTCCGGTCATTGATCCCCCCGTCGACCGAGATGAGGAAATCCCCCCCTCCGGCCTCCCTGGCGGCCGCCAGGGCGCGGATCTTGTCCAGGCCCGAAGGATCGAACTCCTGCCCCCCGAATCCAGGCATGACCGTCATCACCAGGACCAGGTCCACCTGCCGGAGGTAGGGTCGCAGTTCCTCGACGGGCGTGGGAGGGTTGAGGCTCAGGCCCCGCCTGGCCCCCAGCCGGCCGATCTCGGCCAGGGTGTCGCTGATATCGGCCTCGCATTCGATGTGGATGGTGACGGCGTCGGCGCCGGCCTGGATGAAGCGGTCGACGTAAAGATCGGGCCTGGTGAGCATCAGGTGGGCATCCAGCGGCAGGTCGGTCAACCGCCTGACCGCCTGCACGATGTGGGGGCCGAACGTCAGGTTGGGCACGAAGTGCCCGTCCATGATATCCAGATGCAGCAAGTCCGCCCCACCGATGGTCATGCGGGCGATATCCCGGTCCAGGGCGGTGAAATCCGCGGCCAGCAACGAGGGCGCCACGTGCGCCCGATGTTCAGCGGGTGGCGACAACCAGGACAAGGCGATCCCCCTTCCCCACCCGGGTGCCGGGCACCGGGTCCTGAGCCAGGACATGATTGGGACCGACCGATCCCGAACGCCTGTACCGGACATCATCCAGCACCAGCCCCGCGCGGTTGATCAGCTGCTTCGCCTGGTACAAGGGCATCCCCTGCAGATCCGGCAACAGCAGCTGCAGGCGTGGCGCGGGCACCGCGACGGCCAGATCCACGGTCCGGCCCGTGGGCAGGTCCACTCCGGCCAGCGGGCTCTGGTACGCGACCACCGGCTGGGTCACACCGACCCGAGGCAGGCGCACCTGCACCCCGGCCCGATAGTTGTTCCGCTGCAGCGTCACCTCGGCCTGCCGCGGGGTCAACCCCACCACCGCAGGCAGCAACCCCGAGGGGTGTCCGGAACTGACCACCACCTTGACCACCCTTCCCCCCCGGACCTTCGCCTCCGGACCCGGCACCTGGTCCACGATGCTGCCGACCGGCAGGGTGGGGTGGGCCCGCTCGCGCACGACCTCCAGCTTGAGTTCCAGGGGGCGAACCTGATCCCGGGCCTGGGCGAGGTCCAGCCCCCGCAGATCAGGCAGGGTCACGACCTGATGGCGGTGGACCAGGGAGGGCAGGACCATGAAATTCACGGCCACCAGGAGCACGCCGCCCACGCCCACGGCCGCCAGCAGCAGCAGCAGGAACTTCCACAGTTTCATCGGCGCCTCCTTCGGTCAATCCGGCCGCTTGCGCAACCTGGCGGCAAAGAACCCGTCCCCCGGTCCGTCCGGGGGCAGCCAGGTGCGTTGCCAGACCCCTTCTTCATCCGGGATGCCTGCCAGCTGGGGCCGCTCCCGTAACAGTTGCGCGACGACCTCCCGGTTCTCCTGAACCTGAAGCGAGCATGTAGCGTACAGCAACACCCCGCCGGGGGCCAGCAGTTCCACCGCCCGGCGGGCCAGTTCACCCAGCAGGCGGGCCTTGGATCGGACCACCGCGGGGCTTAGCCGCCAGCGCGCTTCCGGGTGCCGCCGCAGCACCCCGCTGCCGCTGCAGGGCCCATCCAGAAGGACCGCCCCGCACGAACCCCCTGCCAGCGGTGGTGCCAGACCATCGCCGCGCAACAGGGCGGCGCAGGTGCCGGTCCGCCCCACGGTCGAGGCCAGCAACCGCATGCGCACCGCGTCGGGTTCCATGGCCACCAGCAATCGGTTGGACCCCGCCAAGGAACCCAGATGGACGGTCTTGCCCCCCGGGGCGGCACACAGATCGGCGACCGGCAGGCCCTCGGGAGCCTGCTCCAGAGCAGCCGCCAACCAGGCCGTGGCCGCCTGCACACCGGCGTCCTGGACGATCACCCGCCGGTGCCTGCCGAGCAGATCCCTGATCAGTTCACGCCCGGGACGCCCCCCGACCCGCAGGCAGCCCGGCACATCCGGAAGGCACACGGCATCAAAACCGGCGGCGGCGAGGATGGCCGCGAGCTCGCTCCTCTGGTCCGTGTCCGGAACGCGCAGGTCCAGCGGCACGGGAAGGTTGTTGAATTCCAGCAGCCTTGCCGTGGCCTGTTCACCGTAGCTCTGGGACCAGGCATCGACCAGCCAGCGGGGATGGGAATGCCAGGCGGCCAGGAACGCCCGGGGATCAGTCTGCAGGGGCTTGAACAGCTCGCGCAGCCTGTCGGATGCCTCCTGCGTCCCGCCGTCGGCCTGCACCCGGCGCTGGATGTTGCGCAGCAAACCGTTGACGAAACCGGAGCGGCGCCGGTCAACGCGGCTGCGGCACAGGCTGACGGTCTGGTCGATGGCCGCGAAGGCGGGCACACCCGACATCCCCAGCAACTGGTGCAGACCCAGCCGCAACAAGCACAGCAGACGGGGATCACGGGGCCGCTTGCGGGCCGCGAAAAGATCCAGCAGATAATCGTAACGCCCCTGCCACTGCAAGGTGCCCCGCACCAGCCCGGCCAGGAAGGCCCTGTCCCTGCGGTCGGAGAGCTCGCCCTGGGCGCGCTCGAGCAGGGGGTCCAGCTCACCGCGGCCTTCCACTTCGACCAGGATCTCCCAGGCCCGCAGCCGCACCGGATCGATTTTCATGAGCGCAGGAGCATACCGCAGGACAGGGAGAAACCGCGCAGGAATTCCTCCACGGGCAGGGCCCTGCGGCCCGGCACCTGCAGCCCCGTCAGATTCAGGATGCCCTCGCCGCAGGCCACCTCAACACCGTCCGGCGCGACGCTCAGGATGGTCCCCGGCTGCTTGCCGGACACGAGGTAGGACTGGGGTCTGGCGGAGGTGATCTTCAGCAGGGATTCGCCCAGGAAGGTGGTCGCCCCGGGCCAGGGGTTCAGGGCCCTGATCTGGTTGTGGACCGTCACCACATCCCGGTCCCAGCGGACCGCCGACAGGGTCCGGGTCAGCTTGGGGGCATACACGGCCCCACCGTCACCCTGGGGCACGGCCTCCACCTTCTGGTTGGCCAGGCCGCGCAGGACATGGATAAGCAGATCGGCTCCCTGGCCCGCAAGGTTGTCGAGCAACTCGCCGGCGGTATCCTCGGGGCCGATGGGCACCGCGCGCTGGGCCAGGATGGGGCCGGTGTCCACCCCCTTGTCCATGCGCATGATGGTCACGCCGCTCCATGAATCGCCGTGCAGGATGGCGTACTGGGCGGGGGAAACGCCCCGCCACCGGGGCAGCAGGCTGGCATGGACGTTGATGCAGCCCAGGGGCGGGTGCGAGAGGAGGGGCTCACGCAGGATGTGCCCGAAGGCCACCACCACCACCGCGTCCGGCTCGGTATCCAGCACGGCCCTCGTGACGGCCTTCCGTTGGCCGGGGCCGAACTCCATGACCGGCAGGCCGAGGCCGCCCGCGGTCTCCTTGACCCTGGTCGGCAGCAGCTTGCGGCCGCGCCCGGCGGGCCGGTCCGGCTGGGTGACGACCAAAGGGATGTCGAAACGCGCCTCGACCAGGGCCTCCAGGGCCGGTACGGCGAAATCCGGCGAGCCCATGAACACGATCTTCATCTGCAGTCCGCCTCCCGTTTCCAAAGCCGGCCCAGGCGAATGAGCGACAGCCGCGGCCAGGCCGTCAGCATGCGCCACCGCGGGACATGGTCGATGAAGAGACGCCCATCGAGATGATCGATCTCATGCTGGACGATCCTGGCCACGAGATCCTCATCATGCAGCGTCTGTTTCCTGCCCTGCCGGTCGCAATAGGCTACGGTCACGCCCGCCGGCCTTTCCACGGGCAGATAGAGATCCGGAAAGGAGAGGCATCCCTCCTCGAACGGGGTGTCCGGACCGCTGGTGCCGGTGATGACCGGATTCACCATTTCCAGACGCACCGCGCGGCCGCCCGCAGGGCGGGCCCGGACCACCAGGGCCCGGCCGAGGATCCCGATCTGCGGGGCGGCAAGCCCCACCCCGTCGCCGGCATCGAGGGAGGCCCACAGGTCATCGAGAACCGCGGCGGCCTCCCCGCTTCCCGGGACCAGGGCCTGGCACACCTCGCGCAGGCACCGGTTCCCGAACCGGAGCACCGGTCGGGATGCGGACAAGCTACTCCTCCTCGGCCAGGACGCCGCCGATGGCCGACTTGCTGATCTGCACCTTCACGCCCTCGGCGATCGTCGCCACCACGTGGTCGGCCTTGACGTCCCTGACCGTGGCGTACAGGCCCCCGTTGGTCACGATCCTGTCGCCGCGCTTGATGGCCTCGATCATGGCCCTGCGCTGGTCCTGCTGCTTCTTCTGGGGACGGATGATCATGAACCAGAAGACCGCGAAGATCAGGATGATCGGTAAGAAGGTCAGCAGGGGGTTTCCGCCCTGGCCGGACGCCGGTTGGTTCGAGGCCATGGCCGCGAAGGACAGCAAAGTCATGGTGGGCTCCTTGGTCGTTGTACCGGAGCAGGCTATGGCTCCGCACGTTGTTCAGTCAGGATTCAACGGGAAACATGCACATCTTAACCTGCGGGGTCAACTTTCGGTGGTCGGCCCCGGCCCGGCCCGCCTGCGGCCACCTCGTCCAGACGCGCCTTTTCCCCTTCACGCCAGCGCGTGGTGACCTCGCGGGCATAGGCGGGGAAGCTCCCCCGGGAGATGGCATCCCGGATCCCGGCCATCAGCTCCTGGTAGAAGTGCAGGTTGTGGATGGTGGCCAGGGTGGGGCCCAGCATCTCCCGCGCCTGGAACAGATGCCTGAGGTAGGCCCGGCTGTGGCGGCGGCAGACCGGGCAACCACAGTCGGCGTCCAGAGGGGCGGGGTCCTCGGCGTAGGCCTTGTTCTTGACGACCAGCCGTCCGTCCCTGGTCAGAACCGTGCCGGTCCGCGCCATCCGCGTCGGCAGGACGCAATCGAACATGTCCACCCCGGCGCCGACGCCGGCGATGATGTCGTCTGGAAACCCCACGCCCATCAGGTAGCGCGGCTTCGCTTCCGGCAACAGGCCCGCCGCCAGTTCGGTGACCTCGTACATGGCCGCCGACGGCTCTCCCACCGAAAGGCCGCCGATGGCGTATCCCGGCAGGTCAAGCTCGGTGATCTGGGCGGCGCTCAACCTGCGCAGGGACTCATCCACTCCGCCCTGCATGATGCCGAACAGCACCCTCTCCCATCCCCCCCGCTCGATCCGGCCGGGCAGGACATCCCGGCAGCGTTTGAGCCAGGCCGTGGTCCTGTGCACCGCTGCGGCCACCTCCGCCGGTTCCGCACCGTAACTGGCACACTGGTCGAACGCCATGACGATGTCGGACCCCAGATCGAGCTGGATCCGCATGCTCAGCTCGGGCGTGAAGCGGTGGCGGCTCCCGTCCAGGTGGGAACGGAACTCCACCCCCTGGTCGTCGATGCGGTTCAGCTGGGCCAGGGAAAACACCTGGAACCCGGCGCTGTCGGTGAGCAGGGCCCCGTCCCACCCCTGGAAGCGGTGCAGCCCCCCGAGGCGCCCGACCAGCTCGTGCCCCGGCCTCAAGTAGAGGTGGTAGGTGTTGCCCAGGATCAACCGGGCCCCGCTGCCCCACACCTGTTCGAAGGTCACGGCCTTGACCGAGCCGACCGTCCCGACGGGCATGAACACCGGGGTGGGAATTTCACCGTGTCCGGTGGCCAGCAGGCCGCGCCGCGCCGAGGTGTCCGGGCAGCGATCCAGGACCTTGAAGGAGAACGGCCTGTCCAGCACGCGCTCAACGGTCATGGGCGAACCCGCCTTTCTTCAGGACCAGCATGCAATCGCCGTAGCTGTAGAACCTCAGCCTGCGCCGGACCGCCTCCTGGTAGACCGGGCGCCAATCGCCGGGCTGCAGCAGCGAAGCCACCAGCATCAGCAGGGACGAACCGGGCAGGTGGAAGTTGGTCAGCAGGCCGTCGACCGCCGTCACCGGTTCCGGGGGCATGATGAACAGGCGCGTGGTTCCGCGCACCTCCCAGCCCGCATCATCACGCAGGGCGGTGCCCGTGAAAACGGGTTGGCCCCCCTCGCCGCCGGCCGGAAAACCCGCTTCGGTTCCGCTCTGCTTCTCCAGGCCCAGGCGCGCGACGGTTTCGAGCACCCGCAAGGAGGTGGTCCCGACGGCGATGACCCGGCCGCCGCGGGCGCGGGTCCGGCGCATGTTTCCCCACAGGGTCCCGGGGCAGATGAACCGTTCGGGATGCAGACGTCTGCTCCTGATCTGCTCCTGGTCCGGCGGGCGGAAGGTCCCGGGGCCGACATGCAGGCGCACCCTGGCCACCTCCACCCCGCGCTCCGCCAGGGCGTCCAGGACCGGCCCGTCGAAGTGGAGACCGGCCGTGGGGGCGGCCACCGAAGCGCCTCCGGCCGGATCATCGGCGGCATACACGGTCTGGTACCGCCGGCGATCAAGCCGGGCCAGCTCGAGGTGTTCAGGCCGCTGGAAGTCGCGCTTGATATAGGGAGGCAAGGGCATGACGCCCCAGGCGCGGGCGACCTCCCCCGGGTCATCTTCCCCCCGCACCAGGACCTGCCCGGCCCCGAGGGCGGCCGTGATTTCCAGCGTGGGCATCCGGGCCGCCTCCTGCGACCGGATATCCGGTGGAGGCGTGACCACCAGGCCGACACCGGGCCGCAGCCTGCGTGCGGGCCTGGCCATGGCCAGCCACGTCCCGGGCCGTTCGCCGGGTTCTATCAATAGCAGCTCGACAAGCCCCCCGGTGTCCGACCGCCGGGTGAACAGCCTGGCCGGCAACACCCGGCTGTCGTTCAGGACCAGCAGATCGCCCGGCTGCAACAGCCCCGGCAAAGCCGTGAACGCCTCTTCGCCCCTTAGGCCACCGTTGCCGTCGACCAGCAGCATGCGCGCGGCGCCACGACGGTCCGGAGGCGTCTGGGCGATCAATTCCTGCGGCAGATCAAACTCGAATGAGGAGGGGGAAACGGTCGGGTCCTGATTCACTGCGTCGATCCCCGCCCCTGGTCCCCCGGCCGCGGCTCCAGTTCCAGGTGCCGCCAGGCGGCGGGGGTCACCTCACGGCCGCGCGGCGTGCGCTGGAGCAGTCCAGCCTGGATCAGGAAGGGTTCGATCACGTCCTCGAGCGTATCCTGCTCCTCGCCCAGGGAAACGGCCAGGTTCTGGATACCAACCGGGCCCCCGCCGAAATGTTCCATGATCAGCCGCAGATAGTGCCGGTCCAGGTTCTCCAGTCCGAGCTTGTCGACTCCCAGCCGGGTCAGGCCCGCGTCGGCCACCTCGCCGGTGATGATGCTGTCGCCGGCCACCTGGGCGAAATCACGCACGCGCCGCAGCAGGCGGTTGGCCGCCCGCGGCGTGCCCCGGCTGCGCCGGGCTATCTCATGGGCGCCCTGCTCGTCGATGCCGATTCCCAGGATCCGCGCGCTGCGCGTGATGATGACCGCCAGATCCCCGGGCGGGTAGAAATCGAGATGGCAGACGATGCCGAAACGGCTGCGCAGGGCCGAGGTGATCAGCCCCGCGCGGGTCGTCGCCCCGATCAGGGTGAAAGGTTCGAGCTGCAGGTTGAAGTGCCGCGCGTTGGGCCCCTTGTCGATGATCAGCTCGATGCGCCAGTCCTCCATGGCGGGATAGAGGTGCTCCTCCAGGACCCGGTTGAGACGGTGGATCTCGTCGATGAAGATGGCGCGCCGGTCGGCCTGTTCGCTCAGCAGGGCGATGAGCTCGGCGGGGCTGCTGAAGGCGGGACCGCTGGTCAGGCGGATCTCCAACCCCATTTCCGCCGCCAGGATCTGGGCCAGGGTGGTCTTGCCCAGGCCGGGAGGGCCGTGCAGCAGCACGTGGTCCAGGACCTCCCCCCGCTGGCGGGCGGCGGAGATGAACACGCGCAGGTTCTCCTTGAGCTCTTCCTGCCCGATGAACTCGTCCAGGCTGTGGGGGCGCAACGAGGCATCGGCCCGCCGGTCCTCGGTCTGCTCGGCGGCCGCGGTCAACCTGTCCTCGTGGTCCATGGCATCCCCCATCAGATATACCTCAAGGCGGCGCGCACCCAGCGCTCGACGTCGGCGGCCAGCCCCTCGTCCTCGTTGCGGGCCCGGCGCAGGGCGTTCTCCGCAGCGCCGCTCTGCAACCCCATGGCGGCCAGAACCGCCAGCGCGTCGTCGAGGGGTCCGGCCGCTGCTGCGATGCCGGAGTCCATGCCCCCGGCAGGCAGCTCGGGCACCCGGCGCCCCAGCTCGACCACGAGCCGGGCGGCGCTCTTCTTGCCGATGCCGGGCAACCCGGCCAGCGCCTTTTCGTCACCGGAGGCCAGGAAGTGGGCGATCCGGGCGGCGGGCGCCCGCGACAGCATGTTCATGGCGACCTTGGGGCCGATCCCCGAGACGGAGATCAACAGGCGGAACATTTCCCTCTCTCCGGGTTCGAGGAACCCGAACAGGGACCAGCCGTCCTCCCGGACGGACAGGTGGGTCAAAAGACGGACATCCTGCCCCACCGCCGGCAACAGCTCCGCGGCCAGGGCCGAAAGCTGTACCTGCAGACCGATCCCGCCGACCTGCACCACCGCCTCGGTGCCGGCGGAAATTAGCCTGCCCTCCAGGAACGAGATCATGCCTACCCCCTGCCGGCCGGTCCGGCCGTCTACCCGGGAAAAACGCCCCGCCTGCGCCCGGCGTAGGCCAGGGCGGCGGCCAAAGCGTCACTTTGATCCAAAGGGGGCTCATCCTTCAAGCCCAAAAGCCGCATCACCATGAACCTCACCTGCTCCTTGGCGGCGGCGCCGTTGCCGGTCAAGGCCTGCTTGATCTCCCGGGGAGCGTACTCATGGACGGGCAGCCCGGCCCTGGCGCCGGCCAGCAGCAGCACCCCGCGGGCGTGCCCCAGGACCAGCGAACTGCGGGCGTTCTTGGCGTTGAAGAGATCCTCGACGACCATGGCCGAAGGCCCCTGGTCCCGGATCACCAGGTCCAGCCCCTCGAAGATGGCCAGCAGCCGTTCCGGCAGGGGCAGCTTCGGGCCGGGCCTGATCACCCCGCCGGTGATCATACGCAGGACCGGCTCCGTGTCGATGACCCCGAAGCCGGTCGCATGGGAGCCGGGATCGACGCCCAGGATGATCATGTCCGCGCTGCCGAAGCCGGCGATACCAGCTGCAGGTCCCTCATCCGAGCTGTTCCTCGATCTCGGCCAGCAGGTCATCATCCATGTCGAAATTCGCGGACACATTGGAGACATCATCCAGGTCGTCCATGAAGTTGATCAGCTTCATGAGCGACATGGCGTCCTTCTTCTCGACCTGGACCGTGGTGTTGGGGATGTAGTTCAGCTCGGCCGAGGTCACGGGCAGGCCGGCGTCGGTCAGGGCGGTGTTGACCGTGTTGAGGTCCTCCATCGCGGTGGTCACGATGATGGTTCCGTCCTCCTCCTCCACGTCCTCGGCGCCGGCCTCGATGGCCGCCTCCATGGCCGCCTCCAGGTCGCACCTGGAGGCATCCAGCCGGATCACGCCCTTGCGGTCGAAGATATAGCTCACGCAGCCGTTGGCGCCCAGGTTGCCCCCGAACTTGGTGAAAGCGTGCCGGACCTCGGCCGTCGTGCGGTTCTTGTTGTCGGTCTGGCACTCGACCAGGATCGCCACGCCGCCGGGGCCGTACCCCTCGTAGTTCACTTCCTCGATGACGATGCCGGAACCCTCGCCGGTGCCGCGCTTGATCGCCTTCTCGATGGTGTCGTTGGGCATGTTCGAACCGCGGGCTGTCGTCACGGCGGACCGCAACCGGGGGTTGGCCTCGATATCCCCGCCGCCTTCCCGGGCGGCGATGGTCAACTCCCGGATCAGGCGCGTGAAGACCTTGGCCCGCTTGGCATCCTGGGCACCCTTGCGGTGCTTGATATTGGCCCATTTCGAATGTCCGGACATCGCGCCTCCTCTATTCCTCGGCCGTCTGCGATTTCTTGTATTCCTCTATCAAACGCTTCTGCACATCACCGGGAACCTCGGCGTAGTGCGAGAACTCCATGGTGAAGGTCCCTGTGCCCTGGGTCAGGGAACGCAGGGAGGTCGCGTACTGGTAGAGCTCGTCTTCGGGCACGTTCGCGGTGACCACCTGGTAAGGCCCCTCGGAATCGCTGCCCTGGATGGCACCCCGCCGGGTCGAGATGTCCCCCATCACGTCTCCCATGTAAGCCTGGGGCACCACGATCCTGACCTTCATGATCGGTTCGAGGATCACCGGCCGCAACTTGTCGGCCTCCTCCTCGATGGCGGCCTTGAGAGCCTTGCGGGTAGCCGCCTTGAACGCGGCTTCGCTGGAATCGACGTTGTGATAGGAGCCGAAGAACAGCGTCACCCTGACGTCCACCATCTCGTAGCCGGCGATCAGGCCTTCGGCCAGCGTCTCGCGGGCGCCCTTCTCCACCGCGGGGATGAACTTGTTGGGCACCACGCCGCCGACGATGGCATCGACGAACTCGAAGCCCTCGCCGCGCGGCAGCGGCTCCAGCCGCAGGTGGACGTCACCGAACTGCCCGCGGCCGCCGGTCTGCTTCTTGTGCCGGCCCTGCTTCTCGGCCGTGCCCCTGATGGTCTCCTTGAAGTTGATGCGGGGACGCCGCCGTTCCACGACCACTCCCGTCTGCTTCTTCAGCTTATCCAGCAGGTAGTTCGTGTGGATCTCGCCCTGGGTCGCCAGCAGGGTCTGCGAGAGGTGGGCCTGCTGGATGACCTGGAAGGTGGGGTCCTCCTCGTGCAGCTTGCTCAGACCGGCAGCCATCTTGTCCTCGTCGCCGCTGGTGGCGGGGCTGATGGCGTCGGCGCTCGTGGGCACGGGATAAGCGAAGGGCGCGAAGGCGAAATCGACACCCGAGGTCAGGGTCGTTCCGGTCTGCGTGTTCTTCAGCTTTGCGGCCAGGACGATATCGCCGCACGCCGCCTTGTCGATCTTCTCCTTGGTACGCCCCAGGGTCACGTTGAGCTGCCCCATGCGCTCGCTGCTGCGGCCGTCGCTGCAATGCAGGGTATCGCCGGACTGGATGCTGCCGCTGAACACGCGCAGCCAGGTCACGTCCCCGCCCTGCGCCTCGTACTGGCGCTTGAAGGCCAGGGCGACCACGGGTTCCTCCTCGCCGGGGATGAATTCGGCCTCCTCCTCGCCGCCGGGGACCAGACCCTTGATCGGTTTGCCCAGCAGGGATGCGGGGCTTGGCACCAGGTTGGCCACCGAGCGCAACAGGGACGTCACGCCCGCCTCGCTGACCGCGTCGGTGAAGAAGATGGGGAAGACCGTGCCCTCGCTCGTGCCCTTCTTGAGGCCGGCGATGATATCCTCATCGCTGAGGGTGAGCTCCTCCAGATACTTTTCGGTCAGCTCATCGTCGGCGTTGGCGGCCGCGTCGGTCAGCATCTCCCGGGCCTCCTCAACGGCGTCGGCCATGTCCCCCGGGATCTCCATCTCCGTGGCCGCCTGCCCGTCGAAACGGAAGGCTTTCATGGCGATCAGGTCGATCACGCCCTGGAAATCATCCCCGACCCCGATGGGCAACTGCAGGGGCGCCGCGCCGGGGACCCTGTCCTTCAGGCCGTTGAGGGTGTCGCGCCAGTCCGCCTGGTCCTTGCTCAGGCGGTTGACCACGATGAACGTGGGCAAATGGGTTTTGCGCACCCGGTTCCAGAGATTTTCCGAGGCCACCTCGAAGCCGCCGTCGGCCTTGACCACGAACAGGATCCCCTCGACCACGCGCATCGCCGCGATGGTGTCACCCCGGAAATCGTCCACACCCGGGGTGTCGATGATGTTGATCTTGTTGCCGTCGAACTCGGTCCAGGCCAGGCTGGCCGACAGGCTCTGCTTGCGTTCGATCTCTTCTTCATGGAAGTCGAAGACACTGCTGCCGTCGTCGACCGAACCCCTGCGCCCGACCTTCCCGGTAACGTGAAGCATGGCGTCGGCCAGGCTGGTCTTGCCCACACCGTGGGGGCCGACGAGGGCGATATTGCGGATCTTGTCCATGGCATAGGTCTTCAAGGCGCGTCCTCCCGCATAAACAGAAAGGGTTTCTGGGGGCCGAAAACAGCGAGGATCAATGGTAATAGGCCGCCAGAGGCGTGTCAACACGGGCTAAACTCAGGCCGGGGGGAAAGTTCTGGACACCCGTAGGGCTTTACATTACCGTTATTCAGGTTGTGGAACCGGTCCTGCGGCCGTTCCTCATGACTATTGATGTCCGCCCCACCCCTTCCAGCTGACCGGTGACGCGCGCCCGGAACCAGGGTACCCATGCCGGTTGAGGTGAATCGATGAAGATGACCCCGAACCGACTCCGGTTGCTAGCATTGGCCCTGATCCTGGTTGCAGGCGGCGCCCTGGCCCAGGATTCCGCACCGACGCCCCCGCCTTCAGCCGACGATTCGGGTCCCGAGCCGAGCAGCCAGGGTGCCGTCCTGGATTACAAGGACTACGCGGTCAAGGCCTATCGCCTGGAAATCTTTGGCGGAAGTTTTTCCGGAGGCACCTATTACGACAGCCAACCCATCCAGGACCGAACCGTCATCACTCCCGGTTCCGACCCCCTTTTCGCCTACAATCCCGACGGCAGCGGCCTGCTGGTCTCAGGCCTGTGGGTGGACAAGAACGGCTCCATCGTCTACCCCCATCTGGATGATGACTTCCCCAACCGGCTCTACTACAACGCGCCCCGCAAGGAGATCAAGTCAGGACCTGTTTACGGGGGGCGTATCGGCATCTACATCGCCGACCGCTTCCATCTGGACCTGCTGGGGCTGTACGCTTCCGGTGATGCCGTCACGACCATGCTTTACGACCAGGACGGGGAAGCGGGGGACGAATACCAACCCACCCGGATCACCATCGAGAAGGACACGGGTTTCAAGGTTTTCATGGGTGGGATCGACGCCATGTATGACGCGGTACCCGCCACTTTCTTCGGGCTCACGCCCCACATCGGCTTCGGTCTCGGCGCCCTCATCAACCGTTATACCTACCTCGAGGACAAGACCGCATTGTACCTCAAGGGGAACTTCGGTCTGTCGACAAGGGCCGGCGACAACCTGGACCTCTTCGCCCGGGCGGAGGTGGCCACTTTCGCCTTCGATGTGGATGAGCTGGGATACTCCAACATGGTCGGGTACACGAATTTCACCTTGGGAGCCAGCTGGTTCATCGACGTGCTGCCCCCGGCCGTGCGCGCCAAACACGACGCGGCTTTGCAGAGGAAGAAATAGCCGGCAGCGGCAACCAGCCAGCAGCCAGGAAATGAAAACCGCCGGAGGTCATGACTCCGGCGGTTTTTCTATGGGCAACGAACGGGCTATACCCCTTCGATCGCTATTTCTTCCTCTTGGCGACCTTCTTCTTGGCCACCTTCTTCTTGGCCACCTTCTTCTTGGCCACCTTCTTCTTGGCGACCTTCTTCTTGGCCACCTTCTTCTTGGCGACCTTCTTCTTGGCGACCTTCTTCTTGGCCACCTTCTTCTTGGCCACCTTCTTCT
>JANTFX010000057.1 GCA_024763215.1 Candidatus Krumholzibacteriia bacterium | reverse complement strand
CTGATCCCCCGCCTGGAGCACATCACCAAAGGGCGTGATGTAAGCGTCGATGAGGCACAGATCATGATCGGCCAGTGTGAAGTCCGCGGTGGAATCCGCGCAGGTGGGCACGCCCTCGGCATAGATGCGCAGCCAGTAGACCGTATCATCGACGTTGTCCCGGTGGGCGGCGAAGTTGAAGGAATCCACGTTCCACAGGAAAGACCCATCGTCGGGGGTGTCCTGGGCGATGACCCCCACCAGGGACTCCAGCAGGTGCCCGTTCATCAGGTCGATATGCACCAGCCCCATGGTGTCGTGGCTCTCCCAGGTGATCGGCAGCTCCTGCCCCGCCACCAGGGTCGTATCCGCGGGCAGGGTGAAGGTGAAATTCAGCGCGCAGGCGTTGGTGTTGAGGATGGTGAACGTTTCCGAGGCCGCCGCGCAGTCCTGTTCTCCCGCCGCGGTGATCCGGATCGAGAACTCTCCGCCCACGCCGCCCATGACTTCGGCGCTCCAGGGGAAGAAGCCGTCGTTCTCGGTGGCGGCGGCGATCACCCCGACCGTGGCGCCGGCCTGGACCAGCTCGATCATCACGGTGGCGGCATCACCCTGCTTCTGCCAGCGGATGTTGACCGGATCCCCGGAGGTGAATTCGCTGCCGGCGGCAGGGGCCTCGATGGTCAGGGAACAGGGCTGGGGCTGGGGGTTGGTGCCGCCGCCATCGCTGTTGCAGCCGGTAACGGCCAGGGCCAAGGCAAGGCTCAAAAGAACCGGAAAGAGGAAGGAGATCCTGCGCATGACTGCCTTTCTTGTTCGGTGCAGGGCCGCGGCGATGCCGCACCCTGAAAGCCACTGGTCGCCCTAAACCATGATAAGGAACGATTCCGGCGCTGGAAACAGCCAATCTTCCCGGGTGATCAGACCAGATCGAGGAAGGCGCGCTGGATCCGCAGATCGTCCGTCAGTTCGGGATGGAAGGTCAGGCCCAGCAGGGAGCCGCTGCGCACGGCGACGGGCTCGCCGTCCAGATCGGCCACGACCTCGGCCGCCGGCCCCACGTCCACGATGCGGGGCGCCCGGATGAACACGGCGGAAAAAGGATCGTCGTCCCCCAGCAAGGGCCCGGCCGCCACCTCCGCGGTGAAGGAATCGATCTGCCGGCCGTAGCCGTTGCGCCGGACGGTGCAATCCAGCAGGCCCAGGGGCGCCACGCCGAAATCCGCAGGGGCCTCCCCATCCAGCTCCCTGGCCATCATGATCAGGCCCGCGCAGGTTCCCATGACCGGATGGGACGCGGCGAACTCCCGCAAGGGTTCGCGCAAGCCGGTGCGGTCGATCAGCCGGCTCAAGGTGGTGGATTCGCCGCCGGGGATGACCAGGCAGGAAACATCATCCAACTCGTTCGGCCGCCGCACGTTGCGGGTCGGGTGGCCCAGGGCGGCGAAGGCCTGCCGGTGCTTCTCGTAGTCGCCCTGGAGGGTCAGCAATCCCACCGGTTTCATCGCCCTGGCACCTCGCGCAAAGGCCCGGACCACCTGGAGCATCCGGGCCGGACAACGTGTCCGATGATCTTACCAGCCGCGGCCGGCCATCTTCTCGCTCTCGTCCATCTCGTTCACGGCGCGGCCCTTCATGGCCTCGCCCAGGGTCATCGAGACCTCCACCAGCTTGGCGGGATCGTCGAAGAAGGTCACCGCGTCGACTATGGCCTTGGCCCGCGGCGCGGGATCCTCGCTGGCGAAGATGCCGCTGCCCACGAACACCGACTCGGCGCCAAGCTGCATCATCAGGGCGGCGTCGGCCGGGGTGGCGATGCCGCCGGCGGCGAAGTTCGGCACCGGCAGCTTGCCCAGTTCGGCGGTCTCGACCAGCACCCGGTAGGGGGCGCCCAGGCGCTTGGCCTCGGCCATCATCTCGTCCTTGCGCATCATCTGCAGGCGGCGGATGCCCTCGGTGACCTCGCGCATATGCGTGACGGCCTCGACGATGTCCCCGCTGCCGGCCTCGCCCTTGGTGCGCATCATGGCCGCGCCCTCGCCGATGCGGCGCAGGGCCTCGCCCAGGTTGCGGCAACCGCACACGAACGGCACCTTGAAATCATGCTTGTAGATGTGGTTCTGGTTGTCCGCGGGGGTCAGCACCTCGGATTCGTCGATGAAATCCACGCCCAGAGCCTCGAGGATCTGCGCCTCGGCGAAGTGCCCGATGCGCGCCTTGGCCATCACCGGGATGGACACCGCCTTCTGGATCTCGCTGATCATGCCCGGGTTGGACATGCGGGCGATGCCCCCCATCTTGCGGATATCCGAAGGGATCCTCTCCAGCGCCATGACCGCCACGGCCCCTGCCTCTTCGGCGATCTTCGCCTGCTCGGCATTGGTCACGTCCATGATGACCCCGCCCTTGAGCATCTCGGCCAGCCCCACCTTGTGGCGGAACTGTTCCTGCAACTGCTGATCGGTCCTGGGTGACTCCATGACCCCGCCTCCTGTGTGCATATTCCGGCCCTTGCCGGGACGATCCTGATTCACAACCGCTGACGCTTCCCGGAGGAAAGCTCTTGTACACCCAAAAGGTAATACCTTCATAATGACGGCGAAAGGCGCCAAAGCGGGATTCGGGTCGGAATTGAGATATAATTACTAAAATACATCTTGATTTTTGGTTCTTAAATATTCTATGATGCCTCCATGTGGGGGGAGTAGGCCATACAAAGATAATTTTTTCCTGTTTCCCCCTGTAACCTATGGGATGAGAATCGGGAGGGGAACACCATGCGCAAGTTACTATTGGTCGGCTTTTGCCTGTTGCTGATCGCCGGCACGGCCATGGCCGCGGACAAGACCGTCGTGGTCACGCCCGTGACCGGAGAGGTCATGAACATCAACCAGGCCGGCGCCAACGGCGTCTGCGTCCTGGGCAACCTCAATAATCCGGCCTACGCCATCCAGGACTGGATCTGGGGTCAGGAGACCTACAAGTACCTGTTCGACGCCGATCAGGCCGAATGCATGGCCTGCCCGGCCGGGTTCACCGTCGAGATGGTCCACTTCTTCATGCAGTTCGGCGTCGAGGACGTTCCGGTTGATTTCGACTGTTACGTGGACTTCGAGGAAACCATCTATGATCCGACCCTGGGCTGCTTCCTGCCCGGCGATGTGATCTGCGCCTCCCAGGCCTACACCGTGAGCATCGACCAGGCGGGGATGTACGACATCGCCATCCCCATCGATCAGGGGACCTGCGCCTGCGCCTACTTCGGCTACAAGTACGCCATCGGCATGACCTTCCTGACGGCCTTCGACAGCACCCCCGACGCCATCACCGACAACATTCCGGTCGGCTGCACCAGCTACAACGACTACGGCATGGGCTGGTACGACCTGGTGACCGGTTTCCAGTTCCCCGGCGAGTTGGTCATGTACGCGGACATCGCCTGCTGCGAGAACCCGGTGGACAATGAAAGCCAATCCTGGGGCGCGGTGAAATCGCTGTTCCGGTGATCTCGATCGACATCTGATCGACAACCCAAGGGCCCGGGTCATCCCGGGCCCTTGAAATCATCCCCCTCATCGTGATTCTTTTGTAACAATTATCTGGTATCTTTTAATGGCAACAATTCGCCCATCCCCCCTCCTCTTTGCTGAAGGAGCGCATCCATGAGACGGATGATCACGGCCATTACACTGCTAGCTGTCATGTTGGCAGCGAGTTCTGTTGTTTTCGCCCTTACCGACGGGCCGCGGGATTTCGCTCCCGTCCAGGATGGTTTCGATCCCACCGGCCAATCCATCCTGCCTTACGCCCCCGACCGCATCCTGGTCCAGTTCACGGCCAAGGCCATGGCTCAGGCCAAGCTCGACCTGCCCCTGGAAAAGGGCGCCCGTGCGGCCACCCCGACCACCGGCCTGGCCTCGGTCGATGCGGTCTTGAAGGACCTGGGCGTCAATGCCATCGAACGCACCTTCGGCCGCCTGGCCGACAAGGCATCGGCCGAGGAGCTGGGCGTCTACCGTTCCTTCACCCTCAAGGTGCCTGCCGGGACCGACATCCCCGCAGCCGCCCGCCGCCTGGCCGCCGACCCCAACCTGGCCTACGCCGAGCCCGATCTGCGTGCCTTCCCCGCGGTCGCGCCCAACGACCCCCAGTACCCCGACAACTGGGGCCACAACAACACCGCCCAGCTGCCGGCGTATGGCTGGGGCACGACCTGGGACCACACCGGCGCCGGGGTGGGCACCGTGGGCTTCGACACCAACGCCGAACTGGCCTGGAACGCCCCTTCCGGGTACGGCTCCAGCAGCGCCATCGTGGCCATCCTGGATTCGGGCGCGGACACCTCGCATCCGGACCTGAACCTCATGGCCGGCTATGACTTCGGCGACAGCGACAGCGACCCCATGGACGACAGCGCCGATCCTGGTCACGGCACCGCCTGCGCCGGGGTCGCCGCCGCGGTGGCCGACAACAATCTGGGTGTTGCCGGCATCGCCGGCGGCGTGACCATCATGCCCCTGAAGGTCGCCGACAGCGGCGGTTCCATGTACTTCTCCTACATCGCCAACGCCCTCTATTACGCCGCGGACAACGGGGCGGATGTGGCCAGCATGAGCTTCGGGGCCGCCACCTCGAGCTCCTCTACCATGGACCCCGCCCTGCAGTACGCCTACAACAACGGCGTGACCCTGCTTGCCGCCACGGGCAACGAGAACGCCTCGACCATCAGCTACCCGGCCATCAACCAGTACGTCATCGGTGTAGGCGCGGCCTCGCCCTGCGGCGACCGGAAGCGGTCCAGTTCCAACACCAACGACCTTAACCCCGGCGTGAACGCCGATCCCAACAGCTACACCTGCGACGGCGAGCGCTGGTGGGGCTCCAACTACGGCAGCACCCTGCAGGACAACGCCGGGGCCGTGGACATCCTGGCCCCCACCATCCTGCCGACCACCGACATCAGCGGCAGCGGCGGCTACCAGAGCGGTGACTACGAGCCGTTCTTCAACGGCACATCGTGCGCCACCCCCTACGCCGCCGGCGTGGCCGCCCTGGTCAAATCCGCCAACCCGTCCTTCTCTCCCACCGAGGTGCGCAACCAGCTGACCAGCACCGCCATCGACATCGTCAACGTCGAATCGACGGCCGGCTGGGACCGCTACTCGGGCTACGGCATGATCGACGCCGAGGCGGCCGTGGGCGGCGGCCCCACCGCTCCGGTGGCCGACTTCACAGCCGACGTGACCGACGGCTGCCAGCCCCAGACGGTCAACTTCACCGACCAGTCCACCGGCACGGTCTCGAGCTGGGCCTGGGACTTCGGCGACGGCAACACCAGCACCGACCAACACCCCACCAACGTCTACATCCTGGCCGGCACCTACACCGTCACCTTGACCGTGACCGGCCCGGTGGGTTCGGACACCATGACCAAGACCGACTACATCACCATCGGCCAGGCCCCGGTCGCCGATTTCAGCGGCGATGTCCTGACGGGCCAGCCGCCCTTGACGGTCAACTTCACAGACCTGTCCAGCGGCAACCCCGACACCTGGGAATGGTTCTTCGGGGATTCGTCCTCGGACACCCAGCAGAACCCGACCCACACCTACACCGACGTCGGTGACTACACGGTGATCCTGGTGGCCAGCAACGCCTGCGGCCAGAACCAGCTCATCAAGGCGTCCTACATCCACGTGACGGCTCCGCCGGCCCCGGTGGCGGCCTTCTCCGGCACGCCCACCAGCGGCTGCGCACCCCTGGACGTGACCTTCACGGATGAGTCCACCGGTGAGATCACCGGCTGGGCGTGGGACTTCGGTGACGGCGGCACCGACACCGCCCAGAACCCGATCCATACCTACGCCGCTCCCGGCACCTATGACGTGGCCTTGACCGTGACCGGTCCCGGCGGCAGCGACACCAGCACCTCAGCCGGCTACGTCACCGTAAGCGGCCCGCCGACGGCCGCCTTCAGCTCATCCGACTCCACCGGCATCGCGCCGCATACGGTGACCTTCACCGATGCCTCCACCGGCGGGGCCACGAGCTGGGCCTGGGACTTCGGCGACGGCGGCACCGACACCGTCCAGAACCCCGACCACACCTACACCGCGGCAGGCACCTATACCGTGGTCCTGATCGCGACCAGCGCCTGCGGCAGCGATACCCTGACCG
Organism: Candidatus Krumholzibacteriia bacterium; assembly: GCA_024763215.1. GTDB lineage: Bacteria > Krumholzibacteriota > Krumholzibacteriia > LZORAL124-64-63 > LZORAL124-64-63 > JAHJTW01. Next base: position 13,497 of record JANTFX010000057.1, on the reverse strand, counting down.
CCGTGGACATGATCACGGTGGATCCGCCCCTGGCTCCTGTGGCCGACTTCAGCGCCGATCCGGTCACCGGTTGCGCGCCTCTGGAGGTCACCTTCACCGATGCTTCCTCCGGCGACATCTCCGGCTGGGCCTGGGACTTCGGCGACGGTGGCACCGACACCGCGCAGAATCCGATCCATACCTACGCCGCGCCCGGGACCTATGACGTGGTCCTGACCGTGACCGGTCCCGGCGGCAGCGACACCAAGACCAGCACGGGGCTGATCACCGTTTCCGGCCCGCCGACCGCCGCCTTCGCCATGAGCGACACCACCGGCACCGTGCCCCTGACGGTGAACTTCACCGACCTGTCCACGGGCGACCCGACCACCTGGGCCTGGGACTTCGGCGACGGCGGCACCGACACCGTCCAGAACCCGGTGCACACCTACGCCGCGGCCGACACCTTCACCGTGACCTTGATCGCCGGCAACGCCTGCGGAGCCGACACCACCTCGCTCGCCGTGCGCGTGGACCCGGTGGCCGGTCCGACAGCCGCCTTCAGCGCCGACCCCACCGGTGGTTGCGCGCCCCTGGTGGTCAACTTCACCGACCAGTCCAGCGGGGAGATCACCGGCTGGAACTGGGACTTCGGCGACGCGGTCGGCGACACCGTGCAGAACCCGGTCCACACCTACGCCACCGCCGGCTCCTATGACGTGCGCCTGATCGTCTTCGGCCCGGGCGGCACCGACACCCTGACCGTCCCGGCCATGGTGCACGTGGACAGCCTGGTGACGGCGGCCTTCCAGGCCGACGCCGTCGAGGGAGCCAACCCGTTCACCGTCACCTTCACCGACCAGTCCACAGGCGGGCCTACCGCCTGGGCCTGGGACTTCGGAGACGGCGTCACGGACACCCTGCAGAACCCGGTCCACACCTACACGGCCGAGGGTCTGTACACGGTGACCTTGACGGCCTCCGGGCCCTGCGGTTCAGACACCCTCATCATGAGCGATCTGATCACCGTCCGCACCGCTTCGGGAGTCGGCGACGTGGTCGACGCCAGGTTCAACCTGGAGGGCAATTACCCCAACCCGTTCAACCCGACCACGACCATCGCCTTCAGCCTAGCCAAGCAAAGCCATGCACGGCTGGAGGTCTTCGACGCCACCGGCAAGCGGCTGTCGACCCTGGTGGACGAGCAGCTGAGCGCGGGCAGCCACCGTGTCACCTGGCAGCCGTTCAACCTGGCCTCGGGTGTGTACTTCGCCCGGCTGAGCGCCGAAGGCAGGACGGCCGTCACGCGCATGGTCCTGGTGCGTTGACCGGATCAGGCCAACCTGGACATGGCAAAAGAGCGGCCCCGGCAATAGCCGGGGCCGCCTTGTTCAATGGAGGTGGTTCCGTCCGCCCGAAGCCTACTTGACGGCGGTATCCAACCCCGCCACCCGCCGCAGAAGACCAAGTTGGCCAACATGGTAGGACTGGTGGAACACCAGCAGTGCCAGCAGGGACCCCATGGTTTCGTCGGGATCATCCAGAGGGCTGAAGGGAGCCTTGTCGCTCCAGCGGGCTTCATCGAAGGCCTCCAGCCCTTGCTGGAACCGAGTGCTTGCGGCTTCCCAGGCGGCCAAGAGCTCATTCCAGGGCAGGCCTTCCCCTTCGCCCAGGGGCTGCGATCCCCTGGCATAGGGCCGGCCCTGGCCATCGGCCCACACCATTTCCTCTCCCAGCACCGGCAGGAAACTGTTGTAGGTGTCCGTCAGGTGACCAAGCACCCAGTTCATGCAATGCCCTCCGGATGAAGGGGCGGCGCGGCTGTGGTCTTCCCGGACGCCTGCGAGATTGACTCCGGCAAGCTGGTTGACGGTCGCGAACTGCGCGGTCAGAACATCTTTCATGGTCGGCTACTCCTTGGTTGATGCGGGGGAATGAACCTGGACTCCGGTCGCCTGGGCCACGGCAGCCACCACCCTTCCGAACCCTTCGCGATCTGCGGGCGTGATCCGGGACAGGATCTCCGATTCCAGTTCCTGGACCCGTTTTCGGGCTTCCAGGCCCAAAGCCCGGCCCTTTGCAGTGGTTTCGATCAGGTAGGACCTGCGGTCCTCCGGGTTGCGGGTCCGTTTCAGAAGATCCTTGCCCTCCAGGCGATCCAGCAACCCGGTGAGGCTCGAGCCCTTCAGCCCGAACACCCTGCCCAACTGCCCCACGGTGAAGGAGCCATAGCAAGCCAGAAAGGCCAGCAGGTGGCCCTCCAGAGGTTGCAGGCCAAGGGGCCGCGAATATTCCTCCAGGTAGAGGCTGATTTGCCGCAAGGCCTTATGCAGCGGTGAAATGACATGCAGGGGTTTGCAGGGAGTTTCAGGCATGATGCTCCTTTATTTCGAATCAGAAATATACTATTACGAAATATTGTCGTCAAGACTCATTTTTCCAGATAAGCCTCGAGTCGCAGCATCTGGTCCCCCAGAACTCCATCCACCACCGAAGCCAGGGTATCCAGCCCCTCGGGCGTGTATCCCCCGACCGCATAGGTCAGGGTGATCAGCGTGCCGGTCGCCGCGGGTTCCATAGTGAATGTGAGCGCCCCGGTAACCGCCATGGCCTGCAACGGTCCCAGGGCCCCGCGCATGCGCAGCACCTTGCCTGGATCCACATACACCACATCCATGTGCCGGACCCAGCGCCCATCTCCGGCGTCTTCCATCCAGGCCCCGCCCACCGCGGTGGGCACACGGAATTTGCCCGGGTCCCCGAAGAAGGAATGGGCCGGATCCCACCACTGACCGAAGTCCCGAGTCAACGCGTCCCAAACCTCCATGGGCGTTGCGGCCACGGTGAGGCGGTGGACGCTGGTGAATCCACCGGGTGCAGCGTCGGCGACCTCGGCGTGCCCGCATGGGGCCATCCCGGTCAAAACCAAGGCCATTGCCAATGTCAGGGTGATCCGTCGCATGTTAATCCTTTCTGGTCAATCGATGAACTGGGATTGCGGGGGCTCGAAGCCGTTGAAGCGGGAAGATTTGGAAAAAGTGTAGGCCCCCATGGATTCGATCGCCATGGTCGCGGCAAGGACCTGGTTCGACGGTTGCGGGAATTGGGGGAACGGAACCACCCAAATACCGGAGCCTGCAACTATCCGCCGGAAAACAAAGACCCGGCCCTTTCCGGGCTGAGTCCCACGGTTTCCCATCCTGATATCAGCTCACGGTGTAGCGCTCGGCGCCCTCTGCCTCCAGGCAGGCCTCGCCCAGGGCCCCCACCGGATCCCGATGGCGGTGCCGTACGATGAAGACCACCTCGAACTCACCGTTGGCCGACCGCGAGAAGACCGTGCGCTTGAGGGTGAATCCCCGGTCCGTGATGATGTCCGCCAGCCGCCGCCCCATGTCCGCGCCGCCCCGGCCCTTCACTGTGATGCGGCCATATATGTCGCTGGCGATGGGGATCCTGTGCAGCACCACCAGGGCGACCAGCACCATCAGCGTCACGAAGACCGCCAGCACGATCTCGCCCAGGCCGACGGCGACCCCGATGGCCGCCACCACCCACACCGAGGCGGCCGTGGTCAGCCCGCGCACGAATTCCCTGCTCTTGACGATGGTGCCGGCCCCGAGGAACCCGATCCCGGTGATGACGCCGGCCGCGGCCCGCGCCGGATCCATGCGCAGGGCGCTGGTGGCATCGGGCAAGCCGGTATCGATGAACTTCTGGAACGAGACGATGACCAGGGCCGAGCCGATGCAGACCAGGATGTTGGTCCGCAGGCCCGCGGCCCGGCCGTGGCTCTGGCGTTCCATGCCCACCACACCGCCCAGGATCAAGGCGATCAGCAGGCGCAGCAGGTAGGTGTGGTCGGCGCTGATGGCCGAGAGCACATCATGCATACCTTCTCCTCATATCAGTAGGACTGGGCGAACAGGACCCTGCCGATGGAGTCCTTGCCGCAATGCACGCACTTGCCGGGGGTCTCGTCCCGGTCGAAGGGGATGTTGCGGATGGTCACCCTGGTCTCGTCCTGGATGGCCTGCTCGCAAGCTCCGTCACCGCACCAGTGGCAGTGGGCGAATCCGCCGCCGTCCTGGAACAACTTCACGAAACCATCCCAGGTGTCGATCTCGACGGTCGCCTCGGTGCGGCGCTTCAAGGCGGCGTCGAAGAGATCCTGCTGGATCCGCTCCAGTTCGGCCGGCAACGCGGTGGCCAGCTCGTCGAACTTGACCGCGTTCTTGGCCCGATCATGGCGTGCGGCCATCATGACGTGCCCGGCGGCGAGGTCGCGCGGCCCCAGCTCCAGGCGCACGGGCACGCCCTTGCGTTCCCACTCGGCGTACTTCCAGCCCGGGCGCATCTTGTCGCGCTTGTCCACGTGCACCAGGCCGACCACAGGCTTCAACTCGGCCGCCAGCTTGTCGGCGGCCTCGCACACCGCGGCCATCTCCTGGTCGTTCTTCCAGATGGGCACGATGACGGCCTTGACGCGGGCGATGCGCGGCGGCAGCACCAGGCCGTTGTCATCGCTGTGGGTCATGATCAAGGCCCCCATGATCCGCGTGCTCATGCCCCAGCTCGTGGCCCAGACGTACTCGACCTTGCCTTCGGCGTCCTGGTACTTCACGTCGAAGGCCTTGGCGAAGTTCTGCCCCAGGTCGTGGCTGGTCGCCGCCTGCAGGGCCTTGCGGTCCTGCATCATGGCCTCGATGGAGAACGTCTCGACCGCCCCGGCGAAGCGCTCGTTGGGCGTCTTGGCCCCGCAGACCACGGGCATGGCCAAGACCTCCTCAGCGAACCAGCGGTAGACCTCGAGCATGCGCAGGGTCTCTTCGCGGCCCTCGGCGGCGGTGGCGTGGGCGGTGTGCCCCTCCTGCCACAGGAACTCGGTGGTGCGCAGGAACATCCGCGTGCGCATCTCCCAGCGCATGACGTTGGCCCACTGGTTGATCAGCAGCGGCAGGTCGCGGTAGCTCTGGATCCACTTGCGGTACTGGTCCCAGATCACCGTCTCGCTGGTGGGCCGGATGATGTACTCCTCCTCCAGCTTGCTTTCGGGATCGGGGATGACCGTGGTCTTGCCGTCGACGGTGACCTGCTTGAGCCGGTGGTGCGTGACGATGGCGCATTCCTTGGCGAAACCCTCGATGTGCTCGGCCTCCTTGGCCAGAAAGCTCTTGGGAATCAGCAGGGGGAAGTACGCGTTGACGTGGCCGAGCTCCTTGAACCTGTCGTCCAGGGTGCGCTGGATGTTCTCCCAGATGGCGTAGCCGTTGGGGCGGATGACCATGCAGCCGCGCACGGGGCTGTTCTCGGCCAGCTCCGCCGCCTGGATGACGTCCTGGTACCAGCGGCTGTAATCGTCGGAACGCTTGGTGATCTCGGCCATGCCGAATCCTTCCTGTGGGCAGGTTGGGTGCAGGGATATCTACAGGCACAGGAAGATAACACGATCACCAGCGGGAGAAAAGGCGCCGGCTCAGCTCACCGACGCGGGGACCGCCGCCAGCACCAGCCCCGCCTGCTGGGCCAGGCCCGTCAGCTCGGCGGCCTGCTCGGCCGCCACATCGTCGCCGTCGGGGCCGCAGTCCGCATACAGCACCCCGGCCATGGTCCCGTCGGGGACCGGCACCGGGGCCACGGCATACCCTCGGCAGCGGGCGATCTTCACCAGATCCTCACCTGACTGGCCGCCGTAGGCCTCGCTCTCGGCCTGGGGCACGTGGAACGAGCGGTGTTCCAGCAGAGCCCGGGCCAAGGGGCCGGTCTGGCGGGAAATGGGCAGAGACAGCGCCGGGGCCAGCTTGTCTGCGCCGGGGCCGGCCCAGCGGTGAGGCCGGAACACCTTGGCCCTGCGGTCCGCCGCCAGCAGCACGACCCGTTCGAAGCCCAGGATCTCCACCGCGCCCTCGAGCACGGCCGCCAGCAACTTTCCGGGTTCATCGCCGCCGGCCAGACCCGCGCCGATCTTGCGGTACAGGTCGAGTTGCAAGGCCGTGCGCTGGGCGATTTCCTCGGGTGACATCCGGCGCGGGGCCACGTTCACGCTGCCGTCCACGTTGACCACCCGGCCGTAATCATGGAGGTCGCCCAGGTCGAAGCCGACCCTCCGCGCCAGGTCCTCCAGCTTGTCGCCCACCTGCTGATAGATTATTTCGAGTCTGGCCGAGGGGATCTTCAACACCCGGCAGGCCTTGCGCAGGACGCGGAACTCCCGCGAATTTTCCGCGGGCTGGCAGGTGAACCGGCTCATGGTGTCGGCGAAAACGATGATGGCCATCAGGGGCCTGATGTTGCGGGGCGGGTGCAGGGGATCGAAATCGTGGTGGTCCCCGATGACCTCCACGATATCCTGGGGCAGGTTCCACCGCTCGGCGATGCGCCGTCCGGCCCGGTCGTGGCTCAAACCGAAATGCCTCCGCTCCGCCTCCAGGCAGGTCACCCCCGCGGCCTGCTCGACCAGCACCTCATCCATGGCGGCGGGTGAGCACTCCAGCAGCACGACCTTGCCGATGTCGTGGACCAGCGCCGTCACGAAGGCCTCTTCCGGCCTGACCAGCCCCGAGGCCTCGGCCAGGATCTGCGCGAACCCGGCGGTGATCAGGGAGTGGCGCCCGATCTCCGCCAGATAGGGCGAACGCGACAGCTTGCTCATCATGTCGAACACGGACAGGCCCAGGGCCAGCTTGCGCACCGTCTCGAACCCCATGACGATGACCGCCCGGTGCACCGTCCTGATGACCTCGCGCTCCTTGCGCTGGTACATGGCGCTGTTGACCACCTTGAGCACACGCAGGGTCAGGGCCTGGTCCTTCAGGATGCAACGGGCCAGGTCGTCGGCGCTGGAATTATCATCATCGGCCACGGTCTGGATCTGCAGCAGCGTCTGGGGCAGGCTGGGCAGATCGCCCATTTTCTCTATCTGTGCGAAGACATCCGCGGAATTCATGGGGGGCGCTCCTGATCGCCGGCGAGGAAGTTTGTCACTGGCATCAGGTTCGGCAGTTCACCATCAACCCTTGAGCAATACCGGTCATGCCGGAAAGAGTCCTGACGGTCCTGCCCGATAATGTCCTCGCCGCTGCGCGGCTACGGATTATTGCGAGCAGGACCGTCAGGACTCTTTCCGGCAGATCCAGTACCGTTCCAGGGGATGGATGGCGAACTGGCGCAGCTGCTCGGAGGTGAGTTCCTCGCCGGCGATCACCTCGGTGACCTCCCACCCCTCGCGCTGGATGAGATTGCCGAAATCGGGGGCGAACTGCCAGGCGTGGGCGTGGGCCCGGTAAGGGTCGATGCGGATGCTGCGGCTGTGGGCCAGGCCCGGTTCGAACGGCACCTGGATCCAGGCCAGACCGCCGGGTTTGAGGACGCGCAGGATCTCGTCCACGCAGATGTCCAGTTCGGGCACATGCTCCAGGACATGGCTGCAGAACAGCCATTCCACGGTGTCGTCGGCCAGGGGGGCGCAACGCAGATCGCCCAGGAAATCCGGCAGGAAGCGGCGGTCCTCCAGGGCGTAGTCGGTCCTGAAACAACGGGAAAGGCCCTCGTGCTCGAGCAGGAAGCGCATGGCCGAGGACAGGGAGAAACCCACCATCACCTCGGGTGCGGGGCCGGCAACGGCCTGCAGTTCCCTGCGCACGCCGAGCACCAGCTGGCGGTGCCGGTCGAAGGATCCGCAAACCGGGCAGATGCAGTGGCGGATGATCTCATCGGCGGAGAGGAAGTTGCGGAAGTTCGCCCCCCGCCAGCCACAGACGGGGCACTGGAAGGATCTGACCAGGCCGAGCTTGTCCGCCACCGCCAGCAGGGCGTTCTCGGCGGCGGCCAGGAGGATCCCGGTCGCCTGCAGAGGATGCTTCCACCAGCACGCAGGCGAACGTGAATCCAGCAGGGTGTTCCGGACGAATTCAGCAGCCGGCAAGGGATCACATCTCCGGATTCAAGGGGAAAGGTTTTCGCTCTGCTGGCGCGCGTGATAGCTGGAACGGACCATGGGGCCGGCTTCGACCCACTCCAGGCCGAGCTTGCGGCCTGCGCGGGCCAGGGCGTCGAATTCCTCCGGCGGGACGTAGCGTCGGACCGGGTGGTGCCGATGCGAGGGCTGCAGGTACTGGCCGATGGTCAGGACCTGCACGCCGTGCTCCACCGCGTCCTCCATCAGCGCGATCACCTCGTCCTGCGTCTCACCTACCCCCAGCATGATCCCGGTCTTGACCTTGATCCGCGGATCCTGCTCCCTGGCCCAGCGGCGGGCCCGGGCCAGCAGGGCGAGGGAACGCTCATAGTCCGCGTTGGTTCGCAGGGCCGGGTACAGCCGGGGCACCGTTTCCAGGTTGTGGTTCAACACCTCGGGGGCCTCGGCCAGCACGGTTTCCAGGTCCGCCGCCTCGCCCATGAAATCGGGGATCAGGACCTCCACGCCGCAGCCGGGGTTCAACCGCCGGATCTCGCGGATGGTCGCCGCGAAGTGGGCGGCCCCGCCGTCGGGCAGATCGTCCCGGTTGACCGAGGTCACCACCGCGAACTTCAACCCCAGATGCCTGACGGTCTCTGCCACCCGGCGCGGTTCTTCCGGATCCAGGGGCACCACCTTGCCCCCGGGAATGTTGCAGAAGGTGCAATGCCGCGTGCAGACATCCCCCATCAGCAGGAACGTGGCCGTGCCGCTGGCGAAGCATTCGCCGCGATTGGGGCAGTTGGCGCTCTCGCAGACGGTGTTCAGCTCGGCCTGCCGCAGCAGGGTCTTCATCCGGTTGTAGGCCACACCGCCCTGGGGCTTCATGCGCAACCAGGAAGGCTTGCGCTCAGGCAGGGGCGCGTGCTCGAGGTTCCGGATGAGGTTATCGCTTTTCATGACCCGCCGTTTCGGTTGCCGGCCGCGAGGGTGAAGATACGGTCGGGCACGAAGCGTCCCGAGTCGAATTTGACGGTGGCCGCCTCGTGCGCCGGATCATGCTCGAAGACCAGGATGATGCCTTCTTCGGCCGCCCGGGTCAGGAACTGCTTCTTCTCGGTCACCGTCAGCAGGGGGTTCAGATCGAAGCCCATGATCCAGGGCACGTGCAGCTGGCTGAGGAAGGGGATCAGGTCCGCCACGAAGGCCACGGTCCCCTCTGGGGTGTGGAACTCCACCACCTGCTGGCCGGGGGTATGGCCGCTGACGGGGGTGACCTTCACGCCGGGCATGATCTCCTGGGCGCCTTCGACAAGCTCCAGCAGGCCGGCCTCGACCAGGGGCAGGAAATCCTCGCGCCGGAAGCTGGCCCGATCGCGCTCGGAGGGATGGCCCGCCCAGTCCCAGTGCCGCTTCTGGACCCAGTAGCGGGCCCCGGGGAAGACCGGTTCCAGACCGTCGTCCCCCTCGCGCAGGGCCCCTCCCGCATGATCGAAATGCAGGTGGGTCAGGATCACATCGGTGATCGATTCACGCGTGATGCCGGCCTCGGCCAGCTCGGCCACCAGCTGGTTGGGCCGGCGTTCGATGGCGAAAAGGCCCCGCTTCTTCTCGTCCCAGCGGTCACCCATGCCGGTGTCGACCAGCATGCGGCGCTCGCCGTTTTCGACCAGCAGGCAGCGTAGGTCCAGGTCGATGCGGTTGTGCTCGTCGGCCGGGTGGTGTTTTTCCCACATCACCTTGGGCACCACCCCGAACATGGCGCCGCCGTCCAGCTTGAAGCGGCCGTCGTGGAAGGCCCTGAATGTCCAGTCCCCAAGTTTCATTTGCACTCCTGCCTGATATGGATTGTCATGGTCCGGTAAGGATAACCCCCGGCGCCCGTTGCGGCAATGTCTGAAGGATCCGGCCCCCTATGCGGTTCTCCCCCTCCCTGGTCCACGCCCGCTTCGTCAGGCGCGAGAAGCGCTTCCTGGTGCATGCGGTCCTGGACGACGGCGCCGAGGTCATCGCCCACACCAACAACACCGGGCGCATGACGGGTTGCCTGACGCCCGGCGGGACGATCTGGCTCAGCCCCGCAAACGACCGGCGGCGCAAGCTGGCCTGGACCCTGGAACTCAGCGAGACCCCGGGCGGGGTGCTGGTTGGGGTCAACACCCAGCGGGCCAACAAGCTGGTCGCCGAGGGGATCGCCGCGGGACTGCTGCCCGGCCTGGATCCCGCAGCGGAAATCCGGGCCGAGGTCGCCTACCCCGACGGAAAATCCCGGGCCGATTTCCTGGTCGGCGGCCATACCTGGGTCGAGGTCAAGAACGCCACCCTGGTGGAGAACGGGCATGCCCGGTTCCCCGACGCGCCCACGGCCAGGGGCCGCAAGCACCTGCTGGCCCTGGAAGAACGGGTCCGGGCCGGGGAACGGGCGGTCCTGGTGTTCTGCGTCCAGCGCGGCGACGCCCGGACCGCCGGTCCGGCCGATGACGTCGATCCGCAGTACGGAGCCCTTCTGCGCCGGGTGCTGGCCGCCGGGGTCGAGGTCCTGGCCCTGGGCGTCCAGGTCAGCCCCCGGAGCCTGGACCCCTGCCGTATCCTGCCGCTGGTTCTGGATCAGCATAATTCCCACAATTAATATGTCATTTATGTTATTCCAAGAACAACCAGCCGCAAGCAGACCCTGAAACAGGGGGAAAACCATGAATTTCAAGCACCACATAGCCTCGGTTCGGCCCCTGCTGGTCGCCGTTTCGATGTTGCTGGCCTGCGGCATGGCCCTGGCCCAGGGCTCCGACGAGGTGGGCGTCTACTTCGATGATGGCTACAGCCTGGCCAGCATGGAGGTCACCTCGTTCCCCGAGGTGGTCACGGGCTACCTGGTCATGCACGAGCCGTCGGCTGCCGCCGGGGTCAGCGGCTGGGAGCTGTGCGCCGCCCTCGACGGCCCCGCCCAGTTCTCCTCCTGGACCCTCGAGGGCCAGACCATCAACACCTCCACCCCGCCCTGCTTCACCGTGGGGATCGGGGGCGCCCCCTTGCCGGCGGCGGCGGACATCCTGCTGGCCACCTTCCAGCTCATCGTGACCGATCTCCAGCCGGTCTACCTGTCCCTGAAGCCCAAGTACAACCCGTCCATCCCGGGCAGCATGTCCTACCTGGACGGCGCGGACCTGAACCACATCATCCCTTTGGCCACCACCACCGGCATACCGCAGGTCGCGACCATCAACGATACCAACCCCTGGTACGAGTTGAGCGACACTTCCTACGACTTCGGATTTGCTTACATCGCCCAGACCCTGCGGAAAACCTTCTCGGTCACCAACGTCGGCGGCGGGTTCCTGGCCCTGGACATCCACCTCGATCCTCAGGATCCGGCCTTCAGCCTCGATGGGCCCAGCGGTGTCATGGCCCTGGGCGCCGGTGAAACGGCCTACATCGCCGTGAACTTCACGCCCCAGAGCGAAGGACTCGCCAGCACCCACCTGGTTTTCGGCGGCATCGTGCCGGATGTTCCCCTCAGAGGCACCGGTCAGGAGCCGCCGGTCAACATCTGGGTCTCCACCCAGAACCTCTCCTTCGGATCCGTGCCGGTGAACAGTGCCGCCGCCGCCCAGGTGACCATCAAGAACCAGGGTCTGGCGCCGGTGACCATCTCGCCCGCCCTTGCGGACACCACCGGCCCCTTCACCATCATCGCCGGCGGGGGTGAGGTCACCATCCCGCCGGGGGACACCACGGTCGTCCAGGTGGAGTTCGCCCCGACGGAGCCCGGATCCTTCGTCACCGCGATGACCTATTATCCCGGAGAGCCCTCCATAGCGATCAATGGTTCGGCGCCCTCCCCCACCTACACCTTCACCGTGGATCCCGATCCCCTGGCCATTTCTCCAGTGGCCGCCGGATATCCGGTCACCGGGGTCCTGCGCGTGACCAACACCGGCAACCAGCCCCTGGATCTGGATGTCCACCTGGCCCCCGGCGCGCCGAAATTCAGCGTGACCTCGGGGGATGGCCCCATCCAGCTACAACCAGGGCAAGGGCACATGGTCGAGGTGAGGTTCCTGAGCCAGTCGGTCGGGAGCTTCAACGCCACCCTGGTCATGGGAGGCATCGTGCCCGAGGTGCCGGTGACCGCCGTGGCCGAGGAGCCCGTTCCCGGCTGCTCCGTCAGCCCCCTGAACCTGGCCTTGGGGGATGTCTTCGTGGGTCAGAGCGCAACCGGCTTCGTCACCGCCAACAACACGGGCAATATCCCTCTGGACCTGCAGCCGCACTTCGCCGACTGCTCATACTTCAGCGTGGACACCACGACCGTCTCCGTTCCGCCCAACGGACAGCACCAGTTCACCGTGACCTTCCACCCCCTGAGCGAGGGGTTCTGGTCCTGCCAGCTGGATCTCGGCGCAGGATCCTGCTCCCCGACCCTGGTGTCCGGATCGGCCAGCAGCTTCAACGGCGGAGCCGACGGCATGGCCGGCATCTACTTCGACCCCGGCTATCTCTACGACATCACCGGGACCACCCAGGACAACGAGATGGTGACGGCCTACCTCGTGCTCGAGAACCCGTCCAACACCTCGGGGGTCGCCGGCTGGGAATGCAAGCTGGGTCTGGTGGGCGACGCCGAGTTCGTGGATTTCAACCTCCAGGGCCAGTTCATCAATGTCGAGACCCCGCCGGACTTCCTGGTGGGCATCGGCGGTTCGCCCCTGCCGTACTCGTCCCATATCCTGCTGACGGAGTTCCGCTTCCTGGTGACGAGCCCCTGGTCGGAGGTCCAGGTGACCCTCGGCCCCATCTACCACGCCACCATTCCCGGCTTCAGCGCGTGGATACCCTGGGATAATCTGGAGGATCCGCGTTCCATGCAGGACCAGCCGGGGGATGTGGTGCTGGCCCTGGTGACCCAGTCATGGGTGGGCGTCGAGGCGCCTCTGCCGGCCGCCGCCATGACCGCCGATGGTGTATCGGTGACCTGGCGCCTTGACGACGCCGGCGGCGAAGGCTGCCATCTCTACCGCCGGATCGAGGGTCAGGAGCCGGTGCGGTTGACCGGCCAGCCCCTCATGCCCCGCGGCGCGGAGTTCTCCTACACCGACCCGGCAACCGGGATCCGGCCGGGCACCGTCCTCTACTACAGCTATGCGGTGGTCAGAAACGGGAGCGAGGACACGCGCAGCCCCGAGGTTGAAGTCACCATGGGCGGCATACCGGTCGACAACACCCGGCTGCTGGCCAACGTGCCCAACCCCTTCAACCCCATGACCGAGGTCCGCTTCGAACTGGCCGCTTCCGGCCCGGTCCGGCTGATGGTCTTCGACCTGTCGGGCCGCCGCGTGCGCACCCTCGCCGACGAGACCATGGGCGCGGGGTTCCATACGCGCCTGTGGCAGGGCCGCGACGACGCCGGCCGCACGGTGCCCAGCGGCGCCTACTACGTGCGTCTGGAGGCGAACGGACGGTTCGACCACCGCAAGGTGATGCTCTTGAAGTAGGTCCTCCGACACCCGACGACAAGAAGGCGCCGCTCCGGATGTCCTCGGCCTGCGGCCTGCGGATTACCGGAGCGGCGCCTTCTTGTCGTCAGGTATCCGAGGGACTACTCCACTACCCAGCAATCCGGG
>JANTFX010000056.1 GCA_024763215.1 Candidatus Krumholzibacteriia bacterium | reverse complement strand
TCGTCCCGCCCAGGGAGTAGGAGCTGGAAGTGCTCACGTTATCCGGCCACTGACCGCCGTAATGCAACGCCCCCCCCACCGAGGTCATGGCGTTGGCCGACTCCATGATGTCGATCTCCCCGCTGGCTGCCCAGCCGCCGTAGACGTCGTCCTGGGGCATCATCCAGAAGGCGGGCCACAGGCCCCCGCCCGCCGGGAGCTTGGCCCGCATCTCCATGCGACCATACCGAAAGGATTGCTTGCCGCTGGTGGTGACCTTTCCCGAGGTGAAGCTGTTGCCGCCGTAGTTTTCCGCCCTGGCCGTCAACACCAGGTTGCCGCCGCTGACGGTGACGTTCTGGGCGCGATAATATTCCAGCTCGGCATTGCCCCAGCCGCAGAGGTTGGGGCACCCGTTGCCCGTGTCGATGTTCCAGTCGCCGGTGTTCAGGGAGGTGCCGTTGAACTCGTCGGACCAGACCAGGGACCAGGTGGCCGAAGAGGGGGGCGCGGCGACCAGGACGAACCCCAGGCCCAGCAAGGCGAGGGCGCAACGGAACAGAATATGGTGTTTGGCGTGCGGCACTGCTTGTCCTTCGGTGAGGGTCTACCCCAAGGTTTCATGATACAGTATAAACTATGTTCGGTGACCGAAGCAAGTTAATCAAAAAAACGATCTTAATGACAACTAATATTGGGCGCCATAGACCCTGACGTAATCCACGAGCATGGTCTGGGGGAAGGTGGTCGTCGCATCCGGCGCACCGGCCCACCGGCCGCCCACGGCCACGTTCAACAGCAGGAAAAACGGATGATCGTACACCCAGCGCCCGGCCTGCGGCAGGTCATCCGGCGTCGCGGTCTTGTAAACGCTTCCATCCAGGGTCCAGACGAGGCGGCCGGGCTGCCAATCCAGGGCGAAAACATGGAAATCCCGGTCCAGGTCGCCGCCGGGGACCCTGAACCGCGTGGTCACCGCGTCATCGCCCCAGTGGCCGGTGCCGTGAATGGTCCCCCAGAGGATGCCGGGCTCATGCCCCCGGTATTCCATGATGTCGATCTCCCCGCAATCAGGCCACGGGACCGAATCGATGTTGGCACCCAGCATCCAGAAAGCCGGCCAGATTCCCTGACCGCGGGGCAGCTTGATCCGCGCCTCGAAGCGTCCGTAGCGCCGTTCGAACAGCCCCTTGGTCTTGATGCGGCCCGAGGTGTAGGGCTGGCCCTGGAACACCTCCCGGCGGGCGGTGATGGCCAGGTGGCCACGGCCGTCCAAACTCACGTTCGCGGGCAGGTTCGTGTCCCACTCCAGCTGGTGGTTGCCCCAGTCGGTCCCCTGGTCGAACACCCATCTGTGGGGATCGGGCAACTGGCCGGCCGGACCCTCGAATTCGTCGTGCCAGACCAGTTCCCCGTGGTGCGAGGACCGCCCCTGGCAACCGGCAAGGAGGGCCGCCACCGGCAACGCCACCAGCAACGCCCCCGGCAGAAACAGGCCACCGCCAAGACGATGACCCTTGCCGGGAAACCACCCCATGGAAGTCACCCTGAACCCCCGGCCGCGAACCGGCCGTCATCTTCGGCAATATCCCCGGTGAAATAGCGGGAATCCTCCAGGGCCGCCTTGAGCACCAGGGTCGCCGCCCCCACGGCGATGGTGCGGTCGCCCAGATCGCTGATCAGGATGCGGGCCGCGGCCACGGAGTTGATCAGGGTGCGCTTGCGGACCCGGTCGCGCAGAGGGTCGAGCAGAAGATCACCGAGCCGTGTCATATCGCCCCCGAGGACCACGACGGCCGGATTCATGAGGTTCAGCAGGCTGGCCAGGGCCGTTCCCAGGTGCCGGCCGGCCTCGCTGGTGACCTTCAGGGCCAGGGGATCACCGGCCAGGGCGGCGTCCTCGATATCCCGCATGGTGAAATCGCGACCCTGCAGGAGGCTGCCGGGATACTCGGGCAGCAAGGCGCGCGCCCGGTCCTCCAGGGCGTTGCCGCCGGCAAGGGTCACCAGGCATCCCCGCAACCCGCAGACGCAGCGCGGGCCCTGGGTGTCGATGGCCATGTGGCCGATCTCCCCCGCCACGCCGGTGGCGCCGCGGTAGATCTCTCCCCCTATGATGTGGCCCGAACCGATGCCCGTGGCCACCTTGATGTAGGCCAGATGATCCGTGCCCGCGCCCTGGCCCCACCAGTATTCGGCAAGGGCGCCCAGGTTGGCGTCGTTGTCCACCAGCAGGGGCACGCCCAACCGCGCAGCCAGGGGTTCCAGGCCCAGACGGCCGGCCCAGGCCGGCATCACCACCGAGGACAGACGGTCCGGGTCGGCCGGATCGACCGGACTCGGCACGGCCACCCCCATACCGATCAACGGTCGCTGGGCGCCACCGGCTTCATCCAGGCATTCATCGCACAGGGTCGCGATGAGATCCCGGGTCCCCCGCGGGTCTTCACGCACGGGAAAAGACCGGGTGCGCCAGGTCAGGACGCCACCCCGCAGGTCGGTCAGGGCCACGGTGACGTGGGCCCCCCCCATCTCCACCCCCAGGATGCTGCGGGCCTCATCCTGGAATTCCAGCAGGATGGGGCGGCGGCCGCCGCTGGATTTGCCTTCACCCTTCTCCTGGACCAGGCCCAGCGGCAGGATCTCGGCGACCACCTCGGACACCGTGGACCGGGACAGCCCGGCCAGGCGGGCGATCTGCGCCCGCGAAACCCGCTGCTCCTTCCAGATCAAGCGCAATACCGCGTCGGCAAGGGGCCGGGGGCGATCCGGATCCTCGCGGCGCAAGCCCTTGCCGATGGAGTTGGCGTTGAACATGGTCGGTCGTGTCCTTCTTGCGGCTGGTCCCTGGTGCCGGTGCCCACTTTTCCCCGGATGGATTGATCCAGCCTATCGGTACCAGTAGATGTTGTCGAGCAGA
This sequence comes from Candidatus Krumholzibacteriia bacterium, assembly GCA_024763215.1. Lineage (GTDB taxonomy): Bacteria > Krumholzibacteriota > Krumholzibacteriia > LZORAL124-64-63 > LZORAL124-64-63 > JAHJTW01. The sequence continues at coordinate 17,332 of JANTFX010000056.1, read as the reverse complement.
ACCAGGGTGGCGTCCGAGGTGCTCAGCACAAGCTGCCCGATGCTGGACCAGGGATCGTCCAGGGGCACCTTGAAGGAAATCACATCGAGCGGAATGTCCAGGGAATTCCACTGCCCCGGCACGAAAGCAGGATCCGAGCCGGCATCGAAGACCACGTCGAAGGTTTCCCCCAGGTAGGAATTGCCCGCGTTGAAAGCCACGAACTTCAGCTTGAAATCCGATCCGAAGGGGGCGTACACATCCATGTGGAATCCCGTCATCTGCGACGCGTCCACCTTGTCGCCCAGGAACTCGATCCCCACGAAATTGAGGGAAGAGTAGGAGCGCATATTGTCGCCGTCGAGCACGTAGGTGCCCTCTTCGGTTGTGGAATACTGCCAGTGGGGGTTCCAGGTATCCACGTGGACGCCCTCGTAGGCATCGCTGAACAGGGCGACGACATCGGTGGCCGGATATGCGGGTGCGGGCGCGGGGGCCGGCGGTGCCGGCCAGGCCTCGATGGTCACCTCTCCGGTCGCCGGAACCTCACCCAGCGCGGCGGTCACCGCGGCGGTGCCCTGCCCCAGGATCTTGATGCCCTCGGGTTCCACCCTGGCCACGCCCGGGTCCGAGACGGTGAAGTCGAAGTAGCCGGGCATGTGATTCACCGTCACATCCTGGCCGTCGACATTGAAGACGGTATGGGTGCCGGCGATGGAGATCATCGAGCCGACGAAATACTTCTTGTTGCTGGACGGGATGAACGGCCGGGGGTCGGTGATGCCCTCCACATGCTGGTACTTGATGTCGTCGAACCAGATGTCGTAGCCGTCCCGGTACTGGGGTTCCAGGCCTTCGGCCAGGGTGAACAGCCCGCGTTCGCCCCGGAGCCGGCCGGAGTCGGGAATGGGGATCACCACCTGGGTCCAGTTCGTACCCAGGGCCACCTCCCCGATGCTGGCCTCGTAGCGCGAGGTGCCCGTGTTGTCGTTGCCGAAGCCCAGCAGATCCATGGAGATGTTCTTGCTGCAACGGGCCCAGAACGTCAGGGCATTGTAATCGGCCAGGTCGCGCGCGCCGCCGGAAGTCAGCACACCGCCGGTGTAGATGCCCAGCGAGGAATTGGCCGGCGGGACATTGAACTTGAGGGAACGGGCCCCGTCCCCGGCGAATCCGTTGTAGGAAAAAGCTGAATCCAGGCTGACCGCCGTGTAATGCGTCTGGAAGAAGGGCTGGTAGTAGGTGTCGTGATAGTAGTCGTCGAACACGACGGGGTCTGTGTTGCCGCGTGCCATTTCCAGCCCGGCGGGGTCCCGGTCGCTGCAACCGGAAGCTCCCAGCAGCAAGGCCAGCAGCGCCACGACGGCGGCCACGACGGCAATGGCGGAAAAACGATGGCTACGGCTCGGCATGACGGTAAGCCTCCGGTTGGGAGCGAAAGGAGGTTGCGCCTGACGCAGGGCGTGGCGCAGATCAGATCGACGGCCCCGACTTTGTACGGGAACCGATCAAAGTATGCCCCAAGGCCCTCCGGGTGTCAACCGGCAACGTACCGAAAATGTCGGAAGGTCGCCCCGGCCCGGAGGACCACCGCGGACCCTTTGCGTCCGCTGGTTCCCAAGCGCCGTGTTGAATGTTAGATTGGGAAGGTGCCATCAGGTTGAATAATTTCCATCCATCACACCCTCGGAGGCGTTGCCCATGTCCAAGCTTCAAGACCGGCCAGCCTTGCCGCCGGCCCTCCTGTCCGCTTTGGCCACCCTGGCCGTCGTAACTTCCCTGAGCTTGTTGAGCGCGCCGCCGGTGGCGCTCGGCGCCTCTGCCGCCGCGCCCGCCGCCGGCGATTTCACCCTGGAGGATTTCCTGCAGGTGCCGACCCTGGGCTCGGTGGCCGTCAGCCCCGACGGCAAGCTGGTGGCCTACACCTGGAGCCGGCGCGATCTGGAGCAGGACAAACGCATCACCCGGCTGTGGCTGGGGGAGATCGCCTCCGGAGGCACGCGGCAGCTGACCTTCACCGACGAGGACCGCGTGGCCGGCCTGGCCTGGCGGCCGGACGGGGCGCTGAGCTTCCTGCGCCCGGTCGACGGCAAGATGCAGGTGTGGGTCAACCCCCTGGACGGCAGCGAACCCCGCCCGGTCACCGACATCGACGGCGGGGTCGGCGCCTACTGGTGGTCCCCCGACGGAACCATGCTGGCGGTGCTGGCCGATCCCGTGGACGAAGACGATGACGCGGACAGCGACGCGGGCGAAGACGAGGACGCCGGCGCTCCCGACCGCGAGGACCGCATCGAGAACACCGCAGGCCAGGACACCGACCGCGTCGACTGGACGGTGTACGACCGCATCGAGAAGCCGGAGGAATACCAGCAACTGTTCGTGGTGGCCGCCGGACGAAACGCCCCGGCCGAGGACGCCGAACCCCGCCAGTTGACCTTCGCCCCCTGGCATCCGTACGAGGCCGCCTGGTCACCGGACGGCACCACCCTTGCGGTGACATTCAATCCGCGGTTTTCAAGCCTCATCGACGAGGAACAGCAGATCGCCCTGGTCGACGTGGCCGGCGGGCAGGCCGAGGTCATCACCCCGACCGACCGCCACAGTTCGCTGGCGGCCTGGTCGCCCGACGGCAAGCAGCTGGCCTATTACATGGACCGCGAGGCCGATTACCGGGCCTACCTGAACCTCAAGGACGTCATGCTGCGGGACATGGCCGGCGGCCGGGTCACCGACCTGACCCCCGACACCCAGTGGACCCTCGGCGGCACCGGCAGCACGCCTTCGGTGGCGCCCCAGTGGGGGTCCAAGGGCCGCTACCTGTACCTGCCCGCGGCCCACGGCACGAACCTGGACCTGGTGCGCGTCGATGTGCGCAAAGGTGACCTGGAGCAGGTCACCGACCTGGAAGGCAACCTGTTCGACCTGAGCGTCCACGGAAATTCCTTCGCCTACCTGGAAACCGCGCTGGACAAGCCCGGCACCCTGTTCGCGGGCAAGCTGGGCGGCAAGGTCCGCGAGATCGACAGCACCAACGAGGCCGTGGCCACTTACGACCTGCAACCTGCACAAAAGCTGCGCCTGCCCGGCAGCGACGGCGGCTTCGTGGAGGGCTTCCTCTTCCTGCCGCCCGGCGCCGGCGAGGCGGACCACCTGCCGGCGATCATCGAGATGCACGGCGGCCCCTACTACCGCTACGGCAACGCCTGGACCAGCCGCTACCCCTGGCAGGTCCTGGCCCGCAACGGGTTCGCCGTGTTCATCTGCAACCCCCGCGGCGGCACCGGCTACGGGCAGGATTTCCTGCGTGGGGTGTACCGCAACTTCGGCACCGACGACTACCTGGACATCATGGCGGCCGTCGACGCCCTGGTCGAACGCGGCACCATCGATCCGGACCGCCTGGGCTTCACCGGCTACAGCTACGGCGGCCTGATGACCGATGTCGTGGTCAGCCGCACCGACCGTTTCAAGGCCGCGGTGTCCATCGCCGGCATCTGGAACTACGTCTCGGCCATGGGGCAGAACAACTCGCAGCTGCTGATCGACAGCTACCGGCGGCCCTGGGACGAGGATCTGCAGCGCATGTGGGAACACAGCCCCGCCTCGCGCGCCGACCGGATCACCACCCCCACGCTGGTGATGCACGGCAAGGACGACGAGCCGGTGGACCCGCGCCAGTCCATCGAGATGTTCCACTACCTGCAGCTGAACGGCGTGCCCAGCCGCCTGGTGCTGTACCCGGGCGAGGGCCACGGCATCAACAAGCCCAGCCACATGATCGACTACGAAACCCGCGAACTGCAGTGGTTCCGCTACTATGTGCTGGGCGACGAGAACGCCCTCGGCGCCGAGCCGCCGGTGCCGGTGGAGCCCTGATCCGCCGCGGCTGTCGGAACCGGATACACGAAAGCCCGTGACTCCACGTCACGGGCTTTCCTCGCCAGGCAGGGGACGTGGGCCGTCCCGCTACTCAGTCAGGCTCGCCGGCCGGTAGCTGATCTGGAAGATGAAGGCCGCGTCCCGGCTATCGTCCCGCAAATCGTTATCGTAACTGGTGACCACCGGCACGCGGGCCCCGGCAAAGGGCTTGAATGCCCCCAGGTCGTAGGTGATGCCGGGGAACAGATCCACCAGGGTGCCGCCCTGATCCAGGCTGGCCTTGCCGCCGGGGGTACCGTCGTTCCAGGAGGTCTCCACGTCTCCGTCGCCGGTGATCATGGTGGTGGCGCCCAGGTTCAGCCACCACTTGCCCCCCATGCGCTGGCGGGCGAACAGCCCCAGGACCCCCATGTTCGCGTTGGTGACCTTCTGGGTCATGATGGCCGAACCGAAATCCGTGGCCGTCTCGTTGCCGGAATTCAGCCGGTACACACCCGTGGCGATGATGCCCGTGTTGACCGAGGACCACGCATACTGGGCGCGGGCGAGCACGTCAACCGCACCCGTGCCCAGGGGCACCGGGTAATCGAAACCGAACTCATCGGTATCGACCTTGTTCTCGTCGCCGGTGGGCAATTTCACGCTGCCCTGCAGACGCAGCTCCGCCCCCGAGCCGCCAATCCGTCTGGTGTATTCGGTATCCAGGGTGATGTCGCCGAGGCCGCTCCCCTCCGCATCGAAACCCATGTAGTGGCGCGTGTAATTGAAGATCAGCGGCACATGGGCCTTGAAGGCCAGGGACCTTGAAACCCGGTAAGACGGCGTCAAGACTCCGGACTGGGTGTCCGAGGTCACATCCACGTAGGCGCTGATCCCCAGCGGTGCGGCCTCGGCGCCTTGTCCTGCGCCCTGCGGTGGTGCGAATTCATCGACCGTCGGTACGATCAACGGAGCGGTCACCGCGTCGAATTCCTGGCCCCCGCTGCCTTCATCCGGAACGAATTCCTGCCCCGTCTGGGCGAAAACCAGTGCCGGGACAAGCAGCATCATCAACAGCATCCCCCATCCCGCGCGTTTCCAGACATGGTTCGGCATTTCGGCTCCTCTCAAGATGTTGTCCCATCGGTATGTTCGGCCATTCCGCCATGAAAAACATGGCCTGCCGTGACGGTTGGGTGATACCATCGGACGCGGGACGAACATTTGCAATCAATTCCTGACCGGGAGGGATTTCATGGCGAGAATCCGAATCTGCGTGGTCGCAGCCGTGTTGCTGGCGGCCACGGTGGCCCTGGCGGTGGCCGGGGTCATGAGCATCCAGGTCCGCACCGGGAAACTTCGCACCCGGCCCTCATTCCTCGGGCAGGTCACCGCGTCGGTGGGATACGGCGACCGGGTCACCGTGCTGGACGAAAAAAGCGGCTGGATCCAGGTGCGCACCGGCAACGGCCAGACCGGCTGGATCCACAACTCGGCCCTGACGGAGAAGAAGGTGGTCCTGAATGCCGGGCAGGGCGATGTGGCCACCGGCGCCTCGGGCTCGGAGCTCGCCCTGGCCGGCAAGGGTTTCAACGATGAGGTGGAAGCCGAATTCCGCAGCGAGAACCCCGACCTCGACTACACCTGGGTGGACAGGATGGAGACCTTCCGCCTCACCCCCGAGCAGGCCCGCCGCTTCCTGGCCACGGGCAAGATCGCATCCCCGGGAGGTGAGTGATGACCAGGCATGAATTCGGCAGGGGCGTCCTCTGCGCTCTGGCGCTGTCCGCGCTGATCGGATGCGGCACGGTGACCAAGATCGGTACGCAGATCGGGCAGGGCTCGGGCGTGATCACCGAGCAGCAGGCCACGTCCATCAACAAGACCGGCGCCGCCCTGGAAAAGACCTTCGCCGACATCACCCCGGAACAGGAGTACTACATCGGCCGCGCCGTGGCCGCGACCATCCTGGAGACCTACCCGCCCCTGGACGATCCGGCCGCCAATGATTATCTGAACGAGCTCGGCCAGACCCTGGCCATGGCCTCGGACCGCCCCGAGACCTTCGGCGGGTACCACTTCCTGCTGCTGGACAGCGACCAGATCAACGCCTTCGCGGCCCCCGGCGGCCTGATCCTCGTCTGCAAGGGCCTGGTGTCCTGCTGCCGGAACGAGGACGAGCTGGCGGCGGTCCTGGCCCACGAGATCGGCCATGTCCAGGACAAGGACGGGTTGAAGGCCATCAAGAAGAGCCGCCTGACCAGCGCCCTGACGACCATCGGCGTCGAGGCCGGCCGCAACCTGGGCAGCGCCAAGGTCAAGGACCTGACCGAGCAGTTCGCCGGCGGCATCCAGGACATCATCCACACCCTGGTGACCAGCGGCTACGCCCGCGGGCAGGAGTACCAGGCGGATGCCGTCTCGGTGGAAATCCTGGGGCGCGTGGGTTACCACACGGGGGCCATGGTCTCCATGCTGGAGGAGATGAACCGGCGCTGGGATCCGCACGGGCCGGGTTTCGCGCGCACCCACCCTTCGCCCCGGGATCGCATCGAGCATGTGGCGCCGGTGGCGGGGCCCGCCGCGGACCGGCAATCCCGGCCGGCGACCCGGGACCGCTTCGCCGCGGCCATGAGCGGCATCTAGGCGATGAAGTCCTCCCATGCGCACGGTCTGCTGATCGGCCTGGCGGCGGGGATCCTCGGCCTCGGCCTGTGGTTCGGCCACGCCCTCGACGGCATGGAGAACATCACCTGGACCTGGCGGGTCAGGGCCCTGGCCCGGCCCGCCGCGGCCACCGACCGCATCGTGCTGATCCTGCTGGACCAGCCCAGCCTGGACTGGGGCGAGCGCGAAAACGGCCTGCCCTGGCCCTGGCCGCGCGAGGTCTATGCGCCCATCGTGGATTTCTGCCTCCGCGCGGGAGCTTCGGTCACCGCCTTCGACGTGCTGTTCACCGAACCGTCGGCCTACGGCGTGGCCGATGACCAGGCCCTGGGCGAGGCCATCGCGCGCAACGGCGCTTTCGTCGGGGCGCGGTTCCTCAAGTTCGGCCACAAGACAGGGGAGGCATCCGGCTGCGACGAGCCCATCCCGGAAGTCGCCGCGGCGGCGCGCATGCTGGCCAACGTCAGCGCCGTCCCCGACCCGGACGGGGTTTTCCGGCGCGCGGCCCCCGCCTACCGCTGGCGGCAAGAGGATGTCCCGGCCCTGGGAACCGCGGCCTGGCTGGTGGACCGCGGCCTGGACGCCACGGCGCTGGATTCGGCCCTGGCCGACGTTCCCCTGGCCTCCGACGGGACCATGTTGCTGCGGTACCGCGGGTCCGCCGCCATCTACCGGACCTTCAACGCCGCCGAAATCATCCAGTCCGAGCTCCGGATCGAAGCCGGCGAGGAACCGGCCGTCGATCCCCAGGCGCTCGCGGGCAAGATCGTGCTGTTCGGTTTCAGCGCCCCGGGCCTGCTGGACCAGCGCCCCACCCCCATCGACCGCGTGGGCCCCGGGGTGATGATCCACGCCACCATGCTGGACAACCTGTTGCAGGGCGATTTCCTGCGCCCGGCCTCGGTGGCCGGTGTGGTGGCCGGATGCCTCATCCTGGCCCTGCTGTCCGGCTGGCTGGGTGTGACGGTGCACCGGCCTTTCCTGCTGGTCCCGGTGGCGGTCATCCTCATGCTCTTGCCTGTAGCCGTGGGGTTCGCCCTTTACGGTCCGGGGTTCTGGTGGCCGGTGACGCCCGGCATGGTGAGCGCCGCCGCCGCGGTGTTCGGAGGGGCCGTCCGCAACTACACCGTCGAGGGCCGTCAGAAACGCTTCATCAGGCAAGCCTTCCGCCACTACCTGAGCCCCGCGGTCATCGCCAGGATCATGGATGATCCCGGGGCCCTCAAGCTGGGCGGCGAGCGGCGATGCCTGACCATCATGTTCTCCGATCTGGCCGGGTTCACCTCCCTATCCGAGGGCCTGGAGCCCGAGGCGTTGACCGCCTTGCTCAACGACTACCTCACGGACATGACCGACATCATCCTGGACGAGGGCGGCACCCTGGACAAGTATGAGGGCGACGCCATCATGGCCTTCTGGAACGCCCCGCTGGATCAGCCGGACCATGCCGCGCGCGCCTGCCGGGCCGCAGTGCGCTGCCAGCGGCGGCTGGCCGCCCGGGCCGAGGAATTCCGCTCGCGCTGCGGGCGCCCCCTGCACGCGCGCATCGGCATCCACACCGGCGAGGTGATCGTCGGCAACATGGGTTCGCGCCAGCGCTTCGACTACACGGTGCTGGGGGACGCGGCCAACCTGGCCTCGCGCCTCGAGGGTGCGAACAAGGCCTTCGGCACCGCCGTGATGATCAGCGAGGCCACCTGCACCGCGGCCGGCGAGGGGTTCCTGGTCCGGCCCCTCGGCCGGGTCCGGGTGGTCGGTCGCAGGGAACCGGTACCCGTGTTCGAGCTGGCCGGCATGGGGGACGACCCCCGGCCGGATTCCTGGGCCGCTTTCGCCGCGGCCCTGGCGGCCTGGAACGCAGGTGAACTGGCCAGGGCGAGGGATCTTTTCGCGGCCGCGGTCGATGATCCCGCGGCCCGGCACTGCGCGGGGATGATCGAGGAACCCGGAGTCTGGATCCTGGACGGCAAGTGAGAGCAGCCCGATGACGGAGGCGGCGGCATGAAAATCCTGTTCGGCGGCGTACGTGGCTCGACGCCCTGCGCCGAACCCGAGACGGCCCGCTACGGCGGCCACACGACCTGCCTGCTGGTGACCGGGCAAGCGGGCGAGCTGCTGTTGCTGGATGCCGGCAGCGGCATCCGCACCGCGGCCGCCCATCTGGCCGCAAAACCCGCCCCGGACCCGGCTTCGGGCTCCGCAGACCCGGCACCGACCGCCGGGCTGCCGCCGACTGCGGAACCGGACTCCCGCGACCTCCTTATCCTGCTGACCCATCTGCATCTGGACCACCTGCTGGGGCTGCCCATGCTGCAGGTCCTGCACGATGCGCGCTGGCAGGTGACCATCGCCGGCGCGCGGCCGGCCACCGGCGGCTCGCTGCGCGAGGTCCTGGAAAGGCTGCTCTCCCCACCGGTGTGGCCGTTCGCCCTGGAGGATTTTCCCGCCACGATCATGGTCCGCGAGCTGGACCCTGACGCCGACTCACCCGCGGATCCCGGTCTGTCCCTGTCCCTGGGCGGACTGGCGATCCGCGGTGTGCCGGTTCCCCACCCCAATGGCTGCACGGCCTGGCGCATCGACGAAGCGGCCTCGCGCTCATCCCTGGTCTTTGCCACGGACATGGAATGGTCGGCCGCCGATGAAGGGGAACGGAAGGCCTTTCTGGACCTCTGCACACGGCCCGGGCCCGTCGATCTGCTCGTCATGGATGGCCATTTCGCTCCAGAGGAAATCGCGGACAAGGCCGGCTGGGGCCACAGCTCCACCGCCGCCTGCGTGGACGTGGCCCGCGCCTGCTACGCCGGGCGGTTGCTGATCACCCACCACGCCCCAGACAACAGCGATGCTCGCCTCGATGCCATGGCCGCCCAGGCGCGCCGGCTGTGGGAACATGCGGACCTGGCCCGGCAGGGTCTGGAGATCAACCTGGATACTTCCCCCGGAAAGGAACCCCGCCCGTGAGTGCCTACACCCCGGTCTTGCTCGAGATCACCGTCATGTTCCTGATCTGGGCCGTTGCGACCCTGTCGACGTTCAAGTACCGCCGCCGGCTTCATCTGCACGTTGACGCCCCCCCACCGGTGGGGGTGGCCCTGCGCAATATTCCCGCCCACGTTTCCAGACCGGTGCTGGTGCTGTTGCTGACCCGCCTCCTGATGATGGCCGCCGATTCCTGGCCCCCCGCCGCGACCTGGATCCAGGGCCATCCGACCCACCTGGTCGCCTGGCAGGTCTTCTGGCTCGGCCTGGGCGGCCTGGCCCTGCTCGAGGGCTTCCTGCAGGCCCTGTTCAGTTGGCGCAGGCAGAATTTCCCCGTGCCGGACCTGTTGATGGACATCATCCGCGGCGTCCTCGTGGCGGCGCTGGCCCTGCTGGTGCTCCGGATCGAGCTGGGCTTCGATATCGGCCCCCTGCTGGCCTCGACCGCCCTGGTGACCGCCGTGGCCGGCTTCGCCCTTCAAGGCGTGCTGGGGAACCTGATGGCCGGCATGTCCCTGCACCTGGTCCGAACGCTCAAACCTGGCATATGGGTCGAGGTGGACGGCATCGAGGGGCGCGTGGTCCGCACCAACTGGCGCGAGACCCGCATCCGGACCCGCGGCGGCCACCTCTACATCATCCCGAACGCCAGCATCGCCGCGTCCAAGATCCACAACTACGCCGAGCCCACCCCCCTGCGGCGGCACGTGGTCAACGTAGGCGCCAGTTACAGCGACGCTCCCGACGAGGTCCTGGCCGCCATGATCGAAGCCGCCCGGGCGGTGCCCGAGGTGCGCTCCACCCCCGCCCCCGAGGCCATGATCACCGAATTCCAGGACTTCGGCGTCAACTACCGGCTGGAATTCTGGACGACGGAACTCCACCGCCACAACCCCATCGACGGTGCGGTCAACCGGATGATCTGGTACCAGTTCAAGCGCCGGGGCATCGAGATCCCCTTCCCCATGAGCGACAAGCTGCTCAACGACTTCATGGCCGTGGTCTATAACCAGCGGCGCCTGCCGCCCCTTGACGAGGATGTTGCCCGGACGGTCGACGACCTGCTGGCCAGCGAGCTTTGTACCCGTTTGCTGACCGATGACCGGGGCGGGTTGCTGCTGGGCCGCGATGACCTGGCCCGCATCGCCCCCCTGGTCCGGCGCCAGCCCTACACCGACGGCGAACAGCTGTGCGCCCAGGGCGATGAGGGCGAAATATTCTGGATCATCGCGGCCGGAAAATTGCGCGGCAAGGTGGAAAAGGACGGCAAAGTCGCCGCCGAATTCGAGCTGGGGCCCGGCGCCATCGTCGGTGAGATGAGCACGCTGACCTGCCTGCCCCGCAGCGCCACCTTGACCACCACCACCGGCACCGAGTTGCTGGAGTTCGGCCCGGAGGCCTTCAAGGCCCTGCTCGAACTGCATCCGGAAATCCCGGACAAGCTGGCCGAACTGGCCGCCGAACGCACGGCCGAAAACCGGGTCGCGCTCGAAGAGCTGGCCCGGACCATGGAAGACCAGGAAAAAGTGGTGCTGGAGAAGCCGGGTATTCTGGGGCGCTTGAAAAAGATCATGGCCAGGGTCGGTTAGCACACTGAAAATTCAACGCGGATCTCGGAATCGCCCTCGAATCCGGTGATCAGAGGCTGTTTTCGCCACTATCGATCCCCCGGGGGATGTCCTGACCGGGCAGACCGGGGGCGGCATTCTGGTCGCATTTTTTTCATTCACCCCTTGCGTTTTCGCCTTTTCTTCGCTATATTATTAATTCAAGATCCTCCCGATCATGCACTCCCGCCTGGAGGATCACCATGCCCATCCCCACCGTCTTGCCCGAATTCCGCCCCCAACAGCCTGCCATCAAGGTCAGCGCTGCCCTGAAGCAAGCCGTCCACACCATGGACCGCGCCCGCCACTGCGCCGTGCTGTGGTTCGCCGAGGTCATGGGCCGCAGCCTCTACCGCGAACTCGGCTACGCCTCCATCCATCTCTACGCGCAACAGGAACTCGGCTTTTCCGCCACACGCACCGGGGATTTCATCCGTCTGGCCCGCAAGCTCGACGAGCTGCCGACCATCAAGCGCCGCCTGGCCAGCGGCAAGCTGGGCTACACCAAGGTGCGCGAGATCATCAAGGTCGCCACCCCGGCCACCGAAAAATCCTGGGCCAAGGCCGCAGAAACCCTGCCGCGCCGCAAGCTGGAGCAGAAAGTTGCCCGGGTGCGCAAGGCCGCAGCACGAACGCGCAGGCAACCCGGACAAACCTCCCTGCTGCCCGAACCGGGCGATGAACGCAAGCTGGCGGCCGAGGTTCCCGTGCGCATCACCCTCGATATGACCCCGGAGCAATTCGCCCGCTACGAAGCCCTGCTGGAAAAATTAGCCAAGCAGGGCTTCACCACCGACCGCATCGAGCAGATCCTCTCCGGTCTGGCGGCGCTGGCCGACCCCGTGGCAGGTAAGGGTGCTGGGGCCGGGGCCGTATCCGGTGCAGCATCCCCCATTGCCACAGACCCAACCCCCATCCCCCGGGGGACTCATTTCCAGGTTTTCGTGCACCAATGCCCTGATTGCGGTCGGTTTTCGGTCCCGACCTCCCGTGGAGACCTCCCCGTGGGCCGGGCGGATGCGGAGCGGATCCTTTGTGATGCTGTCATCGACGATCCCCGGTTCGGCATCAACCAGCACGCCGTCGCCCCCTCGGTCCGGCGGCGGGTGCTGGCGCGCGACCGGCACCGTTGCCAGACCCCCGGCTGCACGAATACGCGGTTTCTGGAAGTCCACCACATCACCCCGCGATCCCGTGGCGGGTCCAATGACGCATCGAACCTGATCACGCTCTGCTCGGCTTGCCATCGGCACACCCACCGCCACTTTCCGGATAATGCCGTGGCGGTGGCCCCGGGCGTGCCGGCGGATGATACGGGCATAGCCGAGAAAAGGGCGGACAGATAGCCCGCCCGGTCGGGTAGCTCAACCTTGAGGATCATTCATACGCGCTGGGCACCGCGCAGATGAACACCAGTGGTTCCTCGCCCGTGTTGCGGAACTGGTGGACATCACCTGGCGCGACGAAGGCGAAATCGCCGGTGGCGATGGGGTTAAGGCGACCGGCGCCGTCCACGAGGGCGCCTTTGCCGCTGATCACGTAGTTCAGATGCTCGGTCTCGTGGTTGTGATGGGGGGAATGCCCGCCCGGCGCGACGGTGAATACACGGAACGAGAAGTTGGGCACGCCGTCGGCACGCCCCAGCACCAGTTGCTTGGTGATGTCCTTGACCCCGTCCATGTCCACGGGACTTGTCGGGACGGTGTCCAGCTTGCGGATGATCATGCGCGTCCTTCCGGTTGTGGAATGTGCCGCCGGTTAGTATTGTCGGACATGGTAGGATGAAACCCTTCAATGCGCAGGTATCAGGAGCATTCCGGGGATGGCATCAGGGAGCGCTTGTCATGGATGATCTGGTGGTCGATGAGCGGGTAACCATTCCCGCGGCCGAGCTGGAGATCACAGCCAGCCGTTCTTCGGGACCCGGCGGCCAGCATGTCAACACCACCGATTCGCGGATCCAGGTCCGGTGGAACATCCCCGCTTCGGCGGCCCTGACCGATGTGCTGCGGCAGCGGCTGCTCAAGACGCTGGCGCCCCGCCTGACCACGGACGGGGATCTTATCCTGTCCTGCGACACCCACCGCAGCCAGCACCGCAACCGGGAAGAAGCCCTGCAACGGCTGGCGGTTCTGCTGCGGGCGGCGCTGATCCCCCCACGCCCCCGCAAAAAAACCCGCCCCACGGCCGCGGCCAGACGGCGCAGGCTCGAGGCCAAGCGCAGGCAGGCCCAACGCAAGAAGAACCGCCAAAAGGTGCACGATCACGATTGACCCGATGCCCCTCCTCGTGGCCTAACCGCGTGAAGAAATTTATTGTTCGTCCATAATTTTCCCTCACAGCACAATTATCCCGCACAACACTGGTCACCAAAGTTCAAATATGGTATAATAAGAGGAAACCATGGGGAAAACTCCCTCACCACAGGTCTCATGTTCGCCTGCTGACCCTTCGCCCAAATCCACAAAGGTGTACCTCCATGAAGCGCTTTGCCCTGTCGTCATCCCTGGCCGGCGCCGTTCTGCTGGCCGGCATCTTCCTGTTCATGGGCCAAGGTCCTGCCGACCAGCCCTCCTCGAGCTTCCAGGCCCGGCGCGCCCAGCTGGAAAAACAGCTGTTGCATGCCGCGCCCCATTCCGACCGGGCCTTCAAGCTACAGATGAAGATCGACCGGATGGACGCCTACCGCGAAGGCCGGCCCCAGCCCGGCTTCCCGGACGAGTTCGCCCGCATCCTTTACGAGATGAAGATCCCCAGCGACCGCACGGTGCCCGAATACACCCCCGGCTACCAGGCGCGTGAGCTGAAGAAGGCCCCCCGCCGGCAATACACCGACAAGACCCTGACCTGGACCGCCCGCGGCCCGGGGAACGTGGCCGGCCGCGCCCGCGGCATCGTCGTCGATCCCGATGATCCCACCGGCCTGACATGGTTCATCGCCAGCGTGGGCGGCGGCGTGTGGAAGACCCCCGACGGCGGGACGACCTGGCAGGTGCTGACCGACGACATGCCCAACCTGGCCGTCCAGTCCCTGGCCATGGCCGCCAGCAATCACGACGTCATGTACGCCGGCACGGGCGAGAGCTACTTCAACATCGACACCATGAACGGCAACGGGATCCTCAAGACCACCGACCGCGGCGCGACGTGGACCCAGCTGACCTCGACCCTGGATGATCCCCGCTTCAACAACGTATCGCGCATCATCGTCTCGCCGACGGATCCCGACCTGGTGCTCGCCTCGGCGACCACCGGCCGCTACAAGCAGTCCCTTTCGGCCTCCTCCAGCATCTTCCGCTCCACCGACGGCGGGACGACCTGGACCGAGGTCCACAACGAACCGGCCAACGAGGTCCAGCAGATCATCGCCGATCCCACCGACTTCAACATCCAGTACGCCTGCGTCCGCGGGGTTGGCATCCTCAAATCCATCGACGCCGGTCTGACCTGGACCGCCTCCAGCAACGGCATCACCGACCTGAGCGGCCGCTTCGAGATGGCCATCTCTCCGGTGAACCACGACTACGTGTTCGCGGCCGCCGAGGGGGCGAATCACGCCATGCTCTGGGCCTCCTGGGACGGCGGCGCCACCTGGAGCGAAACCACCGAGAACGGCGGCAGCGAGCCCGACTGGCTGGGCGCCCAGGGCTGGTACGACAACACCATCATCTGCCACCCCAGCGACCCGACCATCGTCTACGTGGGCGGCACCGAGCTGTACAAGCTCCAGTTGGACTTCGTCGGGGCCACCGGCCGGACCTCCACCCCCCTGGCCAGCTACTCCTACCCCCACCCGGACCACCACTTCCTGCAGATCGTCCAGCCCCAGAGCGGGGGCTGGTTCCTCCTGGGCACCAACGACGGCGGCCTGACCCGCACCAGCAGCGGGGAGACCGGGTTCACCATGCCCGTCAACGGCATGATCACCACCCAGTTCTACGGCGTGGACAAGCGGCCCGGCGGCAACGCCTACATCGGCGGCATGCAGGACAACGGGACCTGGCGTTCACCGGTCGATGCCACCATTGCCGACGGCTGGACGCCCCAGATCGGCGGCGACGGCTACGAGTCCGACTGGCACTTCGACGACCCCCTGAAGCTCATGGGCGGCTACCAGTACAACGGCCTGATGCGGTCGCTGGACGGAGGCGTCACCTGGGAATCCGCCGCCAACGGGCTGTCCGATACCGGCAGCGGCTCCGCCCCGTTCATCACCAAGATCGGCCAGAGCAACGCCCGGCCCGACGTCGTGTTCGCCGTGGGCACCCAGGGTGTCTGGCGCTCCACCGACTTCGGCGCCAGCTGGAGCCTGTCCACCACCCCCAGCGCCGACTGGGGCGCTCTCAGCTCCTTCCATGACGTGCGGGTTTCGGCCGCGGACCCGGACGTGGTCTGGGCGGGATCGCGCATGGACACCGACGGCAGCATCGTGGTTTCGACCGACGGCGGCGCCACCTTCACCGGCACCACCGACTACACCGACGTCGTCATGGGGAGGATTTCCGGCCTGGCGGCCGATCCCTTCGACGCCGACACCGCCTACGTGCTGTTCTCCTACGCTGCGAGGCCCAAGATCCTCAAGACCACCGACCTGGGCGCCACCTGGACGGACATCTCCGGCTTCGGGACCGGCTCGGTCAGCACCAACGGCTTCCCCGACGTGGCCGTTTACGACCTGCTGGTCTGGCCCAACGATCCCAACCGGATCTGGGTCGGGACCGAGATCGGCCTGATCGAATCCACCGATGGCGGCGCCACCTGGGCCCTGGCCAACAACGGCCTGCCCGCCGTGGGCATCTGGCAGCTGCGCGCCGTGGAGGACCAGATCGTCGTCGCCACCCACGGGCGCGGCATCTGGACGACCACCGATGCCGCCCTGGATTCGGGCCAGACCTTCAACCCCCTGCTGGAGAATCTCTACCAGAACCCCAGCGGGCCCATGACCATCGAGATGAACCTGCGCAGCGCCTACGACTCCACGCAGGTCTACGTGGATGGATCCCTCGTGCAGACCTACCCGGCCAACACCCCGCGTCAGCTGGAATCCCTGGAGGTTCCGGTTGTGGCCGACGGGACGCGCGCCGTGTTCGCGCGCGCCTTCAAGGACGGGACGACCCATGATTCGGTCACCCGCACCCTGGACGTCTACGCCCTGAGCACCCCCCAGTACGAATACGCCAGCCCCCTGGACAGCGGCGCGGACTGGGCCATGACCGAGTTCTCCATCCAGACCCCGGGCGGATTCTCCAACCCCGCCCTGCACACGACCCACCCCTACGCCAACAACAGCAGCCCCGTGGCCATGCTGACGGTGCCGATCAAGGTTTCCTCCGCCACCAACCTGTCCTTCGATGAGATCGTCATCGTCGAACCCGGAGACTCCGGGACCGTCTTCGGCGATTCCGGCTTCTGGGACTACGTGACCGTGGAGGGCTCGCTGGACGGCGTCAACTGGCAGACCGTGGATCCGGCCGGCGGCTGGGATTGCCGGGCATATTCCGACTGGCTGAACGCCTACAATAACGGCCAGAACGGAACGGAGTCCCTGTACCACCCCCGGACCATCAACCTGAACGACACCTTCGCCCCGGGCGACGTGGTCCTGCTGCGGTTCCGCCTGTTCGCCGACGGTTACGTGACCGGCTGGGGCTGGGCCATCGACAACATCGACATCCAGTCCTCCGGCATTTCCGGGGCCGGCGACGCCCCGCGGGCCATCACTCTGGACCAGAACTACCCCAACCCCTTCAACCCCATGACGACCATCTCCTTCAGCCTGCCCGCGCGCAGCCGCGCCAAGCTGCAGATCTTCGATGCGCGCGGATACCTGGTGCGCACCCTGCTGGACGAGCAGCTCACCGAGGGGCCGCACTCGGTGGTGTGGAACGGCAAGGACGAGCACGAGCAGACCTCGGCCGCCGGCGTGTACTTCTACCGCCTGACCGCCGGCGAGACCGTGCTGCAGGACAAGATGACCTTGATCAAGTAACCGGGCGCCCGTCCGACAGACACGAAGGCCCCGGACCGGTCCGGGGCCTTTGTCTTGTCTGCATTCCCGCGAGGCCGGCTCAGACCTTGACGCCTCCCAGGTGCTCCATGTAGGCGTGGTCCTCGCCCATGATGTGGTCGACCAGCCAGGAGTTGAGGATCTCGGCCAGATTCGCCGGTGCCAGATGGTCCGCCTCCATCACCATTTGCGAAACCTGCTCGGTGAGGATCCGGTGCTTTATCACATG
>JANTFX010000055.1 GCA_024763215.1 Candidatus Krumholzibacteriia bacterium | reverse complement strand
CGGGGAGTTTTCTGCTTTCTCGTCACCCAGAAAACCCAACCAGGGAGTAAACATGCAACGACCTATGTTCAGGCGAGCTTCAGTCCTGTTGACTGGTCTGGCTCTACTCGCCCTTCTCGCCACCGGAGCCCTCGCCCTTGAGCCCACCGCCCCGCGGGCCTTCACACCGGTCCAGAGCGGCTTTTCGCCCCACGCAGACAATGTTCTGCCCTATCATCCTTCACGCCTGCTCATCAAGTTCAAGGCCGATGCCCTGGAGAACGCCAACCTCAACATCGCCAGGGAAAAGGGAATGCAGGTTCCGGACGCTCGCACGGGTATCCGTTCGGTGGATGCCCTGTGCAGTGCGGCCGGGGTCAAGCGGATTTCCCGGCCCTGGGTCGCGGTGCAGAAGACCAACCTGGCCAACGAACTGGGGCTGGACCGGTGGTTCATGCTCGAAACCGACGGCGCCCAGGATCCGGCTGCTCTGGTCGGCAGATTCGCCTCCGATCGCCATGTGGCCGAAGCCACGTTGGACTGGCGCGCCTTCCCCGCCGCCGTACCCAACGATCCCATGCATGATCTGCACTGGGGCCACAACAACACCGGCCAGCTGCTCAGCTACGACTGGGCCACCTACAGCCATGAGAACGGAACGCCCGTGGGCACGGTCGGCTTCGACGCCAACGCCCAGGCCGCCTGGGACAATGCCCAGGGTTACGGCAACAGCGGCATCATCATCGCCATCATCGACAGCGGTGTGGAAGCGGGTCATCCGGATCTGCGCCAGGTCACCGGCTACGACTTCGGAGATGACGACAGCAACCCCGACGACAATTCTTCCAGCCCCGGCCACGGCACCGCCTGTGCGGGTGTGGCTGCCGCCATGGCCAACGACAACCTGGGCACCGCCGGCATCGCCGGTGACTGCAGCATCATGCCCCTGAAGGTGGCCGACAGCGCGGGCTCGATGTATTTCTCATCCATCCAGAACGCCCTCTACTACGCTGCCGACAACGGGGCGGATGTGGCCAGCATGAGCCTGGGCGCGGCCATCAGCAGCGATTCTGCCACCGACGCGGCCCTGCAGTACGCTTACAACGCCGGGGTGACTTTGCTGGCGGCCACGGGCAACGAGAACGCTTCGACCATCAGTTACCCGGCCATCAACCAGTACGTCATCGCCGTGGGCGCGGCCTCGCCCTGTGGCGACCGGAAGCGTTCTTCGAGCAACACCAGCGAATTGAATTCGGGCGTCAGCGCCGATCCCAACGGTTACACCTGTGACGGTGAGCGCTGGTGGGGTTCCAACTACGGTGTCACCACCCAGGACAGCAATGCCGCCGTGGACGTCATCGCCCCGACGATCCTGCCCACGACCGACCTCTTGGGCTCCGCCGGTTATGACCCCAGCGACTACAGCAAGTGGTTCAACGGAACCTCCTGCGCCACGCCTTACGCGGCGGGGGTCTGCGCGTTGATCAAGGCCGCCAACCCGGCCTTCACCCCCGCCCAGGTGCGGGACCGCCTGGTGAGCACGGCCCAGGACATCCAGAACGTCGAGTCCGGAGCGGGCTGGGACCGTTATTCCGGTTACGGCATGGTGGATGCCGATGCGGCCACCGCCGGTGGCACGCCGCCACCGGCCGACGTGATCACCGTGAGTTATCCCAACGGCGGCGAGACCCTGACCGCCGGCGACGTGGCCAACATCACCTGGAGCTGGACCGGCAGCTTCACCACCGTGTCCATCGAGTACAGCACCAACGGCGGTTCCAGCTGGACCTTCATCACGTCTTCGACGACCAATGACGGTTCCTACGGCTGGTCCGTGCCCACCGACGCCACCACCCAGGGTCGCGTGCGCATCACCGGCGGTACGGCTCAGGACGTGAGCGACGGCAACTTCACCATCGACGTGCCCGCCTCCGGCGGCTACGCCACCCTGCCCTACAGCACCGGCTTCGAGACCGGAGCGTTCGACAATTACTGGACCACCGCTTCGAGCAACGTCGGACGCATCCTGATCACCACGGCCAACACGCCGCACAGCGGCAGCTACCAGATGACCATGGACGCCTCGGTCAACGGCAACTACAGCCAGAACGAGGCCTGGTTGCACCTGGACCTCAGCGGTGAGAGCCAGGCGGACCTGACCTTCTGGTGGAAGGACTTCAGCGACGAAACGCACAGCCAGGACGGGGTGTACTTCTCGGACGACGACGGCGCCAGCTTCGTCAAGGTCCAGGACCTGAACGGCGGCAGCTACTCCAACAACGTCTGGAACGAGTTCAACCTGGATGTGGACGCGCTGGCGGCCGCCAACGGCCTGTCCTTCAGCTCCACCTTCGTGATCAAGTTCCAGCAGTACGACAACTACGGCATCACCACCGACGGTTTCGGCTTCGACGACATCAGTGTGACTGCGGGGACCGCTCCGCCGCCCGATGCCGTGACGGTCACCTATCCCAACGGTGGCGAGACCCTCAGCGGCGGTGGTACGGCCAACATCACGTGGACGTACACCGGGACCTTCACCACCGTGGATATCGACTATTCCGACAACGGCGGTTCAACTTGGTCGAGCATCGTGGCCGGAACGGCCAACGACGGCTCCTACACCTGGAACGTGCCCACCGCGGCCACGACCCAGGGCCGGGTGCGCGTCAGCGGCGGCACGGCCAGCGATACCAGCAACGCGAATTTCACCATCGAGTACACCCCGCCGACCGGCAACTACGCCACCGTGCCCTACAGCACGGGTTTCGAGAGCGGCGCGCTGGACCAGTACTGGACCACCGCTTCGACCAACGTCGGCCGGATCCTGGTCACCACGGCCAACTCGCCCCACAGCGGCAGCTACCAGCTGACCATGGACGCCTCGGTCAACGGCAACTACAGCCAGAACGAAGCCTGGTTGCATCTGGACCTGAGCGGTGAGAGCCAGGTCGACCTGTCCTTCTGGTGGAAGGAATTCGGGGACGAAACGCATTCTCAGGACGGCGTCTACTTCTCGGACGACGACGGGGCCAGCTTCGTGAAGGTGCAGGACCTCAACGGGTCCAGCTATACCAACCAGACCTGGACCCAGTTCAACCTGGATGTGGATGCGCTGGCGTCAGCCAACGGCCTGGCCATGAGCTCCACCTTCATCGTCAAGTTCCAGCAGTACGACAACTACGGCATCACCACCGACGGCTTCGCCTTCGATGATATCGCCGTCAGCGTGGGCGGATCCGGCGGGGGCGGCGGTTCGGCCATCACGGCCGAGACCGAGCCCAACGGGGACATCGCCTCGTCCAACGGTCCGGTCGGCGACGGCGTGGCTGTCAGCGGGGCGATCTCGTCCAGTAGCGACGACGACTACTTCTGGTTCGATGTCGACACGGCCGGGAACATCAACATCAGCGTGGCCATCGGCAGCAGCGCCGACCTGGACTGGTACCTGTACAACAGCAGCGGCACCCAGGTGGACCGCGGCTACACCGTGAGCAACCCCGAAGCTGGCAGCTACAACGCCTCGGTGGGCCGGTACTATGTGCGGGTGGACGGCTACAACGGAGCCACCAGCAACTATACCCTGACGGTGACCGGCGGCCTGGCGCCCCTGGCGGAGATGCCGGAGAAGAGCACCGTGCCGCTGGTGTTCGCCTTGCGGCAGAATGTTCCCAATCCGTTCAACCCCACGACGACCATCAGGTTCGACCTGCCCCACAAGAGCCCGGTCAGCCTGAGGATCTACGATCAGCGGGGCCGTCTGGTGCGGACCCTGGTCAACGAGGCCATGGACGCCGGCGCCAAGTCGGTGGTCTGGGACGGGAAGGACAACTACGGCAGGCAGGCCAATTCCGGGATCTACCTGTACCTCATCCAGGCGGATGATTTCCGCGCCACGAGGAAGATGACCCTGCTCAAGTAGGCAGCTTTCCGACTGGAAAACAAACCGCCGGTCCCCGTGGGGATCGGCGGTTTTCCATGTTTGGGACGGGTCGGACCGGCGAAGCAGGCGCGCGGTCAGCCGTGGATCTTGCGCTTCAGACCCAGCTCCGACAGCTCGCCCTGCAACCGGTCCAGCCGGGACAGGAACTTTTCCCGGCGATCGGCGGCCATCCTGCCGGCCAGGGCGCGGTATTGGGTGATACCCTGTTGCAGGTTATCGCGGCAAGCGGCGAGGGCGCGGGCGGCCTTCTCCGAGGGGGTCTCGGCCTGGTGGGACAGGTCGTCCCGCAGTTTTTCGATGTGCAGGGACAGCTCCTTGAGCAGCATGTGCGGCCGGCTGCCGTCCAGCTGCAGGCGCGCCCGCCCGTAGATGTGATCGATCATGCCTTTGAGCGAGGATGACTGACGGAAGTAGGCCGCGTTGGGCCCGCAGCAGACCGCGGGGGTGGCGGCCGCGTCGATCTCCAGGGGGACGGTGGCGACGCCGGCCAGGTCATGGCAGATGCAGGCTTTGGCCATGATCTCTTCCTCGGCGCGCTGTTTTTCCTGCGCCGACATGGGGGCCAGTTCGATCTGTTCGAGCTTGCGTTTCTGGTAGAGGCGGCTGGCGGTGCACAGGGGTACGGTGGTGAATTCGGAGTTGGACACCAGATAGCCCTTGGGGCAGGGCGTGCCGGGCTTGCCGTCGGCGATGCGTTGCAGACGACGCTGCTCGCTGGCGGAGGTCCGCAGATTCCAGAAGGGGACCCCCAGGGGGGATGCGCCGCTGAGCTGGATGTCGTGCTCGCCGGCGTCGATCAGGGCTTGCAGGCTGCCGCGGTCGATGTTCACGGCCTCGGGCACGAACAGGAAGGCGCTGCCCCAGCCGGTGCCGTCCACGCCGTAGTATTCCCGCAGGAGTTTCTCCTCGTCGGGGTCGCCCAGGCCGCCCTGCACGGTGATGCGCGGGGCACAATCCTCATCCTCGCAGTCGGACTCCCTGCCCAGGGCCTTGAGAGCCTGGGCGCGCGCGTTGCTAAGGGTCTGTTTGAGGTTGGCCTTTTCCCGCTTGAACTCTTCCAGCACCGGGCCCAGCAGCTTGCCGGCGCCGCCGAAGGCGTGGCCGCCGCAGTTCAGACCCGATTCGATGCGGAATTCCGCGATGGGCAGGCCCAGCCGCGCCAGCAGCTTGCCCTGCAGCAGGGCCGAACGGTAGTCGCTGACCTTCAGCACGATGCGCTTGTGCATGTTGCGGCCGGAGGTGGCTGTCAATTCGCGGAACTCGCCCATGTACGAGAACAGCCGGCGGTTCATGCCCGCCGAAAGCACCAGCGAGCCGTCCACCTTGCTGTTCATGAAGCCGCGCAGGGCGCTCAGGGCGTCCGAGCAGCGCTCGGGCAGCTTGTGGCCGCCGCGGTCCTGATCCCGGTCCAGCTTGGTCATGATGTTCACATCGATGCCGCCGGGTCGTACGTACCCGCGCAGGCGCTCCTGCAGGGAGCGGCGCTCGGCATCCCCGGTAGCGGCCAGCATGCGCTCGTACAGCTCGCGCACCGGAGAGGAAGGCAAAAGTTCGAAGTAACGCGTGATCTCGCTGCCGGCGGCGAAGACCGAGTTGCGCACGCGCTCGACATTGCGCCGCACCAGGGTATCGAGCAGGTCGAGGTACGCGGTGATGCGCCGGGCCCGTGCGTCCTCTTCGAGGTCGCCGATGGGCTCGTAGGGTTCGCCGTAGTCACGGCTGATGCGGCGGCGCATCTGTTCGATGAAAACATCGTCCACCAGGGAGATGGCCGAGGATATGCCGTAGTGGGCCACCTTCAACGGGGTGTCGATGGTGAATCCGGTGCCCATGACCGGGATATGAAATGTATGCACGGGGACCTTCAGCGTGGAATTCATGGCGGCTCCATCCGGAAAAACCCGACCGGCATCCGTACCAGGGCGGGTGTCGCAGACTATTACAACCTACTTCTTCGGGTGTGCGGTGGCCAGCTTTATCTCAGTCCACAGGAATGTCAATGCCTTCCACCGTGCTCCCGTTCTCGATGGTGATAACCGCGGCTGCGTCCCAGTCGGTGGTGCCGGAGTACCAGATGGTGTCGGTGGCGGTGTGTATGAGGCAGGCCCCGACCTTCCACCTACCATCGGGGATGCCGACGAGCTGATAACTCGTTTGCGGGCCGAAGATGTAATTCCGGCCCCAGATCGTGCTGTCGTCGGCCGGGGTGACCAGGGCGTACCACCAGGCGTCGGGATCGGGAGCATCGAGGATGTCCCCGGCGATGCTGCCCCCGGCCAGGACGGTCATGGACAGGGGCAGGATCTCCCCGTACTGGGTCAGGGTGACGGTTTCGGCCTCGCCGGGGTCGGTCACCCCGGGATACCACTGGGGGATCCACCAGGTCCGGCCCAGGACACCAGGCTGGGGCACGGCCCTGATGAGGAATTCCCCGGGCCACAGATTGGGCAGGATGTAGGTGGATTTGAAGTAGATCTGGCCGTCGACGGTGCCCAGCAGGGTCCGGCCGTCGGCGGTGTAGAGCTCGAAATCACCTGTTCCGTAGGATGTGTCCAGGGGCGAGGAGGTGTCGAGGGTCACGGCGCAGGGCGCGGCCTCGATGCCGGAGATGGCCTCACCCGGTGCCGGATCAAAGACCGTGGCGGCGGCGAAATCCGGACCGCCGATGTACTGGGGCATCCCCTGGTGGGTCACCAGGAGCTTGACCGGCCGGGGCTGGTAGAGGACCAGGTCGAAGGAGCCGTCGGCTCCCACCCGGCGGCGGCCCATGATCGTCGTGGAGTCGGTGCCGATGAGGGAGATCTCCGGCTCCAGATCGAAGCCCAGTTCCAGCCAGGCGCCACCGATGCGGCCGGACAGGTGCGCGGAGGCATCCCGGGGGGCGTAGGTCAGTTCCGTCATCGTTCCGGCGGTGACCTCGTACCAGGTGGCCTGCGGGGCGCCGGCCCCGGCCGGCAACCAGATGTGCTGACCGTCCCAGGGGCAGTAGCACCCGTATAGCCGGTAACCCAGCACCAACTCCACCTGGTAACGGCCGGGCGGGATACCCGTCGCTGTCACGGTGGCAAGGTCGCCCGCGATGGTGGCCGTTTCCTGCCAGCGGAACTCGGGATCCCATGAGCCGCCGTCCGTACCTTCGCGGTGCAACAGGATCATGGCTCTCTCCCCACCCAGGAGGGAATCGGGCAGGTCCACGTGGACGCTCAGGGAACCCAGGTCGAAATCCAGGTTCGGGTAGATGCGCCCGTTTTCGGCCACCAGGGTATCGGGCGGCATGGTCCCGTAGGCCGGGCCCTTGGCGGTGTAGAAGAAATCCGTCTGGACGTAAAAATCCCCGCCCAGCTTGAGGACATATCGGCCCGGGGGCACGTCGATGGCGTAGGATCCGTCGGCCGCCGGAACTGCGGGGTAGAGCGCCGTTTCCCCTTCCTGAAGGTCCACCGGCTCGGCCACGAGGTCCAGGGACGAGGGGTCGCCGCCGGTGAGCACCCGGCCGGTCAGGCGGGCGGCGGCCACCCCGGGAGCGCAAACGGTATGATCGCTGTCGCAACCGGCCAGCAGGGCCACGGTCAGCAACCCGCAGACCACAAGGCAGGTGGCCGCGGGCTTCGGGAGGCGAAGGTGACCGCGGGTCATGGCTGGACCTCCGATCCGTATTCCAGGTCGAAGGTGATGCCGGTCACGGCCTCATGGCCGGAGACGACCACGGTCTCGGCCTCGGCGAAGTCGGTCGTACCGGGATACCAGACCGTTTCCATTGTTCTGGGGTTGATGGCCGCCACGTAGAAAGGTCCATCGGGAAGGCCGGGGAAGGTGAAGCGTCCTTCTTCAAAATTAGGCCAAAACGGATACCTGGTGCCGCCCAGGGGTTTGCCGTTGGCCTCGAACAGAGCGCAGTCCACCTTGAACAGCGGTGTGCCGCCGAACATGAGGACCTGCCCGCTGATCGAGCCACCCGGCACCAGGTCCATGGCCAGATCCACACCCTCGCCCTCACCCAGGTCGATGGGCGTGGCCGCGCCGAGGGAATCGGCCCCCTGGTACCATTGCGCGGCCCAGGTCTGGTCCGTGGCGTAGCCGTTGGCCTGCAGGTACCAGCGTCCTGCGTCGAGGTTGCCGATGATCCTGGGTCCGGTCCCGTAATCGGTATCCAGAGGGAATTCCTGCCCTCGGTCGTTGACCAGGCGCACCGCGGCATCGTGGTCGATCATTTCCCCGGGCCCGTGGAGCGTCAGGCGGATGCGGCTCTCGGGGATCTCGATGCCGGTGAGGTGGTCACCGGGTTGCAGATCGTAGTGGGTGGCCGCGGCGCAGGAGGCGCCCCCGATCCAGCGCTCGATGCCACCCCAATGGTCGGTGTGAAGCACGATTTCCCCGGGGGCCAGCAACTCGACGGTGAAATTTCCTGCCTGATCAGCCGCCACCGAGCCCAGGCGGAGGGAGTCGGGGCTGAAGAATTCGATGTGGGGCAGGGAGCCCCCCACCTGTTCCCAACCGCCGGTGATGCGGCCGCTGAGGGTGGTGTAGGACGAGGAAAAATCGATCACGTAGGCCGCAGGCTCATCGGGCCCGACTACGAGGCTGTCCCGGGGATCGTCCCTGGTCATGGCGGCGGGGAATTCGATATCGACCCGGCCGCACCTGAGCTTCATGGTGAAGGTCTGGGGGCGCAGCAGGGGGAAGGAGAACGCGGCCCAACCTCCCGTCACCACGGCATCCTGGCCGACAGGCGGAAAGCCCTCCATGAACAGGTGGCAGGACTGGCCCTCGAAAGCATCGGGCATGCCCACCCGGATGTCCGCGCATCCCCAGGGGAAATCCAGATGGGTCAGGTTCGAGGATACGCGCACGGTGTCGATGTCCGCCGACGAGTAGTATGCGCCGCGCTGCAACTGGATCTCGACCCAGTAAAGACCGTTGGCGAGATCCAGGCGGTAGCGGCCGGCGGAGTCGGTCACAGCCCGGGCTTCCTCTGTCCGGGGAGAGGTCTCTGCCGGGAAGGCGAGGACGGTGGCTCCGGCCACGGGTTCTCCCGCCGCGGTGACGATCCCCTCGACGGCGCCGAGCTGGAAGTTCGGGCAGGCCGGATCATCGTCCGAGCAGGCCGCAAGCACCAGGGTCAGGGCCGCCAGGAGCACGGCGGCGGACAGGGGAGCAGGCTGGAGGATTTTCATATAGCGGATCCTGATGGTTGGAGGGGTCCATATCAAAGACATGTAATAATCATAACGGAATCGGGTAGATCGAGTCCAATGGTTCATGGATTCCTACGGAAATCGCTTGAGTTTTTCAGATAAAAAAGATAAAGTATTTTCGTTTTCAACTACAACCCAACAAAAAGGAGGGTGATTTCGTGTCCTACCGACTCTTCTTGATTTCCAGCACCATGTCTTGTAACAGGAGGGATGAACCATGCGCCAATTATCATGTGGCCGGGACAGCCGCACTGCAGGCCTCACCATTCTGATCCTCTGCTCCCTGATGCTCCTCGGTATTTCCGCTTCGGCAGCGGTGATCACCATTCCCGATGATTATCCCACAATCCAGGCCGGGGTCGATACCGCCCAGGTGGGGGATACCGTGCAGATTCGTGCCGGTACCTACCTGGAACAGGTCACCATCGAGAAAAGGCTGTGCCTGCGCGGTATGAACGCGGATCCCCTGGTCGCGGTCATTGACGGCGGGGGTGGCGGCGGCTCGTGTCTGACCTTGAACAATGCCAGCGATGTGCGGGTGGAAAACCTGGTCTTTCAGCACGACGCAAACGGCCTGATGGCTTATGGCGCCACCGGCGCCGTCATCGAGAACTGCGCTTTTCTGAACAACACCAACTGGGGTCTGCGGATGGACGAGGGTTCCGGTATGATCGTCCGGGAATGCATGGCCACCGGCAACGGGCAGGACGGCATCAAACTCCATCATGTTAGCAACGCGCAGGTTACCCAGTGCACCGCGACCTTGAATTCCCAGGCCGGGATCAAGACCGAAGTTGGTTCCTCCGCGGTCACCATCGACCACTGCCTCAGCTCCGGGAACGACGGGATCGGGATTTCCCTGGATTTCCTCCAGAATGGCCAGGTATCCGATTGTACTTTACAGAACAACGGTCTGGCGGGAATTCTGCTCAACGGAGCCACCGGAAACACGATCACCCAGTGTGATATGACCAACAACCATTTTGGACTGTACGCCACATTCCATGCCACGGGCAACACCATGCACCACAACTATATCGCCGGCAATCATATGGGGATCAACATCAACGGCCCGGGGGTCCAAGATCTGGTCTTTTATGCCAACGATATCCTCGCCAACGACATCCAGGTGTACGACAACCCTGATTACCAGGGGGTGGAATACGATCAGTGGGATGGAGGTTATCCCACCGGGGGCAACTACTGGGGCGACTATACAGGCGAGGATCATTTCAGCGGCGTCAACCAGGATGAGCCCGGCAGCGACGGTTTCGGGGACACGCCCTACCCGATCCTCGGTATGACGTGGGACCATTATCCTTTGATCGGTTGGGTCATCGACGACGAGGAGTGCTCCTGGGGCAAGCTCAAGGCGATGTTCCGGTAGCACAGGGGTTAAGAAATTCCGGTACGCGGGCCAGGCTGCGCAGAAACAGGTTCGATGACGATGGCATCGAACGGGCACTCGGCCACGCAACCGCCGCAGCCGGTGCAGGCGCCGGGCACCGGTTCGGGCAGACCCATGTCGCGGGTCTGCCGGATGGCCCCTTCGGGGCACACGTCCCGGCAGATCCCGCAGCCGGTGCAGGACCGTTCAACCAACTGCCACAGCCAGCCTCTCATGACGACCGGCGGGCGTTGATCTGCTTGATGGCCCGTGAAAACCCCCAGCCGAAGATGATCAGCATCACCGGGAACATCACGTTGAACGTCCCCTGGGCCAGCTCCAGGCCGTGGGGGTCGGCGTTGGAGCGCAGGTGCGTCTTGATGAAATCCCAGAAGGGGCTGGGGTGGCTGGCCAGGTACTCGCCGCTGGCCGCCTCCATGACCAGGGAAAAGCCGATGGTCTGGACGACGACCGCCACCAGCATCAGGCCCAGGGAGGTCTTGAAGTGCGGGCTGCCCAGGTCGTGCCCACCGTAGAACAGCCGCAGGACCAGGGCGGCCGCGAACAGGGCCGTGCCCACGGGGATGAACGGCACGGCGATCTTGATGTCGGCCATGATGTCCGGGTTCAGCACGAGAAATCCGATGAGCACGACCATGACCAGGAAGATGTCCGTCAGCAGGGTCACCGCCACATCCCACAGCTCGATGGAGACGCGCAGGGTGAGCTTGCGGCGCAGGGAGGCGAAGTAGGCCTGGGCCAGGGCCAGGCCCATGGCGAAGAAGCCCAGCAGGATCGAGACGTTGACCAGGGTCTGCAGGGTCCAGACTTCCAGGCCCTTGGCGATTTCGTGGGCGCCCATGGGGTGTTCTCCTTTGGCCGGTGGGAACGAAGATGTTGCTAATAACGTGTATTGAGCACCGATGTTCCAGATATTTGGGTTTATATTGTCAGGGATGAACGCTTCCTGTTGTGCGTGAGGTCACGATCCTCTGGGGAGGTTTCCCATGGCCGAGCATGAAAACGGTGAGAATCTGAGGACGGTCTTCGGGCCGGTGCCCTCGCGCCGGTTGGGGCAATCCCTGGGCATCGATCCTCTGCCCGGCGGTAAGACCTGCAACTGGAACTGTATCTACTGCCAGCTGGGACGGACGCGCCCGCTGGTGAATGAGCGCCGCGCCTACGTGCCCGTCGAGAAGATCCTGGCGGATGTGCGCCGGGCCCTGGGCAGCCTCGAGCCCACGGAAGTGGACTGGATCACCTTCGTGGCCTCCGGGGAGACGCTCCTGCACAGCGGTATGGGAGAATTGATCCTGGCCGTCAAGGAGATGGCGCCCTACCCGGTCGCCGTGATCACCAACGGCTCGCTGCTGTCGGTGCCCGAGGTGCGCCGGGAGCTGTTGCCCGCCGATGCGGTCATGCCCAGCCTGGACGCCGGCCAGGCGAAGCTGTTCAAGAAGATCACCCGCCATCATCCGGACCTGGATTTCCAGCAGCACGTGGACGGCCTGGTGGCGTTCCGCGAGCAGTACACGGGGCAGCTGTGGGTGGAGACCATGTTGATGCGCGGGGTCAACGACAGCGAGGAGCAGCTACGCGATCTGGCCGCGGTGGTCGCGCGCATCCGGCCCGACAGCCTGCATCTCGTATCGCCGACGCGTCCGCCTGTGGAACCGTGGGTGCAACCTGTGGGCGACGAGGCCCTGGCCCGCGCCCGCGCGATCCTGGGCGATGTGGTCACGATCCTCCAGGAACGGCCCGGAGTTTTCGAGCTGGGAGAGGAGGAGGATCCCGCCACTGCGGTCCTGGACATCATTGTCCGCCACCCCATGCGCGAGGATCTGTTGCGCGAGGCCCTGTCCCACTGGCAAGAGGGCGTGGTGGACCAGGTCCTGGCCGAACTGGCCCGGGACCCCCGGGCCCAGGTGGTCGAGCGGTTCGGCTGCCGGTTCTGGTCCGGTTCCCGGCAGATCTATCCGGACCAGGCGCCGGATTAGTCGGTGCCCAGGGTGGCGATGAAGCCCACCATCAACCCGAAACCGGTGTCTTCACCGTCTTCGGGGATATCGATGTAAGCCTGAGTGAGCAGTTCCATGGTGTCGTTCAGGTCCACGTTGTAGCCCAGAGCCCAACCGCCGGTGGACCACTCCTTCTGCGTACCGTGCAGATGGGAGGGATGATCCTCGGTGGCACCGTCGAATTCCAGCAGCAACTGCTGGCCTGCCGCGAGCGTCCAGTAGCAGCCAAGGGTCAGCTTCAGGTCCGTGGTCCGGCCGAACCCGTCGGCGGTCTCGTGTCCCGAGACGGCCAGCCCGCTACGCGCGTACAGGCCCCAGGCCGCAAGGTCGGGGGCGGCATCCCAGTTCAGCTCCAGGCCCGGACCGGTGGTGAAATGGTCATCGCCGTCGGTGCTGCATCCCAGGAAGACATCCAGATCGAGGTGCTCGCCGTCCAGGGGGGTGCCGTAAAGCCCGGCTGCGGTTTCGGTGCCGGTGTGAACCAGGTTCCCGTCCGCAGAAAGGGTGGTGCTGAAGTAACCCGAAAGGTGCTCGGTCAGACCGTAGCCCAGCACGACCTGTTGGCCCAGCGCCTGTTCGGCCGTAGGGCGCCCCATGCCTTCGAAGCTCAGGTACATCTCGAAGTCGGTGGGCCCTACGGTGAAGCATTCGGTGGTGTCGGCGGCTAAAACAGGGATGCCCCAACACATTGGCAACGAGACGAATACAACGATGGCCGGCAGGAACAAGAAACGTGAGCGAATCATTCCTTGGACCCCTTGCTGAAAAAGTCAATCAATTTCATAAACAAGGACCAGGGGGGAATGTAGCCAGCGCAAAGATCCCGGGCAAATAAAAAATTAACAGGATGGTTCAGGCCGAAGTCGACCGCTTTCCCGTCACCAGATCCAGGGTGACCTTGATGATCGCCGTGCGGTCAACCACGGTGGGGGAAAAGGTGAATTCTCCCGGGGAGTACTGGGCCATGAGCAGGGCCAGGGCGCTGTGCTTGGCGGCGGGGTCTTCCACCAGGCAGGCGGTGCCGAAGCCCATGACGCTGCGGTAGGCCGTGCTCCAGTCACAGGCCTCGGGTCCGGTGATCAGGCCGTCGTTGATCTCGAACTGTACGCACACGCGGGGGTTGCTCTGCAGGAGGTCGATCTTGCGGCCCAGCTTGGCGCTGTGGAAATACACGGCCTCGCCGTCGTAGCCGAAGCTCAGCGGCACCACATAAGGCTGGTCGCCGTCGGTCAACCCGAGGTGGCAGACCTGGCATTGGCGGATCACGGCGTCGATGTCGCTGCGGTCGGTGATTTCCTTTTCCCGGCGTCGCATGGGCGCCTCCTTTCCCGATCAAAATGAGCCGGGGGAAGAAATCCGGCAAGCACAAGTTCCTTAAAAGTTGACATAAAAGGTATTCTTTTCTAAATCATGGGTAACGACCCGGTTGAAGGTCGATCACTGGATTCCAACAGGGAGCATTCCCCATGCCATACCCCGAGCAGATGGTGGCGCCCATGCGCGCCGAATTGACCACCAGCGGCGTCCAGGAATTGCGGACGCCCGGCGAGGTGGACGCCTTTTTCCGCACCGACAACGACCTCTCGCTGCTGCTGGTCAACTCGGTGTGTGGGTGTGCCGCCGGCAGCGCCCGCCCCGCGGTCCTGCTGTCCATGGAGCACCCCTCGCGCCCGGCGCGATTCGCCACGGTGTTCGCCGGCCAGGACCTCGAGGCGACCGCCCGCGCCCGCGAGCTCATGGGGGATGTTCCCCCCAGCAGCCCATCGGTTGCGGTTTTCCGGGCCGGAGAACTCGTCCACTTCATGCCCCGGCATCTCATCGAAGGCCGCGGGCCCGAGGAGATCGCCCGCGATCTGACATCCGCTTTCGACCAGCTCGGCCGTGACGGCCGGCCGGCATAAGGAGCCCCATGGGCACGTTTCACGACACCCGCGATCCCTTGCACGGGATCACCGTGGCCGCCGTTTCCGGTGACACGGTCTACATCGGTCGTTGCCACGAGCGGACGCCGGAATCCGTGGTGCTGGTCGATGTCGACGAGCACAGCGAGGGCCAGGATGGGCGCACCAACGCCGAGTACCTGCAGCGGGCGGCCCGCTTCGGGGCCTGGAAGAGGCATGACCGGTTGGCCCTGGAAACCGCGAGCCTTTCCCGCCTGGCCCCGTTGAAGGATTTCTACGACACGGGCAACGGTGCGGTGGAAGCTGCCGGCCTGCCCCCGGTCCCGGCCCCGGAGGTCGGGGCCGAGGCCGTTGATGATGCGGCGGCGGCCACCGAGCCTGTGACCTTGACCTCGGCGGCGGAGGCCGAGGTGGCGCGTCTGCTGGAGCAGGAAGGCAAGCCCGACCATGGCCTGCGCCTGGGCGTGGCCGGCGGCGGCTGCTCGGGCCTGGTCTACAACCTGGAGTTCACGCCCCGCCGCGAGGGGGATCTGGTCCTGGACCGGGATGGGTTTTCCATCTTCCTGGATCCCAAGAGCGTCATCTACCTGCGCGGGGTCAGGCTGGAGTTCGAACAGGGTCTGGGGGGCAAGGGGTTCCGTTTCAACAACCCCAACGCTTCCAACACCTGCGGCTGCGGCGAAAGCTTCACGGTTTGACGGGGAAGACGGCGGACCTCTGTCGCAGGGTCCGCCACTCGGGGGCGGCCTGCCTCTGGGGCGGCCCGCCACGGCTGGGCGCCCTGCTGGTTGCCGGGCCCGACGCGGCCAAATTCCTGCACACCCAGTTGACCTGCGATGTCCTCGGCCTGGGTCCGGGCGAGAGCCGCCCGGCCGCGGCCCTGACCCGCACCGGCGCTGTCCAGGTCCTGTTCCATCTGTGCCGGCTGCCCGCACGGGGGCAGCCCTTCCCTTCCTTTCTGGCGGTGCTGGAGGTCACACAGATCGAACGGCTGCAGGCCCATCTGGCCCGGTTCGTGGTGGCGTCGGCGGTGGATCTCGAGGATGTGAGCGGGGAGTTTTCCGGCCTGACGGCCAACGGCCCCCGGGCGCGCCTGGATGCGCTGGTGGCAAGGCTGCCGGAGGAGGCCTTGCGGATGGACCTGCCCCTGACGGGCGATCCGGGTCTGCTGGCGCTGCTTCCCTCCGGCCGTCATACCGATCTCCAGGAGGCCGCCCAGAGCTGCGGGATGGCTTTCCTGGCAGACGATTCCGACGGGCGGCAGGCCTGGGATTGGTTGCGCCTGGAATCCGGTTGGCCTCTGGCGGGCCCGGACTTCGAGCCCGGAGCCACCATCCTGCCCGCCACGGGAATGGAACAGCAGACCGTCTCCTGGACCAAGGGCTGCTACCCCGGCCAGGAGGTGGTGGCCCGCATCCGGACCTATGGCTCGGTGCCCCGCCGTCTGACCGGCCTGGTGATCCAGGAACCCCTGCTGCTCGATCCCGGCCAACTGCCCCAGCCTGGCAGCCCTCTGCGGACAGGCGAGGGGCGGTCCATCGGCACCTGGGCCTCGTCGGGCTATTCGGTGGCCTGGGACCGCCCGGTGGCCATGGTCTACCTGGGGCGGGACCACCGCGCGCCGGGTACCCGGTTGCAGCTCGAGGCCGGTGCCAAGGAAATCGAGGCCGAGGTGGTTGCCCTGCCGTTCTATACCGGAGCATCCACCGGCGAGCGGGCGGCCCAGTGCTACCGCCAGGCGGTGCGGATGTTCGGTGCGGGCCGGGATGAGCAGGCCGCAGCCTTGCTACAGGAGGCGGTGGCCCTGGACGGGACCCTCACCGCAGCCTGGGAGGCGCTGGGGGTGGTCCTGGGGCGCTCGGGCCGCTACCACGAGGCCATCGACATCTTCCGCCGCCTGGAAGAGCGGGCGCCCGACGAGCCCATGGTCAACACCAACCTGTCGCTGTTCTTCATGAAGCTGGGTGACAAGGAGGAGGCCGAACGGCAGAAGGACCTGGCCACCCTCAAGAAGTTCGGCGGCGGCATGACCCAGGAGGAGATCGCCGCCCGTGAGCAGGCGGCCCGGCGGGAACGCCGGGAGGATGCCGGGCGCAGGCGGGCCATGTTCGCCGAGGTCCTGGCGGTGGATCCCCGCGATGGTCTGGCCCTCATGGGGATGGGCAAGGCCCTGGGCGATATGGAGGAGTGGGCGGAGGCCGAGGATGTCCTGGCCCGGGCCTGCGCGGTCATGGGTGACAACAGCCCGTTGTACGCGGCTCGCGGCCGGGCCCTCGAGAACCTGGGGCGACCGGAGGAAGCGGCCGCGGTCTATCGTGAGGGCCTGGATGTCGCCGCGCGCAAGGGGGACCTCATGCCGCAGCAGGAGATGCAGCACCGGCTGTTCATGCTGGAGGGAAAGGCCGGCTGATCAGTCATCCTCGGTCGCGACCGGGGAGCCGGCAACCGTATCCCCATCCACGCTTTCCAGGATGATCTCCAGGGCCCGCCAGGGCAGGGTGGCGCACTTGACCCGCGCGGGAAAATCCTTCACCCCGCCGAACACCGCCAGCTTGCCCAGACCTTCGGGGTCGGGTTCCTTCTCGCCGCTGGTGAGCATCTCCAGGAACTCATCCAGGATGCCGCGGATCTCGCTCACCTTGCGCCCCTTGAGCACCTCGGTCAGCATGCTGGTCGAGGCGGTGAAGATGGCGCAGCCTTCGCCCTCGAAGCTCAGATCCTCGATCACGTCACCGCGGACCTTGGCGTACAGGGTCAGCTTGTCGCCGCACAGGGGGTTGTATCCCTCGGTGTGGCAGCACTGGGCGCCGTCGGCGCATTGGTCCATGGCGTGCTTGTTGCGGGGGTGGCGTCCGTGGTCCAGGACCAGTTGCTGGTAGAGGTCGCGCAATTCGCTCATGCGTCGAAAAACTCCTTCATGCGCAGCAGGGCCGCGTGCAGGGCGTCCAGGTCCTCGCGCGTGTTGTACAGGCCCACCGATGCGCGGGTCGTGGCCGGCACGCCGAAGCGTTCCATGACCGGCTGGGCGCAGTGGTGGCCGCTGCGCACGGCGATGTTCTCGGCGGCCAGGAAGGTGCCCACATCATGAGGGTGGATGCCGTCCATGACGAACGAGAACAGCCCCGCCCTGCGAGTAGGCTCGCCGATCAGGCGCAGGCCGTCGATGCCCCTCAGCAAGGGTT
This sequence comes from Candidatus Krumholzibacteriia bacterium, assembly GCA_024763215.1. Classification (GTDB taxonomy): domain Bacteria; phylum Krumholzibacteriota; class Krumholzibacteriia; order LZORAL124-64-63; family LZORAL124-64-63; genus JAHJTW01. Next base: position 2,779 of record JANTFX010000055.1, on the reverse strand, counting down.
CGGCGTGGGCCTGCAGATCCTCCTGGTGGGCGGTGATGGCGGGCCAACCGAGGCCCTCGAGGTAGTCGATGGCCGCTCCCAGGCCCACCGCGCCGGTGATGTTGGGCGTGCCGGCCTCGAACTTCCCCGGGGCCGGGGCGTAGGTGGTTCCGGCGAAGGTGACCGACAGGATCATGTCCCCGCCGCCCTGCCAGGGCGGCATGGCTTCCAGGTGTTCCTGCTTGCCGTAAAGAGCCCCGATCCCCGTGGGCCCGTACAGCTTGTGGCCTGAGAAGACGTAGAAGTCGCAGCCGATCTCCTGCACATCCACCGGCAAATGGGGCACGGCCTGGGCGCCGTCCACGAGCACGGGAACCCCCTGGGCATGGGCCATGGCGGTCATCTCGGTCACGGGATTGACCGTCCCGAGGGCGTTGGAGACATGGGCGAAGGCGGCCAGCCTGGTGCGCGGGCCCAGCAGCGAGGCGAAGGCCTCCAGGTCCACCTCGCCCCGGTCGGTGATGGGCGCGACCTTTAGCACGGCTCCGGTCTGCTCGCACACCAGCTGCCAGGGCACGATGTTGGCGTGGTGCTCCAGGTGGGTGATGAGGATCTCGTCCCCGGGGGCCAGCCGAGGCCGGGCAAAGCTGTTGGCGACGAGGTTGACGGCCTCGGTGGCGCCCCGGGTGAAGATGATCTCGCGCTCGCTGGCGGCGCCCAGGAAGGTGCCGACCTTGGCGCGGGCGCCCTCGTAGGCGGCGGTTGCGGTTTCGCTGAGCTTGTAGACGCCGCGGTGGATGTTGGCGTAGCTGTGGGCGTCGAATTCGCGCATGGCGTCCAGGACGACCGCCGGCTTCTGGGCGCTGGCCGCGCTGTCCAGGAACACCAGGTTCCGGTCGGCAAAAACCGGGAAATCCGTCTTCCATGCCTGCCTGGTGGCCGTGTTCTTCATCGTTGCACCCTGTCCAGGAGGCGGTGCACTTCGTCCGTGATCTCTTCCTTCAGGTCGGAGTGCCCGATGCGGTCGACGACTTCGCTGGCGAACGCGTAGGACAGCAGGCGGCGGGCCTGCGCCGCGTCGAAGCCCCGGCTGCGCAGGTAGAACATCTGCTCGGCGCTGAGCTGGCCGGTGGTCGAACCATGGCTGCACTTGACGTCGTCGGCGTAGATCTCCAGCCGGGGGATGCTGTAGCTGACGGCGTCGTCGCTCAGAAGCAGGTTGCGGTTGGTCTGGAAGGCCTGGGTCTGCTGGGCGCCGGGGGCCACGCGGATCAAGCCGTCGAAGACCCCCTGGCCATCGCCGGCGAAGATGCCCTTGTACAGCTCGTCGGTGGTGCATCCTGGCGCCTCGTGATGAACGCGGGTGCGCACGTCGCTGTGGCGCAGGCCGTCGGTCATCGACAGCCCGGACAGGGTGCAGGCCGCACCTTCGCCGGCCAGGTGCACGTGCAGCTCGCGGCGGGTGCGCTCGCCGCCGAGCAGGAATTCACCGGAGGTGTAGCTGCTGCCGGTATCCTGGCGGACGAAGGTCCCGCCGTAGTGCATGGCCGCCGGGCCTTCGCCCAGCCACTTGAGGTGGGTCAGCTGAGCACCGGGTGCGCAGAAGATCTCGGTCACCGGCACGTTCAGGACCCGGCCGTCGCCCAGGCTCAGGTGGCGTTCGATGACCACGGCTGAGCTGCCGCCTGCCGCGGTGATCAGCACGCGGGGGGCGACCAGCTTGCCTGCGGTCTGGTTGTCGGTCACGAAGACGAGCTCGAGGGGGCGGTCCAAGATGGCGCCCTCGGCCAGGTCGATGTGCAGGGCGTCCTGCAGGTGTTCGGCGTTGAGGGCGGCGATGGGGCCGGCCTCGGCCGTGGCCAGGGAAGCGAACTCCGGAGTGGCCCTGGCCGCAGCCAGGGGGGCGAGAACCACTCCGGAGGACGGATCCCCGGGGTTCCAGGAAGCATCGGGCAGGAAGTGGCCGTTCCAAAGCACGAGGCGGTGGGTGTCGGTACAACCGGGCAGCAAGGGCAGCTCGCCCACGGGCCGGGCATGATCCCGGACCGGAGTGAAGCCCCCGTCGGTCAGGGGCGAGGCATCCCCGTACTTCCATTCCTCGCGGCCGCGGATATCGGCGATGGTTCCGGATGCTGCTTTCACGCTCAGCCCTCCTTGCCGGTCACGGCTTCAACGGCGCTGTCCACGTCGAGCCAGCCGTAGCCCTTGGCCTCCAGCTCGAGGGCCAGCTCCTTGCCGCCGGTCTTGATGATCCGTCCGCCCGCCAGGACGTGGACCTTGTCCGGCACGATGAAATCGAGCAGGCGCTGGTAGTGGGTGATGACCAGGAAGCCGTGCTCGGGTCCGCGCAGCGAGTTGACGCCCTTGGCCACGACCTGCAGGGCGTCGATGTCCAGGCCCGAGTCGGTCTCGTCCAGGATGGCGAGCTTGGGCTCCAGGAGGGTCATCTGCAGCACCTCGTTGCGCTTCTTCTCTCCGCCGGAAAAGCCGGCGTTCAGCGACCGCGTCATGAGCTGCGGGTCCAGCTCGAGCTGGGCGATCTTTTCCCGCGCGAAACGGCTGAAGTCGAAGGCGTCCAGCTCGGGCTCGCCGCGGTGCTTGCGGTGGGCGTTGACCGCCGCGCGCATGAACTCCGCGTTGGCGAAGCCGGGGATCTCCACCGGGTACTGGAAGGCGAGGAAGATGCCCTCGCGGGCGCGCTCTTCCACCGGCAACTCCAGCAGGTCCCGGCCCAGGTAGGTGACGGTGCCGGAGGTGACTTCATAGTCCTCGTTGCCGGCCAGGACCTGGGACAGGGTGC
>JANTFX010000054.1 GCA_024763215.1 Candidatus Krumholzibacteriia bacterium | reverse complement strand
TGGCTGTGGCTGTCGGGGGCCTACGTCTCGGCGCTGGGCGACCCCGCGGACGGCTTCGGCCAGACGCGCATGTTGCTGGACGAGATCCTGGACGAAGGCGCCGTCGGCACCCTGCAGGAGATCCGCGACGGCGACCGCGCCGCCAGCAACGACGAGTTCGGCGGCGCGACCAGCCAGGCCTGGTCCCTGGCCGAGCTGCTGCGCAACGTGGTGCAGGACTACGCGGGCCTGCAGGTGGATTTGACGGCCACGCCGCCGCGGGTGGTGATAGAACCCCACCTGCCGGAAGCTTGGCCTGTGCTGAAGTTTGCGACTCGCATCGGGGGGGCGGCCTGTGAGGTGTCCTTGCGACAAGGGGGCCCTCCGGACCTGGTTTTCAGCGAGCAGCCGTCGCAAGGATACCGGTTCCTCTGGCATCATCGCGGACACGTACGGGCCGGGCGGATCACGCCCAGGGGAGACGATTGGGCGGTGGCGTGGGCGATCGAGTGAGCTTCTTGAGGGGAGGGTGATGAAACGGGCGTCCCGGAGTTGCCTATTCCATCGGATCAGGAAATTGCCGAGAAAGAAAATGATATATCATTCTTTTATCTAACACATAAGGACTCGGCCGGCTTCCTGGATGTTTTTTTCTTGACACTAGCTGTTTTAATAATAACGTTTCCAACAAAGGAGTAGGCTTTGGCATAGTAACTCCTGGAAAATGAGTGTCCTTTGGAATTCCGACCGACCGGCAAGGGGAACGCCCATGGATCTGAAATTCCTGGCAAGCGATCGCGTCGAGGCCTTCGTCTCGCACCTGATGCAACAAAAAACCGTCTATGCCCCGCAGCACACCGGCAAACATTCGGTGGCGCTGGAGAAAGTGGATGACCCGGCCGCGGTGATCCTTGACTACGGCCGGACCATGCAGTCGGTCAAGAAGTTCTTCCTGCCCCCGCGGGACGAGTTGCTGTCCTTCGATCTGACGGACCACTCCTTCACGCCGGCGGCGGTCGAGCCTCTGGATGCGATCCTGCTCGGCATCCATTCCTACGACCGCGCCGCCATCGACCGGCTCGATTACAACTTCAGCCAGGGGCACCCCGAGAAGAACTACCTGACCCGGCGCGAGGGCGTGGTCTGGGTGGGCGTCTCGTTCGAACCGGACGAGTTTCATTTTTCCGGCTCGGTGGGCATCTCACCCCACGAAACGGCGGGATTCGATGCCTTCCTGACCCGCGTGCGCGAGGGCTACCTGGTGGAGGTCCTGACGGACGCCGGCCGTGAGCTGGTGTCGGGCTTCGAGCTTCCGCCTGCGGAGCGGCCCAAGCCCGCGCCGGGGCATTTCCATCAGCACATCTTTCTGCCCCAGGCCAAGTTGAACGAGGTCATGGCCGCCAGCTACAACAACGAGATCTGGGCGGAGATGGCCGAGAAGTGCGTGGGCTGCGGTTCGTGCAACATCGTCTGCCCCACCTGCTACTGCTTCAACGTGGAAGAGAACGTGGACATCACCGTGACCGGAGGCACCCGCGAGCGCATCTGGGACGGGTGCATGCTGCGGGAGTTCACCGAGGTCGCCGGCGGCGAGGTGTTCCGCGGGGGCCTGGCCGAGCGCCAGCGCCACCGGGTGATGCGCAAATTCAAGTACCTGAGCGACAAGACCGGGCACCCCTGGTGCGTGGGCTGCGGCCGCTGCACCGCCTACTGCACCGCCGGGATCAGCATCGTCAGCATCGTTAACCGGTGCGTATCGGATTTCGAAGAGCGCCACACCACGGCCATGTAGGGGAGTTGTGAGCATGAAGCTGAATGAATCCGTATCCACCCAGGAACCGCAGGATCTTTACCTGCCGGTCATGTCGGAGGTCCTCGAGGTCAAGCGCCTGACCGAGCTGGAGACCCTCTACACGGTTCAGTTGCCCGGCGGCCGCGACCTGGGCCATCAGCCTGGCCAGTTCGTGGAGGTCTCGGTGTTCGGCGTGGGCGAGGCGCCCTTTTCCATCTCGTCTTCGCCCACCCGGCAGGGCGTGTTCGAGCTGGGGATCCGCCGGGTCGGGCTGCTCACGGAGAAGCTGGCCGAGCTGAAACCCGGCGACAAGGTCGGCATCCGCGGTCCGTTCGGCCACGGCATCGACCTGGAGAAATTCAAGGGTAAGGACGTGCTGATCATCGCCGGCGGCATCGGCCTGGTGCCCATGCGCTCGCTGATCAACTACGTGCTGGATCGCCGCGACGAGTTCGGGCGGTTGATCATCTGCTACGGCAGCCGCAGCGACCAGGAGCTGCTGTTCACGGACGAGATCGCGGCCTGGCAAGAGGACCCGGACGTCGATTTCCACGTGACGGTGGACCGGGGTTCCCCGCAGTGGGAGGGCAAGGTCGGGGTGATCACCACCCTGATCCCCGGCCTGGACCTGGACCTGGACAGGACGGTGTGCTGCGTGTGCGGCCCGCCGGTGATGTACCGCTTCGTGCTGCTGGCCCTGAAATCCCGCGGCCTGCCCGACGAGGCCATCTACATGTCGCTCGAAAGGCGCATGAAGTGCGGCGTGGGCAAGTGCGGGCACTGCCAGATCAACCATTCCTACGTGTGCCAGGACGGCCCGGTGTACCACTACCCCGACCTTAAATCCCTCGAGGAGGCGCTCTGATGGCCGCAAAACCGCGCGTCGCGTTTTTTGACTTCACCGGCTGCGAGGGCTGCGAACTCAACCAGCTCAACTTCGAGAACCAGCTGCTGGACATGCTCGAACACGTGGACATCGTCGAGTGGCGCGAGGCCATGGACGACCGTCCGGGCGAGTACGACATCGCCTTCGTCGAGGGGTCGCTCTCGACGCCCGACTGCATCAAGCGCATCAACGACATCCGGCGCCGGGCCAAGGTGCTGGTCGCCGTCGGTGCGTGCGCGGTCCAGGGCGGCATCAACGGCATGAAGAACACCCGGCCCATCGAGGAGGTGCGCGAGGAGGTCTACGGGAAGGACAAGTACCTGTTCCCCACGCTGCCCGCGCTGCCGCTGTCGGCGGTCGTCAAGGTGGACGTGAACGTGCGCGGCTGCCCCATGACCCAGCTCGAGTTCCTGAAGGTCTTCACCGCCCTGGTCATGGGCAAGCAGCCGGTCGAGCCGAACAGCGCCGTCTGCGTCGAGTGCAAGCTCAAGGAGAACGAGTGCGTGTACGAGAAGGGGATGATCTGCCTGGGCCCGGTCACCCGCGGCGGCTGCGACGCCCACTGCCCCAGCTTCGGCCAGTACTGCACCGGCTGCCGGGGCCTGGTGCCCGAACCCAACCTGAAGGCCATGGAGGAGATACTCGTGAAGCACGGCCTGTCCGTGAACGAGGCCTGGAAGCGCCTGCACCTGTACAACTCCCACGAACTGGAGGGGCTCAAGTCATGACGAGGAACCTGGACATCAACGTCGAGCACCTGACCCGGGTCGAGGGTCACGGCAACATCGTGGTGAACATGCGCGAGGGGAAGCTGGAGAAGGCCCAGCTGGAGATCGTCGAGGCGCCCCGCTACTTCGAGGCCATGCTCAAGGGGCGCAGCTTCCACGAGGCGGCCATCATCACCTCGCGCATCTGCGGCATCTGCTCGCTGGGACACCAGATCACCTCGCTGAAGGCCACCGAGCAGGCCCTGGGCCTGACCGTCAGCGAGCAGACGGTGCTGCTGCGCAAGCTGCTGATCCACGGCGCGACCATCCAGTCCAACATCCTGCACGCCTATTTCCTGGCCGCCCCGGATTTCCTGAAGGTGGGCTCGGTGTTTCCCCTGGTCTCGTCGCACCCGGACGTCGTGGTGCGGGCGCTGCGCATGAAGCGCCTGGCCAACGACATCGGCGAGGTGGTGGGCGGCCGCGCAGTGCATCCGATCACGCCGGTGCCGGGCGGGTTCACGCACATCCCGGCGCCCGACGAGCTCAAGGAGCTCAAGCGCCGCCTGGTCGAGGACATGACCCCGGACCTGCTGGCGACCGTCGAGACGCTGAAGACCCTGGCCGGGGAGATCCCGGTGTTCGAGCGGGATACGGAATTCATCTCCCTGCGCAGCGACGACGACTACGCCCTGTACGACGGAGATATCTGCAGTTCGGACACCGGACGGGTGGCCGACTCCATGTACCGGGAGATGACCAACGAGTTCATCGTGCCCCACAGCACCAGCAAGCACTGCCGCCACCACCGCAGCAGCTACTTCGTGGGGGCCCTGGCGCGCTGGAACAACAACCACGACCGGTTGTGCGATCTGGCCCTGCAGGCGGCCGGGGCCCTGGGCCTGGAACCGGGGTGCTGCAATCCCTACATGAACACCATCGCCCAGGTGGTCGAGGCCGCGCACTGCACCGTGGACAGTATCCGGATCATCGACGAGCTGCTGGAGCGCGGCCTGCAGCAGGAGGAGCCCGACCAGGAACCGACCCGTTTCGGTACGGGGGTGGGCGCCACCGAGGTGCCGCGAGGCATCCTGTACCACGAGTACACCTACGACCGGCAGGGCCGGCTGACCGCCGCCAACTGCATCATCCCCACGGGCCAGAACCTGGAGAACATCGACGACGACATGAAGAAGCTGGTGCCCGAGATCCTGGACAGGTCCCAGGAGGAGATCACATCCTACCTGGAGATGCTGGTGCGGGCGTACGATCCGTGCATCTCGTGTTCGGTGCACATGCTGGACGTGGATTTCGTCGAATAGGCGGGTATGAAGATCATCGCGGTGGGCAACTCGTTCTACGGGGACGACGGCGTGGGCGCCGCGGTGCTGGAACACGCCCGCACGGTCGGCCTGTGGCCCCGGGCCGAGCTGGTCGATCTGGGCACCGACGCGCTGGCGCTGATCGACCACCTGGACCCCGCGGGCCTGAACGTGGTGATCGACGCGGCGAACATGGGGCGCGAGCCGGGCGCGGTGGTCGCGTTCGGGCCGGAGGAGGTGCGGATGCGGATCCGGTCGGACCACCTGTCGCTGCACGGCTTCGGCCTGGCCGAGGCCTTCGACCTGGCCCGCCGTCTGGACAGGTTGCCGGCGCGGGTCACGGTGGTGGGCGTCGAGCCCGCCCGCGTGGAGATCAACACGGGGCTGTCGGAGGCGGTGGCCGCCGCCGTGCCCGAAATTGTCGCTGCCATCAATGTGGAGGTATCCCGTGAACACTGACAGGACCATCCTGGTCATCGACGACGACATCGACCTGGTGGAGATCATCAGGATGACCCTCGAGAACGAGGGCTACAGGGTGATCGACGCCCAGACCGGGCAGCGCGGCATCGCCACGGCCAAGGCGGAAAACCCCGACCTCATCCTGCTGGACGTGATGATGGGGACCGTTGACGAGGGCTTCCAGGTGGCGTATGAGTTGCGCGGGGACGCCGCCACCAGGGATATCCCCATCCTGATGTTGACGGCGGTGACCGACCAGACGGGCTTCGGATTCGACCCGGACAAGGACCAGCAGTTCCTGCCCGTGGACGAGTTCCTGGAAAAGCCGGTCAGCCCGCGCAAGCTGATCGACCTCGTGCGCAAGCATCTGCCCGCCAAGGCCTGAGCAGGACGTTGCGACAGAAAGCTGGATCGTGGACAAGGAAAACGACCTGAGGGATGAGTCGGCCAGCCACTTCGTCTCGGCCGCTTCGCTACGGCGGCGGCTGGAGTGGTTCGATAAGCTGCGCTGGGTGGCGGTGGTCTGCGTGGTTGCGGCCACCCTGGTGGCCGACAGGATTCTGCCGGGGTCGTTGCCCTGGCGCGGACTGGCGACCTCGGCCGGGGTCCTGGCCGCTCTCAACGTCATCTATACCGTGCGCAACCATCGTGTGCCGCCGCGGAACCTGCGGGTGGAGCTGCGCCATGTGAAGCTGCAGATGGTCGGCGACCTGTTCCTGTTGACGGTGATGCTCAACCAGTCCGGCGGCATCGAGAACCCCCTGCTGTTCATGTACCTGATCCACGTGGTCATCGCGAGCCTGCTGTTCAAGGGCCGTGAGATCTTCCAGATCGCCTGGCTGGCCATCTTTTTGCTGACGGGCGACGTGGCGGGCGAGCATTTCGGCCTGCTGCCGCATCACCATCTGTTGAGCGCGAGCCCGGCGACGCACCATCTGCCGTTCATCCTGCTGACCCTGGGCACCTTCTGGTTGGTGCTGCTGTTCACCGCCTACATCGGGGCCTCGATCATGAGGCACAACCGGGCCATCAAGGACGAGCTGGTCCAGCGCCAGCGTGAGCTGGTGGCCGCGGACAAGGCCAAACTGGATTTTTTCCGCTTCGTCACCCACGAGATCAAGAGCCCGGTGGCCACGGCCACCAGTGCGGTGCAGGCGGCTCGGGAACTGGGCGGCCGGGCTCTTCCGGCCAAGGTCGACGACCTGCTGGAGCGCGCGGCCGGTCGCCTGAGCCTGGCCATCGAGATGATCAAGGATCTGGCGGACTTCACCCGCGGGGGGGACCTGCGGCGCGCCGAGCCGGTGGAAGTCGACCTGAACGTGCTCATCGCCCGCGCCGTGGGCAGCCAGCAGGACGAGGCCGCGCGCAAGGATCTGCGCGTGGACATGAAGCTGCCCTCGGTGCAGCAGCGGCTGGTCTGCCACGTCGGGATGCTGGAGAAGATCATCCTCAACCTGGTGAGCAACGCGGTGCGTTACAGCGAGCCGGGCGGTCGCGTCGAGGTGGTTCTGGATCCGGCGCCGGACGCCTATGTCCTGAAGGTGGCCGACCAGGGCATCGGCATCGCTCCGCAGGACCAGGACAAGGTCTTCGACGAGTTCTACCGCACCCGCCGGGCCCAGGACATGAGCAATCTGGGCACGGGCCTGGGGCTGCCCATCGTCAAGAAATTCACCGAGGCGCTGGGCGGGACGGTCGCCCTGGAGAGTCAGCCGGGGCGCGGCTCGGTCTTCACCGTGACCCTGCCACGCACCGGAGCGGCCGCTGCGCCGGACCACACCAGGGAGGCGTCATGAACGACAGGATCCCGTGCGGCGGGTTGATCGAGAGGCACGACCTGTGCCTTGTGGAGGTCCTGGGCGTCCAATGGATGCCCGGGGAATCATGCGGGATCCTGGGCAAGTTCGCCGCCAGGGAAATTTCCCTGTCCTACCTCAGCCTGGGCAACGGGGCCGACGGCAGGAAGAACATGTCCTTCTGCGTCAACACCGAGATGCTGGCGGCCAACCGGGACCTGCTCGAGGAAATCGAGGCCGAGCATTCCCCGCAGAAGATCGAAGTGCGCGCTCCGGTGGTGATCCTGACCCTCTACGGCCCGCATTTCAACGAACGCCCCGCCCTGGCCAGCCAGGTATTTTCGGCCCTGTGCGTGGACGGCATCCAGGCCCAGACCATATGCTCTTCCATCAACAGCATCTCGGTGGTCATCGAGACCCTGGACCGCGACCGGGCGGTGCGCTGCCTGGAACAGAAATTCTCCTGGCCGGATTGAAGTTTCATCCGCGGCATAGTATTCTGTAGTGCGGTTTGCAAAACGCGTCCCCAGCAGGAGAAAATACCATGGTCAAGGAAGGCAAGAGCAATTCGCCGGCTGATTTCCACAGCGTGGACGACGTCATCGATTTCGCCATCGGCCAGGAGCTCAAGGCCGCGGAATTCTACCGTAAGTTCGCCGAGATCGCCGAACAGCCGGGCGTCAAGAAGATGTGCCAGGAGATGGCCGTCGAGGAGGAAGGGCACAAGCGGATCCTCGAGGATCTCAAGGCCGGGCTGCCCATGGCGCCGGTCGACGACAGCGTCGCGGACCTGCAGATCACCGATTACCTGCGCAGCTTCCATCTGGACCCCGATGCCGACCACCAGCAGCTTCTGACCGCGGCCATGAAGAGCGAGGCTCGGGCCGAGAAGCTGTACCGGGACCTGGCCGATCGCTGCTCGACGCCGGAAATCAAGGCCGTGCTGCTGCGCCTGGCCGAGGAGGAAGGCAGCCACAAGGATTCCTTCGAGCGGGAATACGACGACCATATCCTGGATTAGAGACCCGGGTTCCGACCCCGGCGGCGGGTCTCCCGGAGAAGAACTCCCTACGCCAAGGCGCCCGGCATGTCCGGGCGCCTTTTCCATGGTCGATGCGGTGTGCGAATATATTTGATTCCCTCAGGTGATTTTAGTAACGTTGCTAACCGTAAAGTCTTGATAATGGGTCTTGTGCACGAGCGTTCTGTCCCGGGAGGCTTCTCATGAGTCAGCGAGTTCTCATCATTGACGACGAGGCGGAAATCAGGAGAAATTTGACGTTTGGTTTGACCCAGGAGGGTTTTTCCTGCACCGCCTGCCCTGATGGGATCTCCGCGATCCATGAACTGCACGAATCCCGGGAAAAAGGCATCGGCTACGACTACCTGATCACCGACATCTTCATGCCGGACATCGACGGCATGAAGATCCTGAAGGTCATCAAGAACGAGTTCCCCGACCTGCCGGTCCTGATCATCACCGGTTTCGGGAACGAGGATCTGGAATTCTCGGCCCTTTCCGAGCACAACACCGGGTTCCTCGACAAGCCCTTCGAGATCCCCGAGCTGGTCGAGGCCCTGCGCAAGCTCAAGCCCGGCGCCACCACCCTGGACGAATCCAAGGTGGACATCGGGACCGAGATCCGCGAGACCATGAGCTCCTACCTCAGCCTCCGCATCGCAGACCCCCAGCAGAGCATGGAGATCTACGACAAGCTCTACAACATGCCCGGCATGATGAGCTGCGACGCGGTGCGCGGCGACGTGGACATCATCTGCGTCCTGCATGCGGATTCCGAGCAGGAGATGGAGAAGCTGCAGGCCGAGATCGCGGCCATGGACGGCGTCGAGGTGGTTTCCACCTCGCGTGTCGACCGGCCCAAGCTGGACCGCGACCTCAACGAGTTCATCGACGTGTACCGCAAGGCGGTCAAGGTTTCCAGCCTGCAGAAGATGAACAAGCCCGCCGCGACCAAGAGCTACGTCATCGTCGACATCGACCCCAAGTACATGCAGCAGGTGTTCGCCACCCTGTTCTTCATCGACGAGGTCATGGTCTGTGACATGGTGGACGACGGCAGCAAGCTCATCGGCATCATCTCCGAACTGGGAGCCTTCGGCAAGACCCCCAGGATCATCGAGAAGCTCTCCAACATTGATGGTGTGCTGCGGATCAAGCAGGCCAGCATCATCAATTTGCGCGACATGTAGCCTGACGCACCCGCTTCCAGCCCGGATCCGGGTCGAGGCATCCCTTGCAGGCCGGCCTGCGGCCCGGACTGCCGGTGAAAGGAAAGGGCTAATGGTCAGCACCGATTTCAGTTATCGCCTCTGGCGCCACGACGGAACCCCCGGGGAGCTGATCCCCTTGCTCCAGTCGGCGCAGGAACACTTCGGCTACATCCCCCGGCGGGCCATCAGGTACATCTCCGAGGTGACCAAGACCCCCGAATCCAAGATCTACGGCGTCATCACCTTCTACAGCCAGTTCCGTCTGCAGCCCATGGGCAAGAACGTGATCCGGCTGTGCACGGGCACGGCCTGCCACGTGGCCAATTCCGGCATGCTCCTGGACACGTTGCAGGACGAGCTGGGGGTCGAGGTGGGCGGGACGACCGAGGACGGCGTCTTCACGCTCTTCTCTGTGGCCTGCATCGGCTGCTGCTCGCTGGCGCCGGTGATGATGGTCAACGACGATACCCAGGGCAAGCTGACGCCGGCCGCCACGCGCAAGATCGTGCGCAAGATCCGCCGGCAGACCCTGGCCAGCGAACGCCAGGCACAAGCGACCTCCGACGCTGAAACCGCGCCCGCGGCGGATTGAGAGGGAATACCATCATGAGGAAGATTCTCGTTGGGATGAGTACCTGTGGCATGTCCGCCGGGGCCAAGGATACCTACGCCAGGCTGGAAAGCCTCCTGCCCGCGGACAGTCCCCACGAACTGACCATCACCGGTTGCATCGGCATGTGCTTCCGCGAGCCCCTGGTGGAGATCCGGGAGGGGTCGACGCGGACGATATACGGCGACGTGGATCCGGCTCGCGCGGAGGAGATCTTCGAGAAGCACATCCAGGGGGGCCAGGAGATCCCCGAATACATCATCTACAAGATCGAGGACGACCAGCCGACCGGGGGGCAGGAGCTGAACTTCCTGGCCGGGCAGCAGCGCATCGTGCTGCGCAACTGCGGCCTGATCAACCCGGAGAGCATCGACGACTACGAGGCGCGCGGCGGTTACCAGGCCACGCGCAAGGCCATCGCGGAAATGGAGCCCACCCAGATCATCGAGGAGATGAAGACCTCGGGCCTGCGCGGCCGCGGCGGCGCGGGCTTCCCCACGGGCCTGAAGTGGTCGTTCGCCGCCGGGTACGACGGAGAGGCCAAGTACGTGGTCTGCAATGCCGACGAGGGCGACCCGGGCGCCTTCATGGACCGCTCGGTGCTCGAAGGCGACCCCCACGCCGTGCTCGAGGGCATGATCATCTGCGCCCGGGCCATCGGCGGCACCCACGGCTACATCTACTGCCGCGCCGAGTACCCTTTGGCCATCCATCGCCTGGAGCTGGCCATCGAGGCCGCCCGCGAGCGTGGCTACCTGGGCCCGGACATCATGGGCTCGGGCTTCTCTTTCGACATCAGCATCAAGCAGGGCGCCGGCGCCTTCGTCTGCGGCGAGGAGACCGCGCTGTTCGCCTCCATCGAGGGCGAGCGGGGGATGCCCCGGATCCGGCCGCCGTTCCCCGCCGAGTCCGGCGTCTTCGGCCAGCCCACCAACAACAACAACGTCGAGACCTACGCCAACGTGCCCTGGATCATCAACAATGGCGGCCAGGCCTACCGCGCCTTCGGCACCGAGAAGAGCCCCGGCACCAAGGTGTTCGCCCTGGCCGGCAAGATCGCCAAGGGCGGCCTGGCCGAAGTGCCCATGGGCATGACCATCGAGGAGATCCTCTTCGGCATCGGCGGCGGCATCAAGGACGGTCGCGAGTTCAAGGCCGTGCAGATGGGCGGGCCTTCGGGCGGCTGCATCCCCGCCGCGCTGAAGCAGACCCCGGTGGACTTCGAGAACATTCCCAAGACCGGCGCCATCATGGGTTCGGGCGGCATGGTGGTCATGGACGATACGACCTGCATGGTGGACATGGCCCGCTTCTTCCTGACCTTCACCCAGGACGAGAGCTGCGGCAAGTGCACCTTCTGCCGCATCGGGACCCTCAGGATGCTGGAGATCCTCGAACGCATCACCCGCGGCGAGGGGCAGCCGGGCGACGTGGAGGCCCTGACCGAACTGGGCGGCAGGATCAAGGAGGCCTCGCTGTGCGGCCTGGGCCAGACGGCCCCCAATCCCGTCCTTTCGACCATCCGCTACTACATGGACGAGTTCAAGGCCCACATCGAGGATCACAGCTGCCCGGCCGGCAACTGCCCGGCCCTGGTGGACTTCGTCATCGACCCCGAGAAGTGCAACGGCTGCAGCGCATGCGCCAAGAACTGCCCGGTCGAGGCGATTTCCGGAACCTTGAAGCATCCGTTCGTGATCGACACCGAGGCCTGCGTCCAGTGCGGAAAGTGCATCACCTCGTGTTCCTTCGACGCAATCTTTAAAACCGGCAAGAAGGTGGCGGCCCGATGAAGACAATCAAGCTGGAGATAAACGGCAAGACCGTCGAGGCGCGTCCGGGCCAGACGGTCCTGGAGGTCGTCCAGGAGCAGGAGCTGGACGAGATCCCCACCCTGTGCCACTCGCCCGAGCTGAAGCCCTACGGCTCCTGTTTCCTGTGCGTGGTGGAGCTGGAAGGCAAGCCCAACCTGGTGCCCTCCTGCGCCACGCCGGTGGCCCCCGGCATGAAGGTCACCACCCGTAACGAGCGCATCGAGAAATCCCGGCGGACCGCGCTGGAACTACTGCTCTCGAACCACTACGCCGACTGCGTGTCCCCCTGCATGGAGGGCTGCCCCGCGGGCGTGGACGTCCAGGGCTACCTGGTGCTGGCGAACCTGGGCATGTACAAGCAGGCCGCCGACCTCATCCGTGAGACCAACCCCCTGCCGGGAATCTGCGGCCGGGTCTGCGTGCGCAAGTGCGAGGTCGTCTGCCGCCGGCAGGAGGTGGACGAGTCAGTCGCCATCAACGACGTCAAGCGCTACATCACCGACCAGCCCGGGGTCTACGACGACGACCCCGTCCGGGAGCCGTCCAAGGGCATCAGCGTCGGCATCGTCGGGGCCGGTCCCGCCGGGCTGACGGCCGCGTGGTTCCTGGGCCGCAAGGGCTATGACCCGGTGATCTACGAGAGCCTGCCCAAGACCGGCGGCATGCTGCGCTACGGGATCCCGGAATACCGCCTGCCGGGCGTGGAGATCGACCGCGAGGTCGATTACATCCGGCGCGCCGGGGCCGAGATCCACTGCAACACCGAAGTGGGCAAGGACATCACCCTCGATGAGCTGATGGAAAAGCACGGGGCGGTGTTCCTGGCGCCCGGCGCCATGAAGGGCAAGGGCATGATGGTCGAGGGCGAGGATGACACCCCCGGCGTGGTCAGGGGCGTGGATTACCTGCGGGAGATGGCCGACAACCCGCAGCCGACCCCCGGCACGGCCCTTGTCATCGGCGGCGGCAACACCGCCGTGGACGTGGCGCGGACCGCCTGGCGCCTGCAGGCCGAGAAGGTCATCATGCTCTACCGGCGGACCCGCGCCGAGATGCCCGCGGACCCCATCGAGGTCGAAGACCTGCTGGAGGAGGGCGTGCAGCTCATGGAGCTGGTCGCCCCGGTGGGCCTGGTCAAGCGCGACGACGGCAAGATCAAGGCGCTGACCTGCGTGCGGATGGTGCTCGGCGAACCCGACGCTTCGGGGCGCCGCCGGCCCGTGCCCCAGGAGGGCTCGGAGTTCGATATCCCCTGCGACTGGGTCTTCCCCTCCATCGGCCAGATGCCTTTCCTGACGCGGATCCTCAAGGATTCCCGCCACCAGCCCGAGGTCAGCCGCTGGGGCACCCTGGAGATCGACAAGGAAACCATGCAGACCACCGTGCCCGGGCTGTTCGCCGGAGGTGACAGCGCCGACGACGGGCCCACGGTGGTCATCGACGCCATCGGCGACGGCCAGAAGGCGGCCAAGGCCATCGACGCCTACCTCTCCGGCAAGGAGATGCCCAGGAAGCCGTTCATCGTGCGCAAGGAGTTCTGGGCCAAGCCGGGCAAGAAGGAGCTGGGGAACATCCCCGAAAGCCCCCGCCGCCAGCTGCACCACATCAGCGTCCAGGAGCGCATCGGGAACTTCAAGGAGGTCTCGCTGGGCTTCGAGCACGACGACATGTCGCACGAATCCGAACGTTGCCTGTCCTGCGGTTGCCTGGCCTTCGACTGGTGCAAGCTGCGGCTTTACTCCGAGGAATACGGCGCCGATCTGGGCCACTACAAGGGTTACGTCCGCAAGCACAAGGTCGACGATTCCCACCCCTACGTGGTCTACGACCCCAACAAGTGCATCCTGTGTTCCCGCTGCATCCGCACCTGCGAACGGGTGCTGCCCATTTCGGCCCTGGGCCTGGTGGGCAGGGGGTTCAAGACCGAGATGCGCCCCTCGATGAACGATCCACTGGCCGATACGACCTGCATCGCCTGCGGCAACTGCATCGATGCGTGCCCCACCGGCGCCCTGACGCCCCAGTTCCCCTACAAGGGGCGCTCCAACCTGAAGGTCACCAAGCAGGCGACGCACTGCGCCTTCTGTTCCATCGCGTGCCCCATCACCGTCGAAAAGGTCTCGGACACCCATTTCTACATCGGGCCGTCGGGTGTGCCCGGGGAATACCTCTGCCATGAGGGCCGCTACGGTTCGGAGCTTTACCTGAAGTCCAAACGGCTGACCACGCCCCAGCGCCGGGACGGCATGGAGTACCGTGAGCTGAGCTTCGAGAAGGCTGTCCAGGCGGCCGTCGAGGGCCTGCAGGAAGTCGCGCGGAAGCACGGGCCCGAGGCGGTGGGCGTTTTCTACTACCCCGACTGCAGCACGGAAGAACTCTACCTGGCCGCGCGCCTGGCCCGGGAGGGCCTGGGGACCAACAACATCGGCTCCCTGGCCATGATGGAAACGGGATTGGGGGCGGGCAGCCTCGACGAGAGCCTCGGCTTCACCGCCTCCACCGCCGACCGCACGACCCTGCGTGACGCGGACCTGATCATCTGCAACAACATCGATCCCGAGCAGGATTTCCTGATCCTCGGGGTCGAGATCCAGGACGCGGTCAAGGCCGGCGCCCGCCTGGTCATGGCCTCCTCGGCCGAGAGCACCCTGGCCGAGGTCGCCGAGCTGTTCCTGGATCCCATGCGGGGCCGGGCGGCCACCCTCTGGAACGGCGTCATCCAGGCCTTGCTCGACGAGGGCGCCGTCAGCCGCGGGGACATCGAGAAGATGCCGGGCGGCAAGGAGTTCCTGGCCGATCCCCAGGCTTGGGATCTGGACACCACCGCGGCCAAGTGCGGCGTCGATAAGGACAGGATCCTGGAAACCGCGCGGTTGATCGCCGCCTCAAAAAAGGCCGTCATCGTGCACAGCATCGACCGTTCGCGGGACTTCTCGCCCGGCGACGCCCAGGTGCTGGCCAACCTCGCCCTGATCCTGCGCGGAAGCGGTAACGAGGCCGAGCTGATCCTGCCCTCGCTGGCGTCCAACGGGGCCGGGGTCGAGATCGCCGGGGCCGATCCTTCCTGCGGGCCGGGCCGCAAGCCCACGGCCGGTCTTCCCGGCGCCCGGAGCAGGGAAGAGCTCCTGGAGATGTTGCGCGCCGGGAGCATCCGCGGCGCCTTGATCATCGGGGAAGATCCCATGAGCGACGACCACACCGCCTCCTATTTCGGCGGCATCGAGCACCTGGTGGCCGTCGACTGGGCCCGGACCGAAACGGTGATGTTCGCTGACGTCGCCCTGCCCGGCAGCACGCCCCTGGAAAGCGACGGAACCCGCTGCAACTTCGAGGGCCGCGTGGTCCGTTACGACGCGGCGCTGCGGCCCCCGTCCGGATTCGCCACCTGGCAGGTGTTGGCCGCCCTGGCCGAGCAGCTGGGGGTGGAGGTCCCCCACGATTTCGCCCCCCTGGCCGCCGAGGTGGACACCGCCGCCCGCGAGGGCGTAGGCGATCTGGCTTCCTACCTGTGGAACACGGGCCAGGACCACCAGTGGTCCGGAACCGGCCGGCTGGTCGTGGCCGACGTGGCTGACACCCCCAGCCCGCGGACACCCGCCCTGTCGGTCAGCGCCCATTACCGGCGCGAGTTCCACGAGGTGGGCATCAAGAACTTCCGGGTGGGAGAGCGCACAAGGGTATAGGCCATGCAGAAGCAACACCGCCATGAGTGACCGGATCTCGCTGGACAGCCTCTACGAGCTGCTCGACAGGAGCTTCGACTATCTCCTGGTCGTGGATCAAGAGCAGACGGTGTTGCATCTGAACCGCGCCTTCGGTGAGCTCATGGGCTGCTCCGGGGCGGGAGCCGGCGGGTGTTCCTCCCTGGCCGACATCATCAAGCCCGACGCCCTGCCCCGCTTCCAGGAGGCCATGGAGCAGGTTGCCGCAGGCGAGCGCGGGGTGGTCGTCTACTGGAAGATCAAGGACGACCGCCCGCCCATCATCTTCAAGGTCGGTTACGTGGAGCGTCCCGCCGGGGCGCTCTACCTTTTCCGGTCCAGTCTGGCCACCGACGTGGCCGACCTGTCCCTCAAGAGCGACTGGGAGAAGATCGAGCGGGCCAAGGAGCTGGCCTGCCTCTATTCGGTGGCCGAATGGATCCACGATTCCACCTCCATCGCCGAGTTTTTCGAGGAGCTGCCCAGGTTCCTCAGCCCGGGCCTGCACTACCCCGAACACGTGCGGGTGCAGGCGATCTACAAGGGCATCATCTTCGGGGAAAGGCCGGTGGGGGACCAGCTCCTGCGTAGCGAGTTGAAGGTCGGCGACGAGGTCGTGGGGACCATCGAGGTGGGTTACGACCGGGAGGATCTTGAAGTCCTGCCCGAGGAGCAGAAGCTGCTGGACGAGATCGGCCGCTTCCTGTGCCTCGCCCTGGAGCGCAAGAGCCTGGCGACCAGCCTGGAGGCCAAGCAGGAGGAAGCCGACGAGTACAGCCGGCAGATGGCCACCCTGAGGGACGAGGTCGAAAAAAGCACCCAGGAGCTGAAGGAGCAGCGGGCCAAACTCGACAAGGTGAACTCGTACCTGGACCGTGTCCACCAGGGGCTCGAGGACAGCAAGCGCACCCTGCAGACCATGTTCGCGGCCATCCCCGACACGGTGGCGCTGATCGACCAGGACCTGAACATCGTGATGACCAACCAGGCGGAGGATCTCGGCGGGCACCCCTGCTACAAGGCCCTGCTGGGCCTGGATGACCCCTGCCTGGACTGCCGCCTGAAGAAGGTCCAGAAGACCAAGGCTCCTGTGATCCAGGAGGTGCGGCACGGGGACACCTATTACCTGGCCCATGCCATGCCGGTCTTCGGCAAGCAGCACGAGATCGAAGGCATCATCGAATACTTCCAGGACATCACCTACCAGAAGACCTACGAGCAGCAGCTGCAGCAGGCGGACAAGCTGGCCTCCCTGGGGCAGCTGGTCAGCGGCATCGGCCACGAGATCAACAACCCCAACCAGTTCATCCGGGGCAACGTCAAGATCATCCAGCAGGCCCTCGAAGGGATGCTGCCCATCGTCGACGAGTACTACAAGGACCACCCGGACCTGAAGATCGCCCGCCTGAAGTACGATTTCTTCCGGCAGCACATCATGACCCTGGTCCAGGACATGGCCAACGGCTCCGAGCGCATCAAGCGCATCGTCGAGAGCCTCAAGGGATTCGCCCGCAAGGACGAGGGCCTGCTGGTCGACCGGGTGGACATCAACAACGTCATCGAGGAATCGGCGCGGCTGGTCCACAACCAGGTCCACAAGTTCGCCGACATCAGCCTGGATCTGGGCGAGGGCATCCCCCTGTTCAGGGGCAACGCCCAGAAGCTGGAACAGGTGCTGATCAACCTTGTGATCAACGCGTCCCAGGCCATGCCGGACGATGTCCGCGGCGAGATCCGGATCAGTTCGCGGCGGGACGGGGAGTGGGTCGAGGTCAAGGTGGCCGACAACGGTTCGGGGATGAGCGAGACCACGCTCAAGAACATCTTCGACCCCTTCTTCACCACCAAGCGGGCGCGGGGCGGGACGGGCCTGGGGCTGTCCATCGCCTTCAGGATCATGGAGGAGCACGGGGGTCACATCTCGGTCAACAGCGCCCTGGGCGAGGGCACGACCTTCACCCTGCGTATGCCCCTGGAGAAGAAGGACGAAGAGGCCGGGCAGGAACAGGAATCGCCGGAAAAGGAAGGTTGATCCGTGCGCAAGGTGCTCATCGTCGATGACGACGTTTCGGTGACCAATTACCTGATGGTCTTCCTGATGCAGCACGAGGTCTTCGAGCCAGTGGTCATCAACGACTCGCGAGAGGTGCCGGACGTCCTCGAGACCACGACCTTCGATACGATCATCCTGGATATGGACATGCCCAACCTCAGCGGGCTGGACATCATCAAGATCATCCACGAGCGCAAGATCGAGACCCCGGTGCTGGTGCTCAGCGGCGTCAACGACGTCGACCTGGCGGTCAAGGCCCTGAAGCTCGGAGCCTTCGACTACCTGACCAAGCCGGTGGACGACGAGTACCTGCTGAAGGTCATCGAGCGGGCCATCGAACACCACACCCTCCACGAGAGCATCTCCCAGCTCCCCCCGCAGCTGACGCGTGACGACCTGAAGCACGAGGAGGCGTTCGCCCACCTGGTGACCCAGCACCCGGACGTGATCCGTTTGTTCCACGAGGTCGAGAAGATCGCCGCGGGGGACGTCATCATCTTCCTGATGGGCGAACGGGGCACCGGCAAGCGCACCCTGGCCATGGCGAGCCACAACGCCAGCCCCCGCAGGAACGGGCCCTTCGTGGACGTCAACGTGGCCGACCACGATCCGGACAGTTTCGCGGCCGAGTTCTTCGGTCTGGCCAAGGGCTGGGCCGGCGCCGCCGAGGCCCAGGAGGGCTTCCTCGAACGCGCCGACGGCGGGACCCTCTACCTGTCGAACATCGAGATGCTGACCCTGCCGGTGCAGCACCGCCTGGACCGGGTGATCCGCACGGGCGAGTTCTACCGCCAGGGCACGACGGAGATCCGAACCGTCGACGTCAGGCTCATCGTCTCCTCCACCGTCGATCTGACCCAGGACCGTTACCGGGATACGTTCTCAGGGGATCTGCTATACCACCTGTGGGGCAACCTGATCAAGATCCCCCCGTTGCGGGAACGCGAAGGGGATCTGCCCCTTTTCGCGGAGCACTTCCTCAAGCAGCAGGTCGAAAGAACGGGCAAACCCATAACCGGCATCGATCCGGACCTGGTCGAGTTCCTGGGGAGGTACGAATTCCCCGGCAACGAGGCGGAATTGCGGGACATCATCGCCACCGCGGTCCTGCGCGAGAGCGGCGACACCCTGCGCGTCGAATCCCTGTCCCACTACGTGCGCGACAAGATCCAGAGAGGGACTCCCGAGGGGGGAGATTTCACCTTCCGCAAGCTGGAGGATGTCGTCGGGGAGTTCGTGCGGGATACGGTCCGGCACCTGGACGGGGATATCCACCGCGCGGCACTGGAGCTGGACGTTTCGCTGGACGAGGTTCGCAAGTACGTCGATTGATCCCGGACAGGCCTCGACCGCCCCGCTACGGGTTGCAAAACCGTCCCCGATCATGTATGATCATGAAGTCGACATTCGCCGGCATGCGCGCGTTCCTGGTGCGGGTGCTGGTTTCGCCTCTGGCTTCGACCGGAAAGAACACGTCTTGACGCAACGCTTCAGCATCTCCACGAACCTGCGATGGTGGCGGCCCGGCTGCCGGACGGTGAGGTGCGCGTTGCTTTGACCAGCGATAAATGCGCCAACTGACCGCCGGCCTCTTGCGAGGCCGGTTTTTTTTAACCCGAACAGGAGCAAATCATGTCCACTCCCGCGAAAAACGTCTTCGATGTCCCCGATGCCGAGGGTTTCTTCGGTCCCTACGGCGGCCGCTTCGTGCCCGACCCCTTGCTGCCGCCCCTGGAGGCCTTGACCAGCGCCTTCCTGGAGCTCAAGGATGAGCCGGAGTTCCAGGCCGAACTGGCCGCGGAACTGCTTGCCTACAGCGGGCGGCCCACCCCGATCTATCCGGCCGCAAGACTGAGTGAATACCTGGGGTTCAAGGTGTACCTCAAGCGGGAAGACCTGAATCACCTGGGGGCCCACAAGCTTAACAATTGCCTGGGCCAGGCGCTGCTGGCGCGCCGGATGGGCAAGAAGAAACTCATCGCCGAGACCGGCGCCGGCCAGCACGGTGTGGCCACCGCGGCGGTGGCGGCCAGGTTGGGGTTGCAGTGCGACATCTACATGGGCGAGGAGGATATGCGCCGCCAGGAGCCGAATGTCACCCGTATCCGGCTCATGGGCGCGCGGGTGGTTCCGGCCACCAGCGGGGACAAGACCCTCACCGCGGCGGTGGATGAGGCCATCGGGGCCTGGGTGGCCGAGGCGGACTCGGCCTTCTACCTGCTGGGCTCGGTCGTCGGACCCCACCCCTACCCCTTGATGGTCCGCCATTTCCAGTCGGTCATCGGCCACGAGGCGCGGCGGCAGATGCTGGATCAGGAAGGCCGCCTGCCCCACATGCTGGTCGCCTGCGCCGGTGGCGGGAGCAACGCCATCGGCCTGTTCCATGCCTTCCTGGCCGACAAGGAGGTGAAGATCGTGGGGGTGGAGGCGGCCGGCAGCGGTGTGGATTCCGACCGCCACGCCGCCACCATGACCACCGGCAAGCCGGCGGTGATCCACGGCATGAACACCTACTGCATCGAGGCCGGCACGGTCACCGCCGCGGGTAACCACTGCATCGCCGCCGGTCTGGATTATCCGGGTATCGGGCCCGAGCACAGCTACCTCAAGGATCTGGGCCGGGTGCAATACGAGGCGGTCACCGACGTGGAGGTGATGGAGGCCTTCGGCCGGCTCTGCCGCCTGGAAGGCATCATCCCCGCCCTGGAAAGTTCCCACGCCCTGGCCTACCTGGAGCGCCTCAAGGGCACCTTGCCGGCCGACACCCTGGTGCTGGTCAACCTGTCCGGACGCGGGGACAAGGACATGGAGGAATTCACCCGGCGCCGCCTGGAGGGCACCGCCAACGCCGCGGCGGCCGGGCCGGTGGCGCAGGTCACCAGGGGCCTTTTCTGCTGAGGGCTGAAGGCCTAGCCGGTCAAGCGAACCTCAGCAGATCCGCGGCAACTGTTCGCCCACCGGCATGTCCACGATGCGCTCGGCGCCCAGGGCGGTGCGTACAGCCACCAGCCCGGGGTGCCGGGCGCGTACGCGGCCGATGATGCCGGCTGCGGCGCCCAGCGGGTGGGCGCGCAGCGCGGCCAGGGCCTTGTCGGCATCGCTGCCGGCGACCACGGCCACCAGCTTGCCCTCGTTGGCCACGTACAGGGGGTCGATGCCCAGGATCTCGCAGGCGCCGCGCACGTCGTCCCGCACCGGGATCGCTTCCTCGTCCAGCTCGATGCCCGCCTCGCTGGCGTTGGCGAACTCGTTCAGCGTGGTGGCCAACCCGCCCCGGGTGGGGTCTCGCAGGGCGCGCACGGCTGCGCCGCTGTCCAGAAGCGCTGCGACCAGGCCGTTGAGCGCGGCCGTGTCGCTCTGGATGTCGGCGGCGAAGCTCAACCCCTCGCGCCGGCTCATGATGGCCATGCCGTGGTCGGCGATGGATCCTGAGATGAGCACCGCGTCGCCCGGCTGCAGGGACGCCGCCGACAGGTTGACCCCTTCGGGGATCACGCCCACACCCGAGGTGTTGATGAAGATCTTGTCGCACCCGCCGCGCCCCACGACCTTGGTGTCCCCGGTGACGATGCGCACCCGGGCGGCGTGGGCGGCCTGTTCCATGGAGCACAGGATGCGGTGGAAATCCGCCAG
>JANTFX010000053.1 GCA_024763215.1 Candidatus Krumholzibacteriia bacterium | reverse complement strand
GAGGGGCCGCACTCGGTGGTGTGGAACGGCAAGGACGAGCACGAGCAGACCTCGGCCGCCGGCGTGTACTTCTACCGCCTGACCGCCGGCAAGACCGTGCTGCAGGACAAGATGACCTTGATCAAGTAACCGGGCGCCCGTCCGACAGACACGAAGGCCCCGGACCGATCCGGGGCCTTTGTCTTGTCTGCATTCCCGCGAGGCCGGCTCAGACCTTGACGCCTCCCAGGTGCTCCATGTAGGCGTGGTCCTCGTCCATGATGTGGTCGACCAGCCAGGAGTTGAGGATCTCTGCCAGGTTAACCGGTGCCAGATGGTCCGCCTCCATCACCATCTGCGAAACCTGCTCGGTGAGGATCCGGTGCTTTCTCACATGCGCCTCCATGTCCGGGTAATCGGTAGCGGCCATGAGCTGTTCCTCGTGATGGAAGTGCCGGTTCACATAATCCATCAGGTCCGTGAGGATGGATTTCAGCTGCTTGCGGGAAGCCCGCGTGTTGTCAAGATCCTGGACCTTCTGGATCAACTCCAGGAGGCCCAGGTGTTCTTCGTCGAGGGCCGGAATGCCCACGCTGAGGTCGTCCATCTCAAATCCCTGAGGCAAGCCGCAGGATTCCAGCCGCGGTGCCGACGCCATCTCGACCAGCAGGACCGCCGTTTCCTCCGGGCCGATGGAGTGATCCGCATCGGGACGATTGAAGCGGCGCCCGTCCTTGTCGATATGCGCAGCTACTTCCAGGGCTCCGGTGGCTGCGATGATTTCAGACACCGTGACGGCCTTGTCCCTGAAGTTCCTGTAGACCTGCAGGTCGTATCCCAGAACATCCGTCAACCGGCGCGACATATCGGATTCGTTGTCTTGTCCCAGTTCCTGGCCTACCAGACGGGCGATCTGGTTGCCGCCCAGCTGGGACGGATAGACAACACGGTCGACGCCGGCGCGCAACATCCTCGTCTCGATGCTACGGTCTTCACCGCGGGCGATCACCCTCAGGTTCCGGTTCAGGTCGCGGGCCGCAAGGGCAACGAACAGGTTGTCAGAATCGTTGGACAGGGCTGCCACCAGGATGGCGGCCCTGTCGATACCCGCAGTTATCAGGGTCTCGTCATTGGTCGCGTTGCCGTGCACCGTGGGCAGGTTCTCGTCCCTGGAATGGTCTGATCGATCCTCGTCCTTGTCGATGACCACGCAGGGGATGCCCATGCCGAGCAACTCCCTGGTGATGGCCTTGCCAATGCGACCAAAGCCGCAAACGATCACATGGTGCTTCATCCGCGAAATCTGCTTGGCCATCCTGTGCTTCCTCCAGTTTGCCGAGAGGTTTTCCTCGATCAGGATACGGGCGAACTGCCCCATGACTGTCGCCGCCACCCCCATGCCCGTCACGATGATAAGGATCGTAAAGAGGCGGCCGGCCGGGGTCAGGTCATGGACTTCGCCGAAGCCGATGGTCGTCAGGGTGATCAGGGTCATGTAGAAGCCGTCGAACAGGCTCCAGCCCTTTTCGATGAGGGTGTATCCCACCGTGCCGGCCGCCATGATCAACACGAACAGGCTCACCAGCTTGATCAGCAGCGTGTTTTCTTTGCGCATTCCTCGTCCCCGCGACAATCGTTCAGGTCCGGGCTATCTCCATCCTTATCGGACGAAACAGGGGCGCCTGTAGTCCAAGGGGACTTTATTCAGATGGTAATGACCTTCGCCGCCGCGCTCTGGGCCTCGACGATGTCCTTCATGCCGCCCGCGGTGCCCACCTGGAGGTCGCCGAAAAGGCCGTAGTGGTTCAGGCAGGTCGTGCAGACGATGAGCCGCACTCCCTTGTCCGTCAGGGACCGCAATTCTTCGAGCACCGGCGAGCCGCCGACCGCCAGCTTCACCCCCTGGGCGTAGAGGCAGATCGCCCCGGGCAGACGGTCGTCCAGATCCAGCATGTTCAGGTACGTGGAGATCAGTTTGTGGGACAGGGCCGCATCGGCCATCCCCATGCCGTCGTTGTTGATGATGATGACGGTACTCTCGTCCATGGATCCTTCCTTTCGCGCCGGGATCAGTACAGTTCGTATTTCACCAGCCGGCCGTCCAGGCCGCCGTTGCGCAGGGGTATGCGGCGGGCCGTCTTCAGGCCCACCAGCTTGAACAGGTCGGGATCGCCCAGGTAGATCCAGGCCTCGCTGCCGGTGCATTTCTGCTTCAGGAAATCCCCGAAACCGCCCATGAACTCCGCCATCTCGCTGGCTTCCTTCATGCGGATGCCGTAGGGGGGGTTGCAGACGATCAGCTTGTCCTCCAGGGGCTCCAGGTCGTGGAAATCACAGGTGCGCACCCGCAGCTCGTCGCCCCCGGGCAGGCGCGCGTTGTTGCGGCGGGCCATGGCGACCGCCGACGGGTCGATGTCGCTGCCCCGGATCAGGCCGCCGCGCACGGATTTGACCTTGTTGTCCTCCTGCAGCTTGACCTTGAACCACACGCGACGGTCATAGTCCGGCAGCATCATGAACCCGAACTTCTTGCGCAGCACCCCGGCCGGGATGTTGCCGGCCTTGAGCCAGGCCTCGCTCAGGATGGTGCCCGAGCCGCACATGGGGTCGTACAGCGGGCGCTTGGCCTCCCAGGCGGCCAGGTCCAAGATGGCCGCGGCCAGGGTCTCCTGCATGGGCGCCTCGACCTGCTCCTGACGGTAGCCGCGGCGGTGCAGCGAGCCGCCCGAGCAATCGATGCTGATGGTGGCCTCGTCCTCGAAGATGTGCACCGAGATCCACAGGTCGGGATCCTTGGCGTCGACGTTGGGCCGCTGGCCCCGGTACCGCTTGCGGAACATGTCCGCCACGCAGTCCTTGACCTTCAGGGAGGCGAACTGGCTGTGGTCGATGCGGCTGCGGTGGGCGTTGGCGAACACGGCGAAGGTCTGGTCCAGGCGCAGG
This sequence comes from Candidatus Krumholzibacteriia bacterium, assembly GCA_024763215.1. Taxonomy (GTDB): domain Bacteria; phylum Krumholzibacteriota; class Krumholzibacteriia; order LZORAL124-64-63; family LZORAL124-64-63; genus JAHJTW01. The sequence continues at coordinate 18,128 of JANTFX010000053.1, read as the reverse complement.
ATGTGGGTCCAGTCCACCCTCTTGGCCCCCAGATAGAGCTGCTCGGGGGTCTCGGCCCGGAACCGCACCAGCGGAGCCAGCACCCGGCTCAGCAACCGCGCCCGGTAATTCACCCGGCACAGGGTCTCCAGGTCCGCCTCGAAGGCCAGGCCGCGCTTGCGGGCCACGATGGCGGTGGCGCCCAGGGCTTCCAGTTCCCTGGCCGCCAGCTCCTCCAGGCCGCCGGCTGTCTGGGCGAAGAATTCTCCGCGTTGCTGGTACAGGAACATGGCGATCATTGGCCCTCGTCGCGCAGCATCAGGATATGGTCGATGCCGCACTCGTCGAAGACTTCTCCTTCCCGCTGAAAACCGAATTCACGGTAAAAACCCTCGAGGTAGACCTGGGCGTGCAGCTTGAACCTGCGGGCGCCGCGGCGCCGGGCCTCGTCCATGAGAAACCGGACCACCTGCCGCGCGATACCCCGGCCGCGCCAGCGGGGCCGCACGGCGATGCGCTCCAGCTTGGCCCAACGGTCGGGCAACAGGCGCAGACGGCCGCTGGCGACAGGCTGGCCGCCCACCTCGCCCAGGACGTGGATCGACTCGTCCTCGTACGCGTCGATCTCGCCCTCCCAGTCCACGCCCTGCTCCTCGATGAAGACGATGCCGCGCACCACCATCACCTTGAGGATGTCCTGCGGGGTCTCGGCCAGGCGGACGACCGCCGGCGCTTGGCCGGCATCCCGGGACGTGGTATCGTGCAGCTTCCTTTTCATGCCGCAATGATAGCCTCCGGCCGGACGAAAGGCACCCCATGACTGCCAAGGAATTTCGCCAGCTCACCCCCGGCTGCCACGTCTTCTCCTGGAAACTGGGCAGCGTCGGCCTGGTGTGGGGGCCGCGCGGCGTCCGTCAGGTCGCCCTGGGCGGCGCCGATGAGGAGGCGCTGGCCGCAAAGCTCTCGACGGACCACCCCGAGGCCCCGTTGATGAAGCGCCCGCCGGCACCGGTGGCCGCCGTCGTCCGCCGCCTCAGGGGACTGGCCGCCGGGAAAAAAGACGGCCTGCGGGATATCCCGGTGGACCTGACGGGATGCTCCGCTTTTTCGCGCGCCGTCTACACCGCGCTGCGCCGCGTGGTGCCGGGCCGGGTGATCACCTACGGCGCGCTGGCTGAGCGCGCCGGCCGCCCCGGTGCCGCCCGGGCCGTCGGCCGCATCATGGGCGCCAACCCCGTGCCCCTGATCGTGCCCTGCCACCGCTGCGTGGGCGCCGACGGGTCGTTGACGGGATTTTCCAGCCTCGGCGGCATCGAGCTCAAGGCCCGCCTGCTGCATTTCGAGGGGTATGTCCGCGATCGGGAACACCAGCGGGGCATCGACCACCTGCGGCGCCGGGACAAGGTTCTGCGCCGGGTCATCGACGCCTACGGTCCGTACCTGGCCCTGCCCGACAAGCCCGGCCCGCCGTACGACACGCTGGTGCGGGCCATCATCCACCAGCAGCTTTCGGTGAAGGTCGGCCGGACCATCGCCGGACGGGTGCGCGATCTGACGCCGGGCCCGCGCTTCCCCTCGCCACAGCAGATGCTCGCCCTGGATGCCCGCAAGCTGCGCGCGGCCGGCCTGTCGGGCCAGAAGACCGCCTACGTGAAGGATCTGGCCGCACGGGTGGCCGACGGCCGCCTCGACCTGCGGGCGCTCGGGCGTATGAGCGATGACGATGTCATCGACGCCCTGACCACGGTCAAGGGCATCGGAGTATGGACGGCCCACATGCACATGATCTTCCACATGGGACGGTTGGACGTCCTGCCGGTGGGCGATCTGGGCGTGCAGACCGCCGCGGCCGGCCTCTACGGCCTGCCCGACAAGCCGACGGCCGCCCAGCTGGAGGCCGTGGCCGAACCCTGGCGGCCCTACCGCAGCCTCGGGGCGTGGTACCTGTGGCGGGCGCTGGAGGCGGGGGGGCTGTAGCCGGATCCCGGCCCGGTCCTTCCCGGCCACTCCAGACGAAATCGGCATCCAATCACCGGTTTCAAGGCCGTCTGCGGGCAAGTCCGTCCCCCAGGGGTACCGCGGCTGTCAGTTGTCCAGGGCCCCCTCGTCAATCCAGGCCCGGACCTTATCGATCTCGGCCTGATCCAGGCTTCCACCCACAGGCATGATCGCCCCCGTGCCGGACGCCCCGGTGAGCTTGAGGTAAAGGACGGAGGCGTCCGCGTTCCCGGCGGCGACCCGTTGCTGGGCATAGCCCCGCGAAGGCACCCCCACCATGTTGCCGCGGCTCACGCCGCCGCGCAGATCCAGACCACCGTTGCCGTTCTGGCCGTGGCACCCCAGGCAGGCCGCATCCCAGAGCGGCTGAATGTCCGCCGCGTAGGAAATGGAGGCCGACCCGCCGCCGTCGCCATCCAGCAGGGGCGCGGTTCCCTGGTCGCTGCAACCGGCAGCCAGCAGGGCCGCCAGCAGGGCCGCCAGGCAGCACGCGAGCACGGTCCGTGAAGCGTTGGCCCTGCGCATCAGGCTCCTCCTGCCAGCAACAGGCGCACGTTGACCTGCTGCTCATCGGCCACCTTCATGACCAGGAATTTGGGGCGCTTGATGGCGTGATCGCTGAGCTTGACGGCAAAGGTGGCGTCCACCTCCAGCCGACCGCCCCCCAGATCCCGCACCTGCACGCGGCAGGTCAACGGCCGGGCGACCCCGTGCAGATCCAGCGTGCCCTGGAGCGTGAGCGACACCTCGCCCCCTACCGGGAGGGAATCGGGCCCAGCGGCGACACCTTGGGCGGAAAACCTGGCCACGGGGTACTTGCCGGTCTCCAGGTGATTCTCGCGCATATGCCTGTTGCGCTTGCTGTTACCGGTGTCGAAAGACGCCAGGTCGACCGTCACCTCAAGGTCGCAGTTCCGCAGGTCGTGCAGATCGGCATCCAGGGCGCCTGTGACCTGGCCGGTATGGCCCTTGAACTTCTCCAAAGGCGCCTTGGAGGTGAAGGTGATCGCGGTGCCCTCGCCCTGCTTGACCTCGTACCTGGCCGCCAGCACGTTCTGCGGCAGAGCCAGGGTGGCGGCCAGCAGTGCCGGCAGGATCATCCTCGTCACCTGGTTGGGCTGGGCCATGGCGAACCCTTTCTCAGTAGAAGAAGTGCAGCACGACATCGAGGCTGTGGGTACGGGAATCCGTCACGGCAGAACCCGGCTCGGGATCGCTCTTCAGGCCCATGACCAGCAAGGACCAGTAGGGAGCCGGCATCCAGACCACCCCCGCGCCGTACTCGCGGCGGGCGCCCGTGCTCCGGGCCCGCTCGGGATCCTGGAAGCCGTAGGTCAGGCGCATATCCAGGCCCCGGTGCAGGCGCATGGTCACCTCGTGGCCGGCCAGGTTGCCCAGCACGCCGGCCTGGCGCGTTTCGTCGTACTCGCCCAGCCAGGCCACCGGGCCCAGGTTCAGGCCCCAGAACCCTCCGGCCGTGCGCACCCGGTCCACCGGCCCGCTCTGCCGCCAGACCGACCCCCCGGCCGCCGCGGTCACGGGCCCGAATTCGTGCATGAGCATGGCCCGCACCGCGTAGCTGTCGCCCAGGCTACGGCCGCCGTCGAGCACCGAGGCGGTCACGAAGAGCGGTCCGGGCGAAATCCCCGCTTCGATCCCGGAGTGCAGCAGGACGGCCGTCCCGTCGCTTCCCCCGGCACCGGTGAGGTAGCGGCGGGTGGCCAGACGGTGGTCGGAGAATCTCCAGCCGAAATCGGGAATGAAACGTCCGGCACGCAGATAACCGTCGCCGGGCAGGCCGGTGACCATCCCCCAGGCCTCGCCGCCGCCGTTGCGGCCCTGCTCCAGGTAGATCGAGGTCGCCGGCCCCACCTGCACATCCAGGTACAGATCGCCCTGCATGGACACCACCGCCCCATCCCCCTGCTCACCCTGCACCAGCAGGGTGCGCGCATCCACGCCCACGGTGATGTTGGGGCTCAGCTGGGGGCTGAACTCCGACAGGGCGCCTTCGGTGCCGTCATCATGCCAGCCGCGGGCGGCGATTTCTTCCGGCACCAGGAACTGCGAGGCATAGAGCGAGCGCAGGCCGCCTCCGGTGGGGCTGGCATGACACAGCACGCAGTTCTGCCCATACTGCAGGGAGTAACGCGGCACCGCCCCGGCCGTCAGCGGCCAGAGTGCAAGCAGAACAGCGGCGGGCAGCACGATCCCCGCCAGAGCTGAGCGTCTCATCGGGCCAGGGTCATCTTGACGGGCCTGGCCAGGTCACGCCCCCTGCCGTCGGTCAAGCGGGCGAAGTACATCCCCGAAGGCTGGGCTGAACCGCCATCGCCCAGGCCGCGCCAGGTGAAGCTGTGATCCCCTGCCGCCACGTCACCGGAGTAGATGCGTCGGACACGTTCGCCCCGCATGTTGAAGATCTCCAGGTTCACCCGCCCCGGCTGTTCGAGTGCGAAGGCGATGACCGTGCGGGGGTTGAAGGGGTTGGGGTATGGGGTCCTGAGACTGGCGACCGGCAGGCCCACGGGCACCGGTGAGAGGGAAGTCTCTTCGGAGGTGTAGTTGACGGCATAGATGCGGTCGCCGCTGGTCGAGCCGTTGCCGTTGGCCGCATTCCCGGTCATGAACAGGTTCATGGGGCCGCCTCCCGCCGGGGGCGCCTGCCACTCCAGCAGCCAGGTGTTCTGGCCCGTTTGGCCGGGGTTCGTGCCCTGGCTCGTCTGCTTGGCGTAGGTGCGCCCGAAAGCTCCACCGGTGGAAAGCTGCGCATTGGCATCGACCGTGGATAGGGTGCCCTGGCTGGTTCCGCTCTGATCGATGATCGTCAGTTCGAATCCCCAGCGTTGGGCGCTGGGATCGCTGAGTTTGACTTGCAGCTGGTAAGTTGTGCCCGGGGTGTACGAGGCCGGAATCCCCACGATCTCCAGCATGCCCGCCCCGCTGTTCAGGGCGAAGGAACTGTGGCAGGCGGTGCAGTTGCCCTCGCCCGGAGCACCCGTCAGGGCGTTGGGCGGGCTGGACGAAAAGGCCCGGGCCGAGGTCGCCCCCAGACCCAGCATCAGACAAGGCACCAGGACAGCCAGAATCAAGCTAGCATGTCGGCGAGTAAACATGACCACCTCCGATTAAAAAGGACAAAAATAAACCTGTTTAACCAGGTTACTGATCCCAGGCGGCGATGTCAACAGTGGAGGGTTTGTCGAGTCAGGGTGACAGCAAGGCAAGTTGTTCTGTAGCAGCGGATTCCAGGTTTACGCCCACGGCCAGACGCGCGCTCCAAGCATCCCCCCACAAGGGGGTGCCCTCGGTATTGCGCGGCCGGATCCATTCCCGCCGGGCGGTCGCAGCCAGGAACCATTTACGGTGCGAGCCCAGATCAAGATGCAGGCTTCCACCCAGATCCAGGTGCAGGGCGTTCAGGAAGACATCCTCATCCTTCAGCGGCTTGACCGCGTCCAGCCCCACCCCGCCGAAGCCCTCCAGGGACAGGGCGCCCGACAGCGGAACCGACCGGCCGAACTCCAGGCCCACCAGGGCGGCGTTGAACCGGTCCGAGACCCCCTGGATGTCCCCGCTGCGGGCCAGATAGCCCTGCTCTGTCCGGCCCAGGCGCATCTCCATGACCAGGCGCCCGAACCACGGGCCCTTGCGGACACCCATCTGCAAGCCGGCCAGGGCGTGATCCCCCGTGAACGCGTAGCGGTTGAACGGCGACCAGGATCCCCCCTCGACCGCCAGGAACACCGGCATCACGTGCTCGAGATCCCGCAGCCGACGGTCGCGGTAGCTCCGCAGCCGGGTTCCGCGCAGCTCATCCGAGGCCAGCAGCTTCCAGGCACGGTCCTGCCGGCCCGAGTACATCAGGCAAAAAAACTCCTCGACCGAACCCGCGGGCACATGGGGCAAGAGTTGATCGGCGAACGAGCGGGAAAATGCTTCGAAATCCCTTGTGGCCGTCCGGAAAATCTCATCCTGGCGGCCATGATCCGGCGCATGGCCCACACCGCAGAACTGCAGCAGCAAGTCTATGATCCCCCGGCCGTACAGGCCCTCGTCGAAGGCGCCGTCCCAGATGGCGCCCAGGATGCGCAGGCGCATGATGGGCTCGGCGGGGCCGTCGGCGGCCTCCCAGGCGTTCAGCCAGTCCAGCAGGGAGTCGGGCCGGTCCGCGTACACGACCCGCGGGATGGTCTGCATGGCCAGGTAGGTGGCATCGGCCGGATCGAGGTCGGGCATGTTGTCGATGAGATCGGCCCGGGCTGCCTGCGCCAAGGCCAGCCCGGCCAGCAGCAGGGCCGGCAGGCAGATCATGGTTTTGCCCCGGCCCGCCGGCTTCATCGGTCTTTTTCAGACTCCTTGGCCTGGGCCGGCCGGAAATCCAGGGCGGCGGAGTTCACGCAGTACCGCAACCCCGTGGGGGGTGGACCGTCGCGGAACACGTGCCCCAGGTGCCCCCCGCACTTGGCGCACAGGATCTCGGTGCGGACCATACCCGCGCTGCCGTCGACCTTCTCACGGATGGCCGCGTCGTTGATGGGCTGGAAGTAGCTGGGCCAGCCGCTGCCCGAATCGAACTTGCTTGCGGAAGTGAACAGCGGTGCGCCGCAACCGGCACACACGTAGATCCCCTTGGCGTGATGGTTCCAGTACTTGCCCGAAAAAGGCGCCTCGGTGGCGCTGCAGCGCAGGACGTTGTACTGCTGGGGCGTCAGTTCCTTTTCCCATTGCTTGTCCGGCTTTTCCACGGCAGCCTTCTTCCCGTCCTGCCCCGGCCGGCCCGCGGCCAGGGCCGCTGAGCCCAGCACCACGACCAACCCGGCCAGCACCCATGCGAATCTTCTCATGATGACCTCCTTGGGATCAAGATAAGTACAGCCCCGGCCTTCCGCAGAAATTCGGGGCTGCTTCGGTCTTGACCGGCCAAGGAACGCGCAGCGCCCGCCCGCTCAGGCGGTGCCCAGATCGGGAAATTTCTTGTCCAGGGTCTTGTTCCACTGGTCCACGCGGTCCCGCTGGTCCTCCAGCACGGCCTCCCAATCGCCGCCGACCGTCACGCCTACCATGACATCGCCGGCGGCGACCGCATCGACCACGCCCTGATCGCCGGCGCTGATCACCTTGCCGAACACCGTATGTTTGCCGTCCAGCCACGGGGTCTCCACGTGGGTGATGAAGAACTGGCTGCCGTTGGTGCCGGGTCCGGCGTTGGCCATGGACAGCATGCCCGGCCCGTCGTGGCGCCGCTCTTCGCTGCACTCGTCCTCGAACTTGTAGCCCGGGCCGCCGGTGCCCGTGCCCTCGGGGCAACCGCCCTGGATCATGAAATCGGGGATCACCCGGTGGAAGGTCAGGCCGTCGTAAAACCCGCGGCGGGCCAGGTTCACGAAGTTGGCCACCGTCACCGGCGCCTGCTCGGGAAACAACACCAGGTTGATGTCGCCTTTTTCGGTCTTGATGGTCGCGCGTACTGAGGCCACGGAAGCTCCTTCGGTTCGAGAATCGCAAGCGGATCAGCTGCGTTCGGTCACAAGCCAACCAAACCGTACCGGCCGGTAAATATACGCCCCGGATCCGGCGCCCGCACCAGGGAATAGGGTTGATCCGCCCGCAGACCTTGGCTAATGTCCCTCACGATACCGGATCACCGTGGCACTCGATAAGGGCAAAGGCGACGCCGTGACCACCCTCACCCCCAACCGCACCTTCCTGGTCGTCCTGGTAGCCGCCATCACGGTCGTGTTCCTGGTGATGATCAAGCCGTTCCTGATGGCCCTGCTGCTGGCGGGGATCTTCTCGTCCCTGTGCCAGCCTCTTTACCGCCGCCTGGTGGGGACCTGCCGGGGCCGCCGCGCCGCGGCCTCGCTGCTGACCATCGTCCTGATCGTGCTGGTGGTGATCATCCCTCTGGGCGGGTTCTTCGGCGTGGTGACCTCCCAGGCCCTGAAGGTCGCCGACACCGTCGGCCGGCAGCTGCCCACCGACGTTCAGAACCTGGACCAGCTCCAGACCTGGTTCACCGGACTGCCGTTCTACGACAAGCTGCAGCATTTCGTCGCCGGGCTGCCCTTCCACGAGCAGCTGACCCTGGACCGCCAGACGATCCTGGCCAAGGCCGCGCAAGCCGTCCAGTGGCTCAGCGGCTTTCTGATCAGCAACCTGTCGGCGGCCACATCCGGCACCCTGCAGTTCCTGTTCATGCTGGGGCTGATGCTCTACAGCATGTACTTCTTCCTCATGGACGGCGGCAAGCTCGTGGACCTGATCCTCTACTACCTGCCCCTGGAAGACGAGGAGGAGCGGCGCCTGCTGGACAAGTTCCGCTCGGTCACACGCGCCACCTTGAAGGGCACCGCCGTGATCGGCATCCTCCAGGGATTCCTGGCGGGCCTGGCCCTGGCGGTCGCGGGCATCCCCAGCCCGGTGTTCTGGGGCACGGTGATGGTCGTGCTCTCGCTGATCCCGGGCATCGGCACGGGCCTGGTGTGGATCCCCGCGGCGGTGATCCTGGCCGCCGGCGGTCACTGGTTCGCGGGCATCGCCCTGGCCGTTTTCTGCGCGGTGGTCGTCGGCAGCATCGACAACGTGTTGCGGCCGCGGCTGGTGGGCAAGGACACGCGCATGCCCGACCTGCTGATCCTGCTGGCCACCATGGGCGGGATCCTGATGTTCGGGATCCTGGGCTTCATCATCGGCCCCATCGTAGCGGCCCTGTTCGTGACCGTGTGGGAGATCTACGGCGTGGCGTTCAAGGACGTGCTGCCGGCCGGAAGGGGGTTTCCGGCGACCGGGCCCGCCGAACAACCGCCCGGCGAGCCTGATGATCCCGGTGAGCCCGAAGAGCCCGATGCTTGAATTTCCCCTGGGAACCGCCAGGACCTGCAGAACCGGCAGGTCCTGGCGAGGTCCGGTCAACGGACGGCATAACTGGCGCGGACCTTGGTGCTGAGGTACTTGGCGTCAGGCCCGGCCAACTCCTGGTTCCGGCCCCGGCTGCGTTTTTCACGTTCACCGTCGAAGTCCTCGTTCACGTTGATACCTGTCAATTCCCCCAGCACATGACCGGTGGGCGCCACCAGGGATGACGCCCTCTCCCTGGCCCTGGCCAGGGCCTCCAGGCGCAACCGGCGCATGATGGCCTCCCGGCCGGAAACCTCGAACTGGCAGTTCACCTCGACATCGGCGGCCTTGACCAGCCCGTCAAGGACCTGGTCCATCGCCTCGGGGTCTTGCTGGCGAAAAGTCACCTTTCGCTCCACCCGGAAGCTGCTCACCCTGGTCTTGCCGTCGGTGCAACGCTCCAGGTGCTGCCTGATATTGGCCGACCCCTTGCTGATGCTGCCTGTCATGACCGGCAAGGCAGCGACCGCCGCGAGCACCGCATCCAGCTTGGCGTCGACGGCTGCCTTGGCCGCCGGCAACCCGGCGTCCTCGTCGGTGATGGTGACGGTCCAGACCACGATATCCGGCATCACCAGGGTGTCGGCCATGGCCTGCATGCTGATCCCATGCAGACCGGGGTCCGCCGGCCGGGGATTCTCATCACTGCAGCCGACCAGAAATCCGGGAATCAGAAGGAGGAGAAATAGAGGTATAAAATGGCGCGCCATGTGGCACCCCCTTGGTTCCGCAGCCTTCCTGGTGGGGGAAGACAGCGGGTCATGCCCTGACTGAAGCTAGGGCGAGGGGGCTTGCCGTGTCAAACCAGGGGCCTTCAGGGCAGGGCGGACTGCAGCACCCCGTCAATCGCCCCTCGCAGCACATCTTCCTGCGGTGCCCCCACGAACTGCTGACGAACCTTGCCGTCTTGATCCAGGATGAACAGGGTGGGAAGCGCGGTGACACCGAACTCCTTTGCCGCCAATCCCTGCCCGTCCAGCAGAATGGGGTAAGGGGAAGGGTTGAGCTGCAGGAAATCGCTGACCGTCCGGCTTTGCTCTCCTGTCACACCGACGAACAGGACCCGGTCCTGGAATTCGGTCGCCAGCGCCCGCAGGTGGGGCAGGCTTTGCTTGCACGGCCCGCACCAGGTGGCCCAGAAATCAAGGACGACCACCTTGCCCCGCCAATCCGCGGTGGAAACCTGACGGCCGGACAGATCCGTCAGCAGCACGTCAGACGGCGTCTGGCCCTCCAGGGGATTGCTGACCAGCAGCTTGTCCGGACTTTCCACCCTCCTGAGCCCCTCCTGAGGGTGGAAGCGGAAACCCTCCACCGTCAGCCCCTGGTCGAGGACCAGGGAATCGAGGTGGACGTTGAACGTGGCCTCCTTGCCGGGCATCTGTTCCGCCGACCCCTCCATCCTGACCACGATGTGCAGGCGGGGATCGACCCAGATCCGGTCGGACAGGTTGTCTTCAGGGTCATCGACGATGGTGTAGACCTCGAAAGGCGATGGCCGTCCGTTGATCACAAGGGAATCCTCGCCCGCATAGGTGAACGTTCCGGGTAGTTCCGGGGTCACCAGATACTCCAGCACCTCGAAAGGGTAGGGCGGGTTCTTGATGAGGTTTCCGATGACATCTTCGCGCCAGTTGCGGGCCGGTGTCGCAACCCAGGGCGCCACTGAATACGTGCCGTACCCGGGCATGACCGTCCACAGGGAATCGCCATCGCAGATATAGGTTTTCTCCAGGCCCATGACCATCCGCTTCGTCATGAAACAGCTCTGACCCATGGCCTTGTGGCTGATCTCGAAGTTCATGTCCAGACCGGGAACCCCCATCGTGATCTCCGCGGTGAACGCATAGTCCCGCAGGCTGTCGAGCCAGGCGGCACGCGCGCGCAGATCCGCCGCTTGCAGGACCTTGTCTGGAGTGGCCGGAGAGATCCGGGGCAAGAGGACCGTCGCCGCGCAGGCCAACATGAAGATTTCGGCCAGCTGGCGTATCCGCATGGGTTTCATGTCAGAACTCCCGGTTTGAGTGCACGCTGGGTTTCATCAACATACGACACTGTTCACCGTGGCCAGAAACGCGCACACCACACCACCCCAGGGGGGGATCAGGCTGACGATGGGGCAGATGATATCCACCACGAAGCCCAGCGCATCGCAGAATTGCTCCATGGTCAACTTGTCCTGCGCGGCATGGAGGACGGGCTTGCCCTGGGCAAAATCCATGAACTTATCGTTCGTCCCCTGGAAAACATCTCCTGTTTCCCCGTCGGACACCTGGAATGTGTATAGAGGACTCCCCGCTTCCTTGGCAAGGGATAGGTTCCAGAGTTCGGTGTGGAACCGGGCACCCACCTGCCACCCGGCCAAGGCACAGTATCCCTCCGCTGCGTCAAAAGAAGATGGACCCAGGTATATGAACTCCGCTGTTTCCAGGATCCTGGTCGGCAAGTGGGACAACAGGCCACCGGCCATCTCCTGGGTGATACCCTCGCCCAGCACCAGTTCATAAGTGGGATCGGCCGCCACCAGGGCCGGCTTGGCTCCCGGTTCTCCCGCAGCCACGGGCGCCCCCGGTAAGGTGGAATCGTCCTGACCGCATCCGGTCAGGCCCAGCACCAGGATGAACCCCAGTGCCACAACACGATACTTTCCTTGCATGGTGTCTCCCCTCGGAAAAACTGGATACAAAAGGTGCCTACCAAAGGTGCCTACCAAAGATGACATGATGCATCTGCCTGCATGCTGCCGTTGACAAAATCCCTTTTGCATTTCTTGAACCGAAAACACAGTAAAGACGTTAACTTGTTATATTTAATGGACTTATATCACAAAAAGCCAGACACTTACAGCAAAAACTGTCCCACCTCATGTCCCGCTTCCCCCATATGGTGTAGGGAGGTGGGACAGAGTGGGACAGGGTGGGACAGCGACCAACTGGGACCGGCCGGTGGCCCTATGACCACTCGGCCGTGATCACCTTGATCATGTTGGTGGGCATCTTGGCGGCGAACGGAACCCCCGCGGTCAACACCACCGGGTCGCCGGGGCTGACGAACCCGCCCTGCAGGGCCTTGTCCAGGGCCACCTTCTCCAGTTCCTCCACCGTCTGGGCCAGGTCGATCTCCACCGGCACCGCCCCGAAGGTCAGGGCCATGCGCAGGGCGGTCTCGTGCTCGGGCGTCAGGGACAGAACGACCTGCCGGGGCCGGTGCCGCGCCACGCGCAGGGTGGTGCTGCCGCTGCGCGTGCAGGTCAGGATGGCGGCGGCCTCGATGTCCTCGGCCATCTTCACCGCGCCGTGGGCCACCGCATCGCTGAAGCTCAGCTTGTGGGCCCCGGCGAAGCGCTCGGTCCAACCCTCGTAGTCCAGCTGCTGCTCGGTGTCGGCCGCCACTCGCGCCATCACCCGCACCGCCTCGACCGGATGGGCGCCCATGGCCGTCTCCTCGCTCAACATGATGGCGTCGGTGCCGTCGTAGATGGCGTTGGCCACGTCCGTCACCTCGGCGCGCGTGGGGCGCGGATTCTCCACCATGGACTTGAGCATCTGGGTGGCGGTGATCACCGGCTTGGCCGCGGCGTTGGTGCGGGCGATGATCAGCTTCTGGGCGCGCGGCACCTGCTCCAGGGGGATCTCCACCCCCAGGTCGCCACGGGCCACCATGATGCCGTCGGCTGCGGCGATGATTTCGTCGATATTCTCAAGGGCCTCGAACTTCTCGATCTTGGCGATCAGGGGCGTGTCCTTGCCGGCGGCCTGGATGACCTGCTTGGTGGTCTCGATATCGTGGGCCGTGCGAACGAAGGACAGGGCGATGAAGTCCACCCCCTGCGCCAGGCCGAACTGCAGATCGGCGTGGTCCTTGGCTCCCAGGATGGGCGCGTTCAGGGTGCGGCCGGGCAGGTTGATGCCCTTGTGCGAGCCCAGCATGCCGCCGGTGACGACCCGGCACTTGATATCGGTGGCGCTGGCCGATTCCACCTCGAGTTCCATGGCCCCGTCCGCCAGCAGGATCGCATCGCCGGCCCGCACGCTGCGCGGCAGGTCGGGGTAGGTCAGCCCCACCTCGTGCTCGTCGCCGGGCACGTCGCGGTTGGTCAAAACGAAGGTCGCCCCTTCGGTGAGTTCGACCTCGCCGGCGGCCATGCCCGCGGTGCGGATCTTGGGCCCGGCCAGGTCCTGCAGGATGGCCACGGGCAGATCCATGCGCGCGGACACCTCCCGAATATCCTTGATCAGGGCGGCGTGCTCCTCATGGGTGCCGTGGGAAAAATTCAGGCGGCACACGTTCATGCCCGCTTCCATCAGCCGGGCCAGGACTTCCGGATCCCGGCTGGCCGGCCCGATGGTGCAGATGATCTTGGTCTTGATCACGGCTTGTTCTCCTTGTCCCTCGAATGCGGTTCAATCCAGGAAGAAATCAGGAAACAGCGGGGTGCCCGGTTCCACGGCGTAGGCGTCCAGATCCGTCACGCCCTCGGCGGTGAGCACCTCGTCATCCACGAAGAAGTTGCCCGTGCACTCGGCAGCGGGCCTGGTCAGGATCGCCCAGGCCGCGTCGGCCACTATCTCCGGCTTGCGGCTGGCCCGGATCATCTTCTCACCACCCAGCAGGTTGCGCACCGCCGCGGTCGCGATCGCCGTGCGCGGCCACAGGGCGTTGAAGGCCACCTGCTCCTCACCGAACTCCTCGCTCATGCCCAGGACCCACACGCTCATGGCGTACTTGGCCAGGGTGTAGGCGGCATGCCCCTTGAACCATTTGGGATCCATGTTCAACGGCGGACTGATGTTCAGCACGTGGGGGTTCTCGACCTGGAACAGGTGGGGCAGGGCGAGCTTGGTCACCAGGAAGCTGCCGCGGGCGTTGATGGCGTGCATGCGGTCGTACATCTTCATGGTCGTCTCGAGGGTGCCGGTCAGCCCCAGGGCGCTGGCGTTGTTGACCACGATGTCGAGGCCTCCGAACTCCGCCACCGTCGCGTCCACCGCCGCCTGCACCTGCTCCTCGAAGCGGATGTCGGTCTTGATGGGCAACGCCCTGCCCCCGGCGGCGGTGATTTCCTCGGCGGCGCTGAAGATGGTCCCCGGCAGCTTGGGATGCTCGGTGGTGGTCTTGGCCAAAAGGGCGATGTTCGCGCCGTCGCGGGCGGCGCGCAGGGCGATGGCCTTGCCGATGCCACGGCTGGCGCCGGTGATCAGCAGGGTTTTGCCTTGCAACGTTCTAGGTGAAGTCATGGGAAGCTCTCCGTTCCTGTCGTATCCCGAGTCACTTTCCGAAATCTTCCGTTTCCAGGATCTGTACCGGACCCAGCCCCAGTTCGGCCAAGGCCTCGGCGCCTCCTTCGGGCGTGCCGACCACCAGCACCACAGGGTTGTCGCCGAATCCGCACCACCTTCGGGTGACCGAGGCCACCTCATCAGCGTTCACCTGCTGCTGCCGAGAAAAAAGCCCCTGGTAGTAGCCATCCGGCAAGCCCAGGGTGATCTCTTTCAGACGCAGGTCGATCACATCGCGATCCGTTTCCAGTTGCTGGATAAACGCCCCAAGTTGAAAAGTGCGCGCCGTTTCCACTTCCTCCTCCGTGAGCGGGCGCTTCCCCACACCGGCGACTTCCTCCATGACCGCATCCAGCAACGCCACGACTTTTTCCGGCCGTGTACTACCCAGGGCCATGCAGGTCCCCTGAAACCGATCGGCCAGAAGACGGGAGCCGGTGCCGTATGACAAACCATCCAATCGGGTGCGGTAGTAAACCCGCAGGAAGCCCACCCCGAAATCCGCGATCTTGACTGCGGCAAAATCGGGGGAACGGTCCGTCAATCCAGGTAAGTTGCGACCGATGCGGATGTGGCACTGCTTGAAATCACCCGGCAGCACAAATACGCCCGGCCGAGCCTGGCGCCGGGGTGCCCTTACTTGAGGTGCGGTGAAGGGGTCGGGACCGGTCCAGTCCCCCAGCAGGGAGCCCAGCAAGGCCACCGCCTGCTCCGGCGTGATGTCGCCCGCAACCCCGACCACCGTATTTTGCGGCACGACAAACCGCCGATGCAGTGCCAAAAGGTCCTCGCGGGTGCCCGCTTCGATTTCCGTACGGTCGGCGACCCTCCCCTCCACGGATTCGGGCCCGGCCAGCAGACGCCAAAACCAGGTCTCTGCCAGCCCTTTCGGATCATCATTGATCGATTGGAGGTCTTTGATCTTTCTGGCCTTGGCCCTCTGCAGGCGATCGGGATCGAAAACCGGACGCAACAGAAGTTCCCGCCACAGCTCCGCACCCCGATCCAGGTCCTCCCGGGCCATGTACGCCACAACGCCCCCCACCTGATCACCCGCCCAGGCCCTCAATGTCATCCCCATGGCCTCGACCAGGGAATCGAGGCGAGCGGGGCCGTAATCCCCCGCGCCCCCTTCATCCCACAAGCGGGACAGCAGTTCCACAGCCGTGACCTGCTCTACCGGCACGAAATATCGCCCCATGGCCATGCGGGCCGAGAGGGTCACCAGGGGCAATTCATGGTTTTCGAACACCAGGACCCTGATGCCGTTGTCCAGCCTCCGCTCCACAGCCTGGGGCATGACAAAATTCAGCGGTTCAAGCTCGAGCTGGGCGGGATCCCGGGGCGTTTCCGCGGCGGCCCCGCCAACCGAAGCCAGCAATAGCGCGGCGAACACCAGTTTTATGGCTGTGGAAATCATGGCCGCCCCCCGTCCTCGACTTCAGCCCCGGCTTCAAGTTCGGGCTCCAGATACACTATCGTGGCCTTGTCCGGCTGGAATAGCGAGGCGGCCAATTCCGTGATGTCCTGGGGAGTCACCTGGTCATATCCATCGAATCGTGTGTAGCTTCGGCGCCAATCGCCACCGGTCACCTGGAAGGAGGCCAGCAGATCCGCCAGATCCTTGTTCTTCTGCAAGCTGAACAAAAAATCCTTGCGGTAGGCCGCCCTCATCTCATCCAACTTGGCCACGGTGACCGGCTCGGCGACCACATCGGCCAACACTTCCCAGACAATCTTTTCGGCCTCTTGATTGGTGTGGCCATCCATCACATCGACCGTGATCAAGAACATGCTGGGATACCGCTGGCAACCGTCGTTGGCGGAAGCCCAGATGCTACGCGCCACGCCTTCCTGCAAATCCAGCCGTTGCTGCAAACGGCTGGTGCGGTCCCTGGCCAGCACACCGGCGAGCAGACTCGCCTCGGGCAAAAGCGGATCATCCGGGCCGAACCCGGGAAACGCCATGAGCAGGCGCCGCTCTCCACCCTGATGGTGGGTTCCCCGGCGGATTGCCGTGGGCGCCGGCTCGCTGACGGCGACCCCGGGCGGTTTCGCTCCAGCGGGAATATTACCGAAATAGGCTTCGATCAGTGTCCGCGCCCTGTCAGGATCGAAATCACCAACCAGGACCCCGACCATGTTGCCGGGCACGTAGTAACGGGCATGGAACCGACGCAACATCCGGGGCGTCAGCGTGCGCAGATCCTTCATGTAGCCGATGACGGGGAACCGGTAGGGATGTTTGGTGAAAGCCAAGGATTTCAACAGCTCCCGGGCCATGGCTTCCGGGTCGTCCTCCGTGCGGGAGCGGCGTTCCTCCTGCACCACATCCAGTTCACTGTAGAATTCCCGGAAAACGGGGTGCTTGATGCGTTCGCTTTCCATCAGCATCCAGACTTCAAGATTGTTCGCCGGTAAAGTGGCCGTGTAGGCGGTGACATCGGTATCGGTGTAAGCATTGAAATCGAAGGTGTAGCGGTCATAGGTCTGGGGAAAGGCCATGGGCTCGTTGAGCGCGTTGGCCCGTTGCTCCAGGGCCCTCACCTCTTCTTCCAGGGCCGCGGATTCCGCGCTGACCGAATCACCCTCAGCTCGTCGGGCAGCGGCCAGCCGTTCCCCCATCTCGGCCAGGGAATCGAGGACGGCCGCTTCGGCGGGATAATCCCTGCTGCCGATGACATCGGTGCCCTTGAAGGCCATGTGCTCGAACATATGCGCCAGCCCGGTCGAGCCCTCGGGGTTATCCACATTCCCCACCTTGACCATGATGTTCCCCGAAATCATGGGGACGCCGTGCCGGGGCAACAGCAAGAAGAGCATTCCGTTGTCGAGGCGCAGCTCTTCAACGCGCGAAAAAATTTCAGGGTCTCCCGGTGCGCCCGCGACCGACGGCGCCGCCATGGACGCCAAGCCCAGGAATAGGCAAAGCCCGAACAATATCCGGAAGATCCGGCCAGATGAATGCGGACTGCAGGACATGAATATCCCTTTCGATAGTCATCGGAAATCGCCGATAGGCTTGGGCGGAAGTCTATATGATTTATGCCGGACGGGAAACATGGAAGTCTTTGGCGCGTCATCGCCCTTCAATTCCGGTGGTGGAAATACAAAACTATATGTATCCTGTATCGCCATGAACACCATGAATAGACCCGCGAGGCCGTTGATGGTGGTTGGAATCCTGCTGTTGGTCCTGGTTGCCCTTGCCGGTTGTGGCGAGGATAACGAACAGACGGCGCGGAACGCTCCAGCCCCCTCCACGACTGACGCAACCAACGTTCCGCACTCGGCGCCTCAGGACTCCGGCCGTCAAACCGCCGCCGGCGACGCCGAGGTGGCCGGGATCCGCTTCACGCCTCCTGCTGCCTGGAGCGACCTGGGCCCCTCGGGCATGCGCCAGGCCCAGTACCGCTTCGGCCCGCTCGCGGACGACCCGCAGCCCGCCGAGGTCAACGTCTTCTACTTCGGACCCCGGTCCGGCGGCGGGGTCGAAGCCAACCTGCAGCGCTGGATCGGCCAGATGATCCTGCCCGACGGCGCCGACCCCCAGGCCGCGGCCGAACGCGGCGAGTTCACGGCCGACGGCATGGCCGGCCACGTCGTCTCGTTGGACGGCAGCTACAAGTCCGGCGGCGGCCGCCCCATGGGCGGCGGCGGCCAGGTGTTGGAGGGTTACCGTCTGGTCGGAGTGGTCCTGGAGGGTCCCCAGGGCAGCGTGTTCTTCAAGCTGACCGGCCCCCGGGCCACCGCTCGGGCCATGGAGGGCGATCTCATGGCCATGGTCCAGGCCGCTCACAAGTAGGCTCGGATCTCCGTCCCGCAAACAAAGCGTCCGACCCCGGGGTCGGACGCTATTGTCTGGAACCGGGTGCCGGAGGTTCAGATCTCGTTGTACACCGTATCGCGCAGCACAGGCCGCAGACCCACCCCGCGGATGAAATCCCGGATATCCTCAACCGTCATGCCCTT
>JANTFX010000052.1 GCA_024763215.1 Candidatus Krumholzibacteriia bacterium | reverse complement strand
TGGTGGCCCAGTACCTCTCCGCAGCACAAGCGGGCTTCCTCGCGGGGACCCCTACATACGCCGAGCCCGGATAATCCGCAGGCCGTAGGCCGAGGACATTCCGGGCTCGGTGTGTGTAGGGGCCCCTGTGGGGAAAGGGGCTACTTGTGTTCGGAGAGGTACTTCGCCACGCCCTCGGCCGTCGGCTTCATGGCGTCCTCGCCCTTGTGCCAGTTCGCGGGGCAGACCTCGCCGTATTCCTCGAGGTGCTGCAGGGCGTCGACCAGGCGCAGCATCTCGTCCACGCTGCGGCCCAGGCCCAGGTTGTTGATGGTGCTGTGCTGGATGACGCCGTCCTTGTCGATCAGGAAGGTGCCGCGCAGGGCCATGCCGCCCTCGAGCAGCAGGCCGTAGTCCTGGCTGATGACCTTCTGGAAGTCCGCGACCAGCGGGAACTGGATGTCGCCGATGCCGCCCTTATCCACCGGAGTGTTCTTCCAGGCCCAGTGGCTGAAGTGGCTGTCGGTCGAGACGCCGATGACCTCGACGTTGCGGCTCTTGAACTCCTCGAGGGCCTTGTTGAAGGCGATGATCTCGCTGGGGCACACGAATGTGAAGTCCAGGGGGTAGAAGAACATCAGCACGTATTTGCCGCGGTAGTCGGAGAGCTTGAAGTCGTCCTTGAAGCTGTTGTCGGGCATCACGGCGGTGGCGGTGAAATCAGGGGCCTCGGTGGACACCAAAGGCATGGGCACGAAGTCGAAATCGAAGTTGTCCATGTTTTGATTCTCCTTGTCTGTTTGGTCGAGAGTGGCGCACGGGTGCGCGGTGGAAAAACCGGGTGAAAGGTTGTTGGGCTATGAAATCAGTGGCTACCGTGCTCCGGCATGTCGGGCACGGGCATTCGGCCCATGTCGCCCTGCTGGCAACCGGGGCACAATCCGTAGAATTCCAGGCGATGGCCGTCGATCCGGAAACCGGCGCTGTCCACGGGCTGGGTCACCAGCTTGTCGTGCAGGGGGGCCGGCAGATCCCGGACGCACCCGCAGGAGGTGCAGCGGACATGGTAGTGGGGCGCGGTGGTGCCGTCGAAACGGGTTTCGTGGCCGGCCAGCTCCAGTTTGCGTACGAAGCCGTCCTCGTGCAGCACTTCGAGATTGCGGTAGATGGTACCCAGGGAGACGCGGGGCAGCTTCCTGCGCACGGCGGCGAACAGTTCGGCGGCGGTGGGGTGTTCCTTGGTCGCGCAGAGCTCCTGCAGGATCACCATCCGCTGTGGTGTGTTGCGCCTGATCTTGTTCGACGGCATGCCATGCCCTTCCCTGTTGGCGGTCTTTCCCTGCCTGATCAATCAGTAGGGACAATCTACCAGTAATGATTATCGATGTCAACCTATCTTTCTGAGAAAAATCCCTCAGAGCCGCCCTTTCTGAAGAATATCGTATTTATGGGGTAAAGTCCCGGAGGCACCAGCCGATCCTCCTATTACAGAAAGCCTGCTTTTGGTCCCTCCAACACTGGAGCAATTAAACATGGCCACCATTCTGCTTGTGGATGACGATGATCAGGTTCGGGATATGCTGAAGAAGATCTTCGTGATGGAAGGTTACGAGGTCGTCGAGGCGGCCGACGGCCAGCAGGCCACGGACCTCTATGATCCCGGAACCATCGACGTGGTTGTCACGGACATCGTCATGCCCGAAAAGGAAGGTCTCCAAACCATCCGCGAGATCCGCGAGGTGAACCCGGAAGCCAGGATCATCGCCATCAGCGGGGGAGGGCGGATCAAGCCCCAGGATTACCTCGACTGGGCGAACCGCATCGGCGTGGACAAGACCTTCATCAAGCCAGTCAGGCGGGCCGAAATCCTGGCCGCCGTCAGCGAGCTGCTCGAAGGGGCGGTCAGCTAGCTTACCGGGGGCACCTTGAAAAACACAGGGCACACCATCGCCATCGTGGACGACGACCGTCAGGAGCGTCGTATCCATGCGGTGACCCTTCAGGGCCATGGCCACCGGGTGCTCGAGGTGCCGGATGAAGCGGGGGTCGTGGGCCTGATCCATGAACGCCCTCCGGACCTTTTCCTGATCTCGGCCGACATGTCCGTCGTCGACGGTTTCGCCCTGTGCCGTCGGCTCAAGGAGGATCCGGCCGCCAGGGGTATTCCGGTGATCTTCATCACCACGGGGCACGATCCCACCATCATCGACCGCGCGTTCGCCGCCGGGGCCGTCGATACCATCACCCGTCCCTGCCATCTGAACGAGTTCCTGGCCAGGGTGGCCACCCACCTCGAGCTGCGCCGCCTGTTCACCGAGGTCCAGCATCTGCGCGAACTGGACATCGACGCCAACCCCCTGACCCACCTGCCGGGCAACAACTCCATCGCCTCCGCCATCCAGAAAGCGTTGGGTGAGGAACAGGACGCGGTGGTGATCTACACCGACCTGGACAACTTCAAGGCCTACAACGACGCCTACGGCTTCAGCGCCGGCGACGATGTCCTGCTGTTCAATGCCGAGACCCTGCATACGGCCTTGCGCACGGTCTGCCCGGGAGAGGGGTTCCTGGGGCATGTGGGCGGGGACGATTTCGTGGTCCTGGCTCCGGCCGCGGTCGCCGCGGAGCTGGGTGCGAGGATCGCCCAGACCTTCGACAGCGGCGTGCCCAACTTCTACAACCAGGAAGACCAGGCCCGCGGATCCATTCTGACCACCGACCGCCGGGGCAAACGGTGCACCTTCCCCCTGCTGAGCATCAGCATGGGTGGGGTGCTGCTGAGGGACCACAGGTTCACGCGGTTCGTGGAGGTGGCGACGGTCTGCGCCGAGGTCAAGCATGCGGCCAAGCGGATTCCCGGCAGCAACCTGTTCATGGACCGCCGCGGCCGGCCCAGGCTCCAGGTCGCGCCGGAGCCGGAATCCGTCTCGATCTAACTTCCCAGTTCACCGAGAATAGCCCGACCCAGATCCGTCAAAGAGGGATCGCGCGCGCCCATGACCAGCACGACATCACCGGGCCGGGCCTCGGCCGCGATCAACCGGGGCAGGGCTTCGCGGTCGGGGACGAAGCGGGCGTCCACTCCCTTGGGGATGATGTCGGCGGCCAGATCGGCCGACGAGATATCCCGGGTCACGGTGCCTCCGGCGAAATAGATTTCCGGCAGCCACAGCACATCCTCCGGCCGCAGGCCGGCGCTGAAGGCGGCGGCCAGGGCGCCGCGCAGAAATCGCGTGGGGCCGAAACCGTGGGGCTGGAAGACGGCCAGCACGCGCCCGGCGGGGTCTCCGCGGGCGGGTGCGGGCCGGATGCGGGCGGTGGCCAGGGCGGCGGTTATCTTGTCGGGGTTGTGGGCGAAATCGTCGATGACCTCGATGCCGCCGGCGGTGCCCAGGGACTGGAACCTGCGGGCCACGCCGGCGAACCCGGCCAGGGGAGAAACCATGTCCTGCAGGGCGATGCCCGCGGTGGCGCAGGCGGCGATGGCCGCGCAGGCGTTCTTGACGTTGTGAAGGCCGGGCTGGGGGAGGGTGAACGGCACCCCGCCGACGGTGAAGCGGGTGCCATGGGCGGCGAGCCGGATATCCGTGACGGGATAGTCGATGGCGGGCGGGTCGGCATCAGGAGCGGGGCCGTACAGGACGGCTCCCGGCCACAGGGGGCGCAGGTTGTCCTCGGCGGCCACCACGACCTTGTGACCGGTCCGCGCGGCGAAGGTCCGGAACATGGCCATGACCTCGTCCTGCAGCTTGTGGTCCAGCCCGAGGTTCAGGACCACCCCCAGCCACGGCCGGTAGCGCACCAGCGAACCGTCGCTCTCGTCGGCCTCGATCACGAGCCACGGCCGGTCGCCGTCCGGGGCCGGCCCGGCCGCGTGGGCGTTGCCCAGCAGGCCGGCAGCGGTCAAGGCGGCCAAAGGGCCGCCCGTCAGCAGACCCGGCCGGTGGCCGCAGGCCTCCAGGATGGTCCAGATCATGGCCGTCACGGTGGATTTGCCGCTGGTGCCGCTGACGGCGATGGTGCGGTGGTCGCTGACGTACCGGGCCAGCAGTTCGGAGCGGTGCAGCACGGGGATGCCGGCTTCGACGGCTGCCGCGTAGTCGGGCACCTGGTTCTCCACGGCGGTGCTGACGATGACCGCATCGCATCGGCGCGGATCCGGATGGCCGGGCACCCGGCCGGTGGCCAGGGTGTGGCCGTCCTGGGGCAGGACGACCACGCCGGCTTCCTCCAGGCGGCGGCGGATCGCGGCGCGCTCGCCCCGGTCGAAGGCGCGGTCGCTGCCGGTGGCCAGGCCGCCGCCGGTAGCCGCGGCCGCGGCGTGGAACTGGGCCAGGGCGCTCATGCCGCTGCCGCCGGCCCCCACGAAGTGGAGCCAGGCTGCGCCGTCCAGCCGGGAAGTTTCAGACGATGACAACCGGATCCCCTTCCTGGACGAGATCGCAGACCTCGATGATGCCCCGGTTGGACAGGCGGATGCAGCCGGCCGAGGCGGGTCGGCCCAGCAGGTCCTCGCGGTTGGTGCCGTGCAGGTAGATGTAGCGCTGCCTGCTGTCCAGTCCCGGCCCCCGGTTGACACCCTCCTGGAGGCCGTCGAGGATGAGGATGCGGGAGAGGATGAGGTCGCGGTCCGGCTCGCCGGGAAGATCGTCCACGGGCAGGATGCGGCCGGTCGGCCGGCGGCTCTCGAACTCGGTGCCCGCAGGCAGGCCCAGGCCGATGCGCTCGGCGATGCGGTGGACGCCCGGCGGGGTGCCCCCCGAGTTTTCCCTGGCGTCCAGGCCCACCTCGGCGGTGGAAACCGGCCATGTGCGGGCGGGAGCACCAGCGTTGATCAGCAGCAGGCGCTGCCGGGCCACGTCCACCAGCAACCAGCGGTCGGGATACGCGCCCAGCACCCCGGCCAGCCGGGCGGCTGCCTCCTGCAGAAAGGCGCTGTCAGAAGCGGGGGTATTTTCTCGACCGGAGGTCACTGATGGCTCCTTGCCAAAGTGGCGGCATCTGCCCAAATTATTGTTAAAGAATTATCGAATCTTGTCCGGGCCCGGCGGCCAGGAGGATGGTCAATGTACGATATCGAGACATCCCTGGACAACCAGATCCTCGCCAGGATGGACAATCGCCCCACGGTGATCTTCACCGAGGCCCTGGAACCGCGGATCATCGAGGCGGCCTGCTATCTGCCCCGCTTCGCGCGGCCGGTGCTGCTGGCCGGTGAGGACGAGGTCAAGGACGTGATCCACCGGGAGCTGAAGCACGTGGATCCCACGCGGGTGGAGTTCACCCTGGCCGAGAGCGCCTTCTGCGACCCGACGCAAAGATCCGACCTGCTGGAGGAGTTCGCGCGGTCCTGCACCGAACTGCCCCAGAGTCTGAACCGCACGCGGGATCTCGACGAGGCGCTTGCCCTGGTGAAGACGCCGACGCGTTTCGGTGTCATGGCCGTCAGGCAGGGGCACGCGGATATGGTCGTCGGTGGGATCCTGCACGAGCCCAAGGATTTTTTCCGGCCCATGCTGAGGTTGCTGGCCAAGCAGGAGGTAGCCTGCGAGGCGGGGGTGATCGTCCTGCCGGACAGCCATCCCGACGACATCTTCCCCCACAACATCCTGGTCGTCGGCGACGTGGGCGTGAACGCCACCATGACCCCCGAGGCCCTGGCCAACTGCGCCGTGGGCACCTGCGCGGTGGCGCGCGACCTTTTCCCCGAGGATGTCCTGCCGGTGATCAACGGGGCCATCGTCTCCTACTCGAACAAGGGTTCGGACGAGGGGCCGAGCCCCGAGCTGGTGCGCAAGGCCACGGCCCTGGTGCCGGAGATCCTGGCCGAGCGCATCTCCCGCGGCGAGCGCTACAGCAGCATCCACATCGAGGGCGAGGTCAAGATCAGCGTGGCCCTGTCGCGCCGCTCCGCCCATCTGTACCGTCGGGGGCAGGAGAATTCCTTCGTGGGCGGCACCAACGTCCTGATCGTGCCCAACCTGGATACGGGCAACCTGCTGTTCCACCTTTACGCCACGCGCTATCCGGAGGCCCGCAAGTTCAGCGTCATGTTCGGTCTGCGGTTCCAGGGGGTGGACCTGGCCATGGACAGCACGGCCGAGGACGCCGCCCTGGCGGTCAAGGCCAGCATCCTGCGTCTGCACCGCTTCGGCCACTGGCGGCGCACGCCCAAGGACACCTTCTTCCGGCGCTACCGGATCCTGGCCGTCAACCCCGGGTCCACCAGCACCAAGATCGCCGTGTTCGAGGGCGATTTGCCCCGGTTCACGTCCGAGATCCAGCATGCCGCCGACGAGCTGGAACCCTACGAGGGCAAGCGGATCGTCGAGCAGTACCCCCTGCGCAAGCGGGTCATCCTGGATGAGCTGGCCAAGCATGGCCTGGGGCCGGATGACCTGGACGCCGTGTCGGGGCGCGGCGGCCTGCTGCGGCCCATTCCCCACGGCACCTACCGCGTGGGCGATGTCATGTACGAGGAGCTCATGTCCGGCGGCGGCGTGGACCACGCCTCGAACCTGGGGGCGCTGATCGCCCGGGAGCTGGTGGAAGATACGGGGAAACCGGCCTTCATCGTCGATCCGGTGGTGGTGGACGAGGTGCCCGTGCGGGCGAAGATCACCGGGATGAAGGCCCTGCGCCGCAAGGTCATCAGCCACGCCCTGAACCAGATCGCCACCGCCCGCCGCTACGCCGAGGAACACGAGACCTTCTACCGGTACCTGAACCTCATCGTCTGCCACATGGGCGGCGGCATCACCATCGGCGCCCACGCCAAGGGCCGCTACATCGATGTGAATAACGGCCTCGACGGCGAGGGCCCCTTCAGCCCGCAGCGTTCGGGCAGCGAGCCTACCGGCGATCTGATCCGCCTGTGCTTCAGCGGCGAGTACACGCTGGCCGAGCTGCTCAAGCTGAACAAGGGCCGGGGCGGGCTGATCGACCTGCTGGGCACGGCGGATTTCCGCGAGGTCGAACAGCGCATGGAGGCGGGGGATCAGGAGGCCCGGGACGTCTACGAGGCGATGGTGTACCAGATCTGCAAGAACATCACGGCCCTGGTGCCGGCCTTCGACGGTGAAAAGGTGGACCAGGTGCTGCTGACCGGCGGCCTGGCCCGCAGCCGGATGCTGACCGACGACATCACCGCCGGGATCAAGGCCCTCGGTTGCGGGGTGACGATCTACCCCGGCGAGAACGAGATGCACGCCCTGATGAAGGGGGCCCTGCGCGTCCTGTCCGGACGGGAGCAGGCCAAGGAATACGGCGACCGGTCCTGACCGGCGCGCAAGGAGGGAACATGGATCCCATCGTGAATCTGGATCAGCTCATCGACGGCCTGCGCGAGGGCCCTTCGCGGCGGGTGGTCATCGCCGCGGGCCACGACCCCCATTCCCTGCAGGCGGCCGCGCGCGCGGTGGCCGAGAAGATCGCCGACGTCACCCTGGTGGGCGACCGCAACGCCATCGACGCCCTGTGCCGGCGGCACGGGCTGGATGCGGGGGGCTTTGCGATCATCGACGAGCCCGACCCGGTCAAGGCCGGCGCCGCCGCCGTGGCCCTGGTCAGGGA
This sequence comes from Candidatus Krumholzibacteriia bacterium, assembly GCA_024763215.1. GTDB lineage: Bacteria > Krumholzibacteriota > Krumholzibacteriia > LZORAL124-64-63 > LZORAL124-64-63 > JAHJTW01. Next base: position 13,885 of record JANTFX010000052.1, on the reverse strand, counting down.
CGGCCAGGCGGATGTCCTGATGAAGGGTTTGATCGGCACGGCCGATTACATGCGCCAGATCCTGGACAAGGAGAAGGGCCTGCTGCCGGCCGGACGGGTCCTGTCCCACGTGACGGTGGCCGAGTTCCCCGCGGGCAGGTTGCAGCCGGAGCGCCTGCTGTTCATGGCCGATGTGGCCATCATCCCGTTGCCCGATACCGAGACCATGGTCCAGATCCTGGGCTACTGCACGGCAGCCGCGCGCAGCTTCGGCATCGCCAGACCGCGGGCGGCCCTGATCACCGCCAGCGAGAAGGTCTCGGCGCGCATGCCGACCACGGTCCAGGCCGCGGAGATCGTCCGGCGCTGGGTCGAAGGGGAGCTGGCCGATGAAGTGGGCGCGGCCGAGGTGGCCGGGCCCGTATCCCTGGATCTGGCCCTTTCGACCGAGGCCTGCGCCATCAAGGGCTACGACTCCCCCGTGGGCGGGCGTGCCGATATCCTGGTGTTTCCCAACATCGAAACCGGGAACGTCTTCTACAAGACCGCCACGCGTCTGGCCGGGGCGCGGGTCGCGGCGGTCGTGACCGGAGCTGCCGCCCCCTGCGTCCTGACCAGCAGGGCCGACAGCGAGGAGTCCAAGTTCCTGTCCATCGCCATGGGTTGCCGGCTGGTCGATTGACCGGGGGGGGGCCGCGGGGGTAAGCTGCCGGGGTCTTGTTCCACGCGCCAATTCATGCCCGGGAGGAAAACCATGTCCCAGACCAACGAGAACCTCAAGGAAGCCTTCGCCGGCGAGAGCCAGGCGTTCCAGAAGTACACTTCGTTCGCCGAGGCGGCCGAGAAGGAAGGCCTGCCCAACATCGCCAGGCTGTTCCGGACCACGGCCCAGGCCGAGCGCATCCACGCCGCGGGGCATTTCGCCGCCCTCGAGGGGGTGGGTTCCACCGCCGCGAACCTCAAGGAAGCCATCGCGGGCGAGACCTACGAGTACCAGCAGATGTACCCGCCCATGCTTGAGGCCGCCGAGGCCGAGGGTCACAAGGCCAAGCGGATGTTCAAGTTCGCGGTGGCCGCCGAGGAGATCCACGCCCGGCTGTACGCAAGGGCCCTGGCGGCGGCGGAAAAAGGGGAGGATCTGCAGGAGGAGAAGTTCTACCTGTGCCCGGTCTGCGGCCATATCGAGTTCGGCGCCGCCCCGGATAAATGCCCCATCTGCGGCGCTCCGGCGAGCAGATACATCCTGGTCTGAAGCGGACCCCGGGAAGGGGTGAGGAGCCGGAGGCCTCGGGCCCCCGGCTCCCGCTTCAGGAAACCGGCACCGTTTCCTTGTCCGCGACCAGTTCGTACATGGCCTCGAGCAGTTCCTGGGCGTTGATGGGCTTGGTCACGTACCCGTCGGCACCCGATTCCAGGCAGCGCTCCCGGTCCCCCATCATGGCGTGCGCCGTCAAGCTGATCACCGGCAGGCGGGGCAGGTTCTCCTGTTTCTCCTTTTCCCTGAGCCGCGCGGTGGCCTGCAGGCCGTCCAGGACGGGCATCTGCACGTCCATCAACACGATGTCGAAGGGGCCGTCGGCGGCGATCCTGTCCAGGGCTTCCTGTCCGTTGTTGGCGATGGTGATCTGGTGGTTGTGCTTTTCGAGCACCCTGCGGACCACGACCTGGTTGACCTTGTTGTCCTCGGCCACCAGAATCCTCAGGCTCCCTTGCTCCGGAACCCCAACCTGGTCACCGGCGTCGGCATCCGGCTTTCGCCCGTTCCGGCCGGAGGCGTTCCGATTCAGGGCCGCGTCGAGGTTGTGCGCCAGCTCCTTCTGCTTGACGGGCTTGATGAGGAAACCGGCCAGCTGTGGGCTCTTGAGTTTCCTGGCTTCACGCATCTTCCCCATGGTGGCGAGGATAAACACCTTCCCCTGGTTGCAGGCGCTTTGGGCGACCCTTTCCAGGAACCCGGTGGTCGCCTGGCCGTCCTTGCCATAGTCGCAGATCAGAATGTCGAACCGATGGGACCGCTCACAGGCCCGGGCGAAGTGGGTGCTCGCCTCGTCCTGGTCGGCCATGGCTGTGACTTCGGCCCCGAGCCAGTGCAACTGGTCGGTCAGGATGTCCCGGTGCCGAGGGTCAGGATCCAGCACCATGATCCGGGCGCCCTTGAGCCGGGGATATTCAGGAGCGTGGGCGTTGCCGTCGACTCCCATGACCGTCGTAAAGTGGAAACAGGCGCCGCCTCGGTCATTGCTCTCGACCCCTATCTCCCCGCCGAACATCTGCACCAGCCGGGTGCAGATCGTCAGGCCCAGCCCCGTACCTCCGTGCTTGCGCGTGACCGAGGCGTCGGCCTGGGAGAAGGGCTCGAAGATCTTGGCCTGGAGCTCCTCGGGGACGCCCACCCCGGTGTCGTTGATGAGGGTCTTCAGGATGGTCTTTTCGGGGGTGATCTCCTGGGCCTTGATCTCCACCCAGATCTCGCCCTCGGACGTGAACTTGATGGCGTTGCCGATGAGGTTGATCAGGACCTGCTTGAAACGGTGCGAGTCCCCGATCAGCCGGTGGGGGATGTCCTGGTCCAGACGGGCCGTCAGGTTCAGGCCCTTGTGCTCGGCGCGCAGGGCCAGGGTCCGGATGGTGTCGTCGACGACTTCCTGCAGGTTGAAGGAGTGGGGGGAGAGCTCCAGCTTGCCGGCTTCGATCTTGGAGAAGTCCAGAATGTCGTTGATGAGTTCGAGCAGGCCCTGGGCCGAACTGCTGACGATGTCCAGGGAATCCTTCTGGTCCGGTTTCAGGGGGGTGTCGCGCACCAGATCGGTCATGGCGATGATGGCGTTCATGGGCGTGCGGATCTCGTGGCTCATGTTGGCCAGGAACTCGCCCTTGGTGCGGTTGGCCGCGTCCGCGGCATCCCGCGCGGCTACCAGCTCCGAAGTCTGCTCCGCCACGAGCTTCTCGAGTTCCTCCTGCTTCTTCTGCATCTGGTAGTAACGGCCCCAGATGGTGCTGCCCAGGATCAGCAGGAAGATGGCGGCCACCAGGCCCTTGAACAGCCCGGTTTCCCAGAAGTGGGGCAGGAGCTGGAGGTTGATTTCCGCCGGAGCGGTGTTCCACACGCCGTCGGCGTTGGCGGCCATGACCTGGAAGCTGAACTTGCCGGCCGGCAGGTGGGTGTAGTAGGCGGTCCGCCGGGTGCCTGCCTCGATCCATTCATCGTCGAAGCCGAGCAGCCGGTAGCGGAAGGTGATGCCCTGGGGGTTGTCGAACTGCAGGCCCGTGTAGCTGATCTCCAGGTTCCGGGTGCCCGGCGGGACATCCATGTAGGAGCCCGGCTGGAGGGTTTCCCGGTTCAGGATGACGCTCTGGACCACCACATCGGGGGGGGTGTTGTTGGGCTGGGCCATGGCGGGATCGAACCGGACGGCTCCCCCGTCGGTGGCCATCCAGATGAAACCCTGGTCGTCGTGCAGGAGGCTGCGCTGGGAACCGCCGTTGCATTCGCGCGCCGGGAACCCGTTGCCGGAGCCGAAAAGAGTGCAGGGGATCTCGTCTATCTCACCCTGGAGATGCCTGGCGACATCGGCCTTGTTGATGCCGAAGATTCCCTGGGCGCAAGTGATCCACAGGCGCCCGAAATTGTCCTCGGTGACGGCGTAGATCTTGTCGTCGATAAGCCCGTCCTTCACTCCCAGGGTCGTGATGTTTCCGTCTTTGTAACGGACCAGGCCGTTGCCGTAGGTGGCCAGCCAGATGACGCCGTCGGTGCCCTGGAAGAAATTGAGGGCGAACAGACCTCCGGTGTCCCTGTTGGCCAGGGGGGGCGTGAATTTCCCGTCCTGCCAGATGCAGGGGCCGCCTTCGGTGATGGCCCAGAGCCGGCCGTCCCGGTCGGTGTCTATCCACCGCACCGCCAGGCTGGGGAGCCCGTCGGCGGTGCCGTAGTTGTGGACGTCCTCACCCCGGATGACGGAAATGCCTCCGCCCAGGGTTCCGATCCAGATGGCGCCCGACGAGTCCTCGAAGATGGACCTGATCTGATTATGGGCGAGGCCGCTGCCCACATCCCAGACCCGGGACCGGTGGTCCTTGAAGCGGACCACGCCCTTGTCGGTCCCGACCCACAGGCTGCCGTCCCGGGCGGCGCAGATGCTGTGGACGACCTTGCCGGGCAGGCCTTCATCGGCCCCGATGATCTGGGCGACCTTGCCGTCCTTGAACCGGGCGATGCCGTCCGAGTCCATGCCGATCCACATGCCGCCCCGGGGGTCCTGCTCCATGACCCAGACGTTCTGGTTGGGTAGCCCGGCCGCCTTGTCGACGGCCAGGAACGGGGTCGGGCGCAGGCGTTTGAGGCCCAGGCTCCCGGTCCCCACCCAGAGGGCCTGGTCACGGTCCTGGAAAAGGCATCGGATGGAGGTGTCCGCGGGGTTTCCCCGCCAATCGAAGGCCTCGAACCGGCCGTCCTTCAGGGTAAGCAACCCCGAGCCGAAGGTGGCGATCCACAACCTCCCCTTGTCGTCCCGCCGAAGATCCAGAACATCATCCCACAGGAGCCGGTCAGGGGGCTGGATCAGGGATTCGCCCCTGGCGGTGATGTGGATGAGGCCGTCGGGGGCGCCGACCCACATGGATTGGTCCGTATCCAGGTACAGGGAGCCCGTAGCGTGGTGATGGCCCTGGGGGAGGCTGACCGCCGACCACTGGCCGTTCTTGCGGCTGAACAGACCCTTGTTGGTGGAGACCCAGGTCGTGCCGTCCGCAGATTCGAGCAGATCCTTCACCTGGGCCAGGGCCATGGCCGGAGGGATGTCGACCTTGGTCAGGTTCTGCCCGTCCCAGATGAACAGGCCCTGGTCGAAGGTGCCGATCAGCAACTCGCCATGGATGCCCACATCGAGGGCGCGGACGGCCGTCCGGCCGTCGATCAACCCGGGCACATCCAGGCGGGAGAATTCATGGTGGTCGTACTTGACCAGGCCGCCGCCGTAGGTGGCGATCCAGAGGGCGCCGTCGGCAGTCTGGGCCAGGTCCTGGATGTCGTCATGGATGAACTCGGGCGTGTTGGCCGAGCTGAAGGTCGTGAACGTGACCCCGTCGAAGCGCACGAGCCCGCCCTGGGTGCCCACCCAGATGTAACCGTCCTTGTCCTGCAGGATCGCCTGGATGGAGTTCTGGGGCAGGCCCTCGTCCGATGTCCAGGATTCGATGCCGAGGGTCGACTCCTGGCCTTCGGCGGCCATGACGGTGCAGGCGCCCGCGGTCAGGAGGCTCAAGGCGAGGATCCAGGTCACGGGTGCTGTGAGGCGGCTTGGGTAAGGGGCAGAGACCAGCATGGCGGCTCCCGGAAGTAGAGGTTAGGCTCGAATCCCGGCTATGCCCATGCCGGCTGACGAAGGCATGGCCGGGTCCTGCAGTCAAGACCCTATCGGCATTCCAGGACATGGCTTTAGCTTTGATCGGGTGGGTTCGATTGGGCTGGATTCATCCGTCAAGGGCGACCGCCCCTGATCAACGGCTTCAGGTGGGTCCCTTGCAGGCGGTATTCTGCAGGGTCGTGAAATAGGAGCGGTCGGCCTCGTAGTGGCATTGCTTGTATTTCTTGCCGGAGCCGCACCAGCAGGGGTCGTTGCGGCGCAGGGTGCGCGCCGAATCGGGCGGGGTCCGGGGGCCGAATAATTTTTTCAGGAAATTCATTTCATGGTCTTCTGGTTGAGGTAGGTCCGTTCCTCGCCCTGGTCCCAGGCCTCGGCGATGAGGCCGATATTGGCGGACAGGAAATCCAGACCTTCGGAAATCTCGTGGCTCTCCAGGATGACACAAACAAATTTTTTCCGGATTCGTTTCAGATTGGGGCCGAAAATCCGCGTGGCCAGCACATGCACGTTTTCGGCCCGCAGCAGCTTGGCGATGCCTCCGGCCTTGCGGGGGTCGGCATGGCCGGATTCCTCGGGAGCCGTGTTGGGTATCGCCTTGAGAAACCTCGGGCGCTGCCCATCCAGGGCGTACAGGTGGTAGCTGCGGGCATCCCCGAAGTGCCTGTCGATGAACGTATCGCCGTCGTCGGTGGCCAGGGCCGCGATGAATTCCATGGTGACCTTCCTTGATCCGGGTTAAATCTCGAGGCTCAGTCCGCCTGTGATGAGACGGCCCGGCGCGGGCAACCCCACCTGGTAGGGGACGTTCCGGTCGAAGATGTTGTCCACGCGCAGATGAGCTGAGACGCTGCGGCCGTCGGTCAGCCAGCGGTAGCCCAGGCGCAGGCTCCAGGTCACGCCCGCCGGCAGCCGCTGCAGCCCGCCGGTGTCATCGGAAGCCCCTGAGGCGTCGGCGCTCCAGCGGGGTCCGGTGACCAGGGCCTCCAGCAGGGCGTCCGGGCCCCGTTCGGGCTGCCGCCACGCGATGGATGCCTGGGACAGGTAGTCGGGCCGATCCTCCGCACGCCCGGTGAAGGCTCCGTCCTGCCGGACGCGGGCCCCCAGGAAGGTATGCTGCACCGATACCGTCAGCAAGGGCGACAGGTCGGCCGTGCCGATGATTTCACAGCCGGGAACACGGATACGGGTGCGGTTGACGCGCATGAAACGGCCGCTGCCGTCTGCCAGCTTCTCCTTCTCGATTCCGCCGTGAAGCTCCTGCAGGAAAAAAGCCGTAGCCAGGTGCCCGCGCCGGCCGCGGGTTGTCAGCCCCGTTTCGATCAGGTCCTGGCGTTCCGCATGCAGGTCGGGGTTGGGCAGGAACTTGCCCAGGGCGCCGGAGAACATCTCGCGCAGGGAAGGGAAACGGCTGCGGCGGGAGGCGGCCAGGTAGATCCTGGTGTGGGCCCGTAGATCCCTTTCCAGGCGCAGGTTCAAGGCCTCGGCGTCGTCTGCGGGCCGGTCCGGCTTGTCCCCGGTCTGGGGTGTTGCCGCATGGTCCCAGCCGGCGCCGCCCCGCAGGGTCCAGCCGCCCGCGGTCTGCCACTCCCCCTCGGCGACCAGGGCCGTCAGCCACTGGGCGTACGCGAGTTCGTCACCGCCTGCAGTCAGGGACTCGCGGTGGTTGGTGTAACGGGCGTTGCCCTGCAGGGTCAGGCGCAGGTCTGGAGCCAGCCACCGGGTCACGCCCAGCATGGCGTGGCCGGTGCGGTCATGGTCGTACTCGTAGTCCTGTCCCGGTGCGAGGGGGGCGCCCCAGCCGTCCGGTCCGCGGGGGTCGATTTCCTGTGTGAAGAAGTCCACGGCCGTCATGGCGCGCAGGTCCCAGGTCCCGTCCGCGCCCAGGGGCAGGTCCAGGCTGGCTCCGCCCAGGATCCGCCTACGCTCCGGGTAGCGCCAGAAGCGGGCTTCGTCGCCCAGGTTCAGCTCAGGCGGCACGCCCTTCTCCTCGTGCCAGCCGGTGGCCAGCAGGTTCAGGCGTCCGTTGTTTCCGATGCTTCGGCTGCCGCGACCGAGGAAGGAGTACTGGTCCAGATCGCTGTTGAAGCGTTCCGGCCCCCCGTCGGGCAGGGGCCAGGCGTCGCGGTGGCGCCAGCTCATCCCGCCCTGCAGGCGCCAGGGACCGGCGCTGCCACCGGTGGAGGCGTTCAGGATGCTCAGGCCCTGCTCGCCCAGGACGGCGCTGGTAACGGACACGGGGCCGGGGCGGGGCCGCGAAGCCAGGATGCGGACGCTGCCGGCCAGGGCGCCGGGGCCTTCGAGCAGGCTGGCCAGCCCGCGGCGGCCCTCCAGGCGTATCGGCCCGACCACGGGAATCGAGCCCAGGTCCACGCGCTCGTCCCAGGGCAGGTTCAGGGGGATGCCGTCGAGGTAGGTCTGCACGTGGCGCTCGGGCGCGCCGCGGATCATCAGGACCGCCTCGCCGCGTGAATTCACGGCTGCTCGTGTCGAGGGAAGCAGTTTGCCCAGGTCGGCCAGGGAACCGACGTCCTCCTGGGCGATGCGCGCGGGGCCGAGAATCATGAGCCCGGTCCGGGGAGGTGCCGCGGCCTCGCTGCTGACGATCAGATCCGGAAGATCGGTCACCACGCGGGCCGAATCAGGGGGGGCTTCGGCGGCAGGAACCGCGCGGGCCCATGCGGCCGCGGCCAGGAAGCACAGCAGGAGGTATTTCCGTGATGGCTTCATCAGACCGTTACTTGGGCCCGTATCCTTCACGGTAGCGCAAGATCCTGGCGGGGCACCCGGCGACCACGGCCCCGTCGGGAACGTCCTTGGTGACCACGGCGCCGGCGCCGACCACGGCGTTCCTGCCCACCCGGACGGGCAGGATGGTGGAGTTGCTGCCGAGGCTCGCACCGTCCTCGATGACCGTCGGCAGCCACTTGTCCCGATCGGGCTGAGGGGGCATGGTGTCGTTGATGAACATCACCCCGTGGCCGACGAAGACGTCGTTGCCGATGGTGACCATCTCGCAGATGAAGGTGTGGCTCTGGATGCGGGTGCGGTCGCCGATCTTCACGCCGGCCTGGATCTCGGTGAAGGTGCCGACCATGCTGTCGCGGCCGATCTCGCACTCGTAGAGGTTGACGAAGTTCCAGATCTTCGTGCCTTCGCCGATGCGGCAATCACGAATCAGTTGCTTGTCGTTGACCGGGTAGTCCATCATGCTTCCTGCCTGGGAAAGGGGCGAGGGTTCGGCTGATAATCGCGATGAAAAATAGTACATGAGGAGGGTTCCGTCTTGAAAAATGATGATCCGGGCGCCTTGAAGCTGGGCTGGAGCGATTTCGCCCGCGGGCGGCACGTGCCTTCCGGAAGCCATGTCTGGTTCAACGGCACCGAGGAAGAGCTGCTCGATCTGGTCCGGGCCGGTTGGCCGCGGCGGCGTCCGGGCGCGGGCCGGGACGGGCTGGACAAGGTGGTGATCGTGCCGGTGCCGCCGCAGGGGTTCGTCTCGGCGACGGTCAAGGTGGATGAGCGGACCCCGCTGCGGGCGGAGTTCACCCGCCGGCAACCCCACGAGGATGGCTACATCCGGGTGCTGGCCTCCGGGCCGCGCGAGGAGGTTCGCCACGCGGCGGTGGTCCTGTACGCCGCCGATGTCCTGCTGGAAAACGGCGGGACCCGCAGCGGCGATTACGACTGGGAGGTGGTCTGCCTGCTGGCCGGACCGACCGCCGACGAGCCCATGGACCCGTTGACCATGGCCCGCAACATGATGGAAAAGCCGGGGGGCACCTATTGCGCCTACACGGCCGCGCAGTTCGCCGAGGCCATCTGGTACTGGTCGCAGCGGGCGGCGGCCCTCAGCGAATGACCGCCACCGAGGGGTCGGGTCGGTTGACCAGCAGGTCGGCCGCCAGGCAGGAATGCACCGGCCAGACCAGGAGCAGGTCGCCGATTCCCAGCTCCCCGGGGGCGGGGAAGCGGCCGTCGGCGAAGGTGACGATCCCGTGCTCCTGGGACAACGAGGTCACCCGGGCGCCCTCCAGGATCGGCTCGGGCCCGAGCAGGCCGATCCGACCGAAGATCAAACCATCGTCTTCCCGGAGGCTTTCCCGGGACAGGTGGACGGCGCCGCCGTGGATCACGGCCTGGTTCCGTCGGGGGTAGAGGCCGACGACGGGGCAGGCCACCGCCGCGGCCAGGTCGTTCGCGCCGCAGGAGCCGATCCGCAGCTGCATCAGGTCGTAGAAGACGAAGTTGCCGGGGCGGATCTCATCGACGCCGCTGTAGTCGTCGACCACGCTGCAGGTCGGGGTGTCGCCCACCGACAGCAGCAGACCGTCCAGGGCCAGGGCATCCCGCGCGGCGCGCATGCGGGCCGCGGTCCGGTCCCAGATCTCCCGCAGGGCGGGGCGGCCGAGTACGTGGTAGCTGTGGCCGGAGTGGGTGAGCAGGCCGCGGACCGGACCCGCCCCGGCGGCGGCGACCTCCCGCAGCAGGGCCTGGTCGTCCCAGGCGATGCCCGTGCGCCCATAGCCCGTGTCGATCTTCAACCAGACATCCACGCCGCCGGCCCCTGCGGAGGCAAGGGCGGCGGCCGCGGCCACCGAATCGATCGTCACGCCCAGGCGACCCCCACCGGCGGTGAGCCCGGCGGCCAGGGCCTTGATCCGCGGCATCTCCAGCGGATTGACGAGGAAGGCGATGGTGATGTCCATCCAGCCGGCGGCGGCGAACCGGTCCGCCATGCCCACCGAGGAGACGGTGATGCGGTCGATCCCGGCGTCGGCGAACCAGCCTGCCACAACCTCGCTCTGATGGGTCTTGAAATGCGGGCGCAGGGTCACGCCGCAGGCCGCGGCCCGGTGCGCCAGGCGCCGGATGTTGGCGCGGGCCCGTACTTCCAGGATCACCAGGGTGGGCCGGGTGATGCCGAGGTCCTTCAGGATGCCGCTGGTGCGCTTGAACATGGTGTCAATCTACCAGAACCCGGGAACTTCGTCATGAAGGTTGCATTTGTGACCGCGGTGGGGGACCATGGGCGCAAGCCACAAGGGGTGAAGCATGAAATGTCCGGTCTGCAGCGTGCCGACCTACGTCGTGGAGTACAAGGAGATCGAGCTGGACCTGTGCCCCGAGTGCGGCGGGGTCTGGTTCGACCGGGGCGAACTCGAGCTGTTGATGCCCTCAGAGGGGGCTCTGGAAATGAGCCCCGCCCGGACCGAAGAAGCCGGCCGGCCCTGCCCCCTGTGCGCCAGGACCATGGCCAAGGTGAATATCGGACCCGGCCGCCGGGTACTGGTCGATAGTTGCGCCACCTGCGGCCTGTGGTTCGACCGCCACGAGGTGGAGGATCTGAGCCGCGATCTGGCCGCACACAGCATGGAAGTCGACCCCGCCCTGGCCGAGTTTCTGGGCGGGATGTTTCCCGTGAAAGGGGAAGAGGCATGATAGTGTTACTGATTCTGCTGGGGCTGCTCGTGGTCATCGTGGGCTGGTTCGTCGGCGTGTACAACTCGCTGGTCGGCTTGCGCAACCAGGTCAAGGAAGCGTGGGCCCAGGTGGACGTGCAGCTCAAGCGGCGCTTCGACCTGATCCCCAACCTGATGGAGACCGTCAAGGGCTACATGCACCACGAGCGGGAGACCCTCGAGGCCGTGACCCAGGCCCGAGCGGCCATCAGCGGCGCCGGCAGCATTCCGGACCGCATCAAGGCCGAGTCGGGGCTGAGCGCGGCCCTGGGCCGGCTGTTCGCGGTCTCGGAGGCCTATCCGGACCTCAAGGCCAGCCAGAACTTCCTGTCCCTGCAGGAAGAGCTGACCAGCACCGAGAACAAGATCAGCTTCGCCCGCCAGTTCTACAACCAGACGGTCATGAACATGAACAACAAGGTGCAGATGTTCCCGGGCAACATCATCGCCGGCATGTTCAACTTCCAGCCGGAGACCTATTTCGAGGTCACCGAGGAAGCCGAGCGCGAGGCGCCCAAGGTCAAGTTCGACTGACTCGGGCCAGGGGATGAAAAGGTAACGCCATGTGGGAACAGATCGCGGCCAACCGCCGCAAGTCCTTCATGCTCGTGGTGGCCACGGCCCTGCTGCTGATGGTGCTGGGCTATGCCTTCGGCGAGTACTTCGGCGGCCGGGGAAGCGGCCCGTACGGAGTGGCCGTCGCGGTGGTCGTCTGGCTGGTCATGACCCTCGTCTCATGGTTCCAGGGCGACCAGGTGATGCTCGCGGTCAGCGGCGCGCACAAGGTCAAGAAGGAGGACCTGCCGGTCCTGTTCAACGTGGTCGAGGAGATGACCCTGGCCGCGGGGCTGCCGAAGATGCCGGACGTCTACGTCATCGATGATCCGGCCCCCAACGCGTTCGCCACCGGGCGCCGGCCCGAGACGGCCGCCGTCGCGGTGACCAGCGGGCTGCTGCGCAGGCTCAACCGGGACGAGCTGCAGGGGGTGATCGGCCACGAACTGGGCCATATCCGCAACCGCGACATCCAGCTGATGCTGTTTGCCGGGGTGCTGGCCGGGGCCATCGTGATCCTGGCCGAGGTGGGCCTGCGGGGCATGTGGTTCGGCGGCGGGCGCAGCCGCTCGCGGCGTTCCGGCGGTGGGGACAGCGCCGGGATCATCGCCGTGATCGCCATCGTGCTGGCCATCCTGGCGCCGCTGCTGGCCCGCCTGATCTATCTGGCCATCTCCCGCAAAAGGGAATATCTGGCCGACGCCTCCGCGGCGGTCTTCACCCGCTATCCCGAGGGCCTGGCCTCGGCCCTGGAAAAGATCGCGGCTTCACCCCAGAAGCTGGCGCACGCCACCCGGGCCACCGCGCCCATGTATATCGTCAACCCCCTGGCCGAAGCCGGCAAGATGATGGCCAGGGCCACCGCGACCCACCCGCCCATCGCCGAGCGGGTCAAGGTGCTGCGCGGCATGGGCGGCGCGGATTTCCGCTCCTACCAGGAGAGCTTCCACCAGGCCACCGGCAAGAAGGGGGTCATCCCCGCTTCGGCCCTCAAGGACGACGGAGGCGCGGGCCTGCGCCCCGGGTCGGCGGGGGCCGGTGCAGCAGGTTCCGCTGCCGCAGCCGGACCCCGGGCCTCCCAGCGGACCCTGGCCCGGCAGGTGGATGATTTCTTCTACCGCAAGGGCGGCTACAAACAGATCCCCTGCTCTTGCGGTACGGTGCTGAAGATTCCCCCCGATTTCAAATCCCATCAGGCGGTCTGCCCCCGCTGCGGCAAGGTCCATGACGTTGCCTGACGGCCAACTGCCCGTTTTTGAACGGTGACGTTCGTCTGAGCCGTTGAGAAATAATCACCTGCGGGATTATTCAAAATTCCTCGAATTTTTGCTTTGGTTCGGCGGATCGCGACCGATAACCGGATAGCTGTTCGTAGACCTGACCTTTTTTCGAGGAGGATCATGCAATGAATCGAGGAATGAAGACCAACCTGCAGGGCGTACTGCTGTCCATGCTGGTGCTGGGATTGGCTGTCGGCTTCATCGGCTGCAGCGATGACGACAACCCGGTGACCGTGCCTCAGACCGGTTCCATCGCCGTGGATGTTTCCCCCGACGGGATCGGAGCCTCATGGGTGCTGGCCAGCCAGGACAAGCTGGTGGCCGCCGCTCAGGGTGATTCGACCTTCACCGGCCTGGCTCCCGGAACCTACACCGTGACCTGGGACGAGGTCGCGGGCTGGACCAGCCCCACGCCCGGCACCGTCACCGTGGATCTGGCCGCCGGAGCAACGGTGAACGTGACCGGCGCCTACATGCAGACCCCGGGTACGGTGATCATCGACGTCAACGAGGATGATCTGGATCCGAGCTGGACCCTGACCGATCCCGAGGGGACCGAGACGACCGGCAACGGAGACGCCACCTTGAACGACATGGCGCTGGGCACCTACACCATCGCCTGGGGCGACCTCGCGGATCGCGTGGCGCCCGCCGGCGAGGAATTGACGCTGACCAACGCCGGCACCATCACCTTCACCGGCAACTACGTGATGGACGTGCCCGCCGGTTTCGCCTGGATTCAGGCCGGCAGCTTCACCATGGGCAGCCCCGCTGCCGAAATGGGCCGCGACAGTGACGAGGTTGAGCACGCCGTGACCCTGAGCGACGACTTCTTCATGTCGTCGACCGAAATCACCCAGGAGATGTTCGATGCCGTTACCGGTGGTTCTTCCACTTCGGCCATGCCCATGGGCGGCATCAGCTGGGATGAGGCCGTGGCCTTCTGCAACGCCATGTCCGAGGCCGAGGGCTTAACCCCCGCCTACACCATCAACGGCACCAACGGCGATGTGACCTGGAACCGGGACGCCGACGGCTACCGTCTGCCCACCGAAGCGGAATGGGAATACGCCTGCCGCGCCGGCAGCGGCACCGCCTACCCCGGCGGCGACATCGATGTCCTGTTCTGCGAAGCGGATGCGGACCTGGACGCCGTGGGCTGGTACTGCAACAACAGCGATTCCGCCGCGCACGAGGCCGGTCTGAAGGACGCCAACGCCTGGGGCCTGTACGACATGCAGGGCAA
>JANTFX010000051.1 GCA_024763215.1 Candidatus Krumholzibacteriia bacterium | reverse complement strand
CTGGTGCTGGCCGAAGCCGCGGCCTGCGGCTGCCGCATCGTCGCCACCGCCCTGCCGGGTGTGAGCGAGCAACTGGCCCCGGTGCTGGGTGAAACCATGCAGATGGTCCCCTTGCCCCGGCTGGAAGGTGTGGACCGGCCTGTGGCCGCGGATCTGCCCCGCTTCACCGCCGATCTGCAGGCCGCTCTGGCCCGCGCCGTGACCGCCGCCGCTGTTCCGCACGCCGTCCCCGACCTCTCGCGCTTGACCTGGTCCGGAGTCAGCTCCCGCATCCAGAAGATCTGGCGCAAATTGCTGGCGCGGCGGTAAGCACTGTCCGGGTTTCCCCGACCTGAAGGCACCCCCCTGACCCCCTTCCGCCAAGGCGTCCTGGAGGCCCGGGAGCCACGGAGGGCGGAAGGGCCGGAAGGCCGAGGTTGCCGGAGCCAGGAGGGCGCAGGCAACCGTCCTTGTCGGCAGGGGGTCAGGGGGGTGCCTTCAGGCCGGGGAACCCTGATCAGTCCCGTTCCTGCCGCGCCTTGACGATGAGCCAGACCCCGCCTGCGATCAGCGCCAGCGGCCACCAATCCTGCAGCCAGTCCATGGAGACCCCGAACTTCACGTTCAGGAACAGCATCAAACCGACCACGACCAGGATCACCCCGCCGGCGACCGAGCCACCGGTGCCGGGCAGGGCGAAGCTGTCGGGAACCTCTTCCCCGCCGAGGCCCGCGGCCACCCGGTTGTAGTGCAGAGCCCGGCGGTTGGCGTCGATCATGTTGAAGAGCCAGAAGAAGGCCAGGAACACGCCAAAAAACGGTTCCAGGCTGCTGCCGGGAATGGAATTGAGAATGGCTATGGTAGCTGCGGCCACCAGGATGAAGGTGAACCCCTGCTGGTAATAGCCCACATAGACCTGGCCCAACCCGGGCAGGCAGGACAGCACGGTGGCCAGGGCCGGGGATTTGCGGCTGACCGGGGCTGCGCCGGCGGCATTGGCGGCGACGGGCGGGCCGGCAGCGGGAACGTGGGGATAGCTGGTGTTTTCCTGCGGGGCGCCGTTCATGACGGTCTCCTTCCGGGTGTTGGTTGACGGGGAATGGAATCGTGGCGCCACCACAGGCGCCAGAATGACCCGAGGTCGCTGCCGACGGACCTCAGACTGATCAGGGAATGGCCGGGCCGGCCCTGGCGGATCCCCCGCCAGGTACCGCGCAGATCCCGGTCCAGGGCCCGGCGGACGGTTGCGGTACGGTCGCACCTGCGGTCCAGACTCCCCTGGATCCCGCCCCAGACCTCTTGCTTCAGGAAGCCGGTTCCGGCAGCGAGGCCCTGATCGGCCACCGCGAGGACCGGCCCCAGCATGGGCACGCCGCCCGGGCCGGCCTGGACGGTGCTCAGGACCTGGCCCGGCACCCCGCGCAGGGGCGCCCCGGGCGCCGCGGTCAGCAGAACCAGGACAAGGGTCAGGGCGTAGGCCGCCTGCCAGACGAACAGCGGCCGCTGGATGCGCTGCTCCCACCAGCGCCCCACACGGTCCATGAGGCCGGCGCCGCCGGTCAGGTTGCCTGCCGCGGCCGCGCGGGACGGCAAACGCCGCGTGCGGGCCAACACCGCGGCGGTGAACCCGCTGCCGGGGTCGACTTCCGCCATGGCCGGCAGCTCGGAGTCCAGCCAGCCCAGCACCACGGCCACCGCCCGGCACGCTCCGCAATGTTCCAGATGGCCCTGGACCAATGCCCGGTCCACCGGATCCAGGTCGTCGCGCGCCAGAGCGGGCAGCCGTTCCAGGCAGCGGCCGCAAGCCGGGCCGCTGGTACGGTCCAGGATGCCGCGCACCAGATCCTCGTCCCGGCGCCGGTCCCTGTCGTCCGGCCGCCTCACGAGACCGCCTCCGTGGCCGGTGCCGGACCGCTGCCGCCGGGCCCGCCGCCCAGGGCGATGATGGCCTGGGCCAGCTCGACCCGCGCCCGCGAAACCCGCGATTTGACCGTGCCCACAGGCACCTCCAGCACCTCGGCCACCTGTTCCAGGGGCAGGCCCTGGATATCCTTGAGCAGGATGACCTCCCGGTTGATCTCGCTCAGATCCTGCAGCGCCCGGTGGACCAGGCGCCGGCGGGACGTGCGGTACCATTGCTCCTCGGGGGTGGGGCCCGCCGAAGCCAGGGAGGTCATCTCGGCCGCGGGGATATCCTGGCGCGGCGGACGCGCCTTGCGCCGCCGCAGATGATCCAGGCAGGCGTTGCGGACGATGCTGGCCAGCCAGGGGCCGAACCTCGCGGCATCGGTGCACTGGTCCAGCTTGCGGTACAGACGCACGAAGATCTCCTGGGCCACGTCCAGGGTCTCGTCACGGTCCCCCAGGTAGCCGTAGATCATGGCGCATACTCGTCCCTGCTGCTGCCTCACCAGCATCTCCCAGGCCAGTTCGTCGCCCTGTCGGCAACGGTTCAGTAGTTCGGTCTGGTCCATGGCCATCCTGTGTGCGTGGTCATATCACCGCTTCCTGGAGTACAGACGCATGATACCGCCGGAGGTTCGGTGGGATTGGATTTTTTCTCGCAACTGATGCACCGTTATCCCGTAATGAATTGAGTTTTCCCACCCCATCCCGGAGCCGTGATGACGTCCAGACATCCGACCACCTTGACCTGCACCATGCTCATCCTGTCCCTGCTGGGCGGATCCGCCGCGGCGGTCTGCGTGCCCAGCTTCGCCCCCACCGGCACCGGCGACCGGTATCCCGAGCACGCCAACGGCACCCTGACCACCGTGCCCTCCGTGGCGGCCCTGCCCATCGCCCAGGGGTCGATCAAGGTGGACGGGGTGCTGGACGAGCCGGTGTGGGACCAGGCCGAGACCGGTTGGGGCTGGCGCCAGCAGGAGCCCAACCGGGGCGGTGAGGCCTCGGTGCTGTCCACCTTCAAGGTGGCTTACGACCAGGACGCCATCTACTTCGCGGTGGCCTGCTGGGAAAACGACATGGCCGACGTGGCCAGCCGCCTGTCCCGGCGCGACGACCTGCAGTCCTCGGACATGGTCAGCATCTACATCGACCCCTACCACGACCACACCACCGGCTACAACTTCCGGGTCAACCCCCTGGGGGTGCAGTACGACTCCTACATCTTCGACAACGGGGACCGGGACGAGGACTGGAACGCGGTCTGGGAAGCGGAGACCAGCAAGGATGACCGCGGCTGGTACGTGGAGGTGCGCATCCCCTTTTCCCAGATCCGCTTCAAGCCCGCCGACGACATGACCTGGGGCCTGCAGGTGTACCGCTGGATGTACGGTCGGGCCGAGGACACCGGATGGGTCGTCTGGGACCGCAATGCCGAGGGGTTCGTCAGCCGCTGGGGCCGTCTGACCGGACTCAAGGGCGTGCCGAACCCGCGCAAGCTGGAAGTTGTGCCCTACGTGGTGAGCAAGCTCGAGGATCCTGCCGATCCCGACCCGGCGACCGACCGGTGGGAGAACACCTGGAACGTCGGTGCCGACTTCAAGTACGGCATCACCTCCAACCTGACCCTGAACGCCACTTTCCAGCCCGATTTCGGGCAGGTGGAAGCTGACCCGGCCGAATTGAACCTCTCACCCTTCGAGACCTTCTACCGCGAGAAGCGTCCCTTCTTCATCGAGGGGGCCCAGTATTTCCAGCAACCCGATTTCCGCCTCTTCTACTCGCGGCGCATCGGCACGGGCGATCCCAACGCGCGCATCCGCGGGGCGGCCAAGTTGACGGGCAAGCTCGGCGGCGACACCTCGGTGGCGGTGCTGGCCGCGGCGACCGACATCGGCGTGCCCGGCAAGGCCCACAACCCCTTCGTGGGCGGTTCACAGAAAAGCTACTACGGCGTGGTGCGCCTGGGCCGCCAGTTCAGCCAGGGCAACCACCGCTTCAACCTCATGGGTACGGCCGTCAAGCGCGACCACGCCTCCTTCGCCGACGTCGGCGACGAGGAACGCCTGCTGCGCGACGCGTACTCCGGAGGGCTGGATTTCGAGTTCAACTTTCTGGACCGGAACTACCGGGTTGCCGGATCGGCCGTGGGCACCATCGTCGACGGCTTCGCCGGCGAGTTCGACCCCGAACTTGCGAGGGACCGCAAGTACGGCACCGGCGGCCACCTGAAGCTGGAAAAGTCCGGGGGCGACGTCAGGGCCGAGATCAACGGCGCCTGGGAGAGCGACAAGCTCGACCCCAACGACCTGGGCTTCCTGAGGGCCCCGGACGAGAAGAACCTCTCAGGCCAGGTGGAATACCAATACAATTCCGAAGGGGACGGCAGCCTGGTCCAGTCCTTCAACGTGGACATGGAAGCCAGCCGGAGCTGGCTCTACGCGGGAAACCGCGTCCTCGATCCGGACACCGGCGACGAGGTCTGGAGCTACGGCCGCGGCCACAGGCAAAGCGCCAGCATCCAGTCCAGCGCCTACGTCCAGCACCGCGACTACCACCACGCCTGGGTGTGGGCGGGCCGGTTCTTCACCGGCACCAGCAAGTACCAGACGCGGCATGCGGACCCCGACGATCGCCACAGCCCGCGCGGCCCGCTGATGACCAGCCCCGCCTTCACTGCGCTGGCCTGCGGCCTGGGCACCGATTGGCGCCGGCCCCTGGCGCTGGATCTGAACCTGCACCGCGACCTGGGCGCCCACCGAGACGGCAAAAGGGTGGAAGTCGGCTTACGCTGGAACCAGAACGAGCACTTCTCCCACCGCATCAGCATGGGGATCAGCCACGACGGCAACGACGCCCAGTGGCTCTGGAATTTCCCCAACGACGGCTCGCAACCGGGCGTGACCGGCATCGGCGGCATCGACTACGTGTTCGCCGCCCTGGACCAGCGGACCTGGGAGCTGACCCTGCGCTCCAACTACCTGCTGGACCGCAACCGCTCGCTGCAGCTCTACCTGCAGCCGTTCTTGACCCGCGGCCGCTACACCGACGCGCGCTGGCTGGCTGCGCCCGACAGCTACGACCTGCGGCCCTATGGGCTGGATCCCGGCCAGTACGATTTCAACTACGGCGCCTTCAACCTGAACCTCGTTTACCGCTGGGAGTACCGTCCGGGATCGACGATTTTCGTGGTATGGAGCCACAACCAGGAGCGGTATGATTGGCGCGGCGGATCATCCGACCCGCAGGTCTGGTCCAACGCGTTCGACATCGGCTTCCCCTTCGCCGTCGAGCCTGGGAACACCCTGCTGGTCAAGTTCTCGTCCTGGTTCAGCATCTGAAACCGGAACCGCCCCCTGGCCCCGACCCGGAGCGCGCGGATGTGGAAACCCCTGAAAATGCTCCTGGGCCGCCGCGACCCCCGCGAAGGCGTGCGCTTCGTCATCCACAAGCGCTACCAGGTAAACATCCCGTTCCCCCAGTACGACGCCAGGCGGCCCTTCCGGATCCTGCAGTACCTGCGCGGGCAAGGGCTGCTCAAGAGAGGGATGCTCATCAGGCCCCGGCCCGTTTCCCTGCAGCGGTTGAAACTGGTCCATGACACACGGTACCTGACCTCCCTCGGATCGACCGAGGCCCTCACATCCATCCTCGGCATCACCCTGGATGACCGTGCCCAGGACCAGTTCCTGTGCTTCCAGCGCCTGATGTGCGGGGGCACCCTGCGGGCCGCCCGCGGCGCCGTGTACCGGGGCTCGGTGATGGTGAACCTGGGCGGCGGCCTGCACCATGCCGCCCGGGACCGCGGCTCGGGCTTCTGCGCCTTCAACGACGTGGCCCTGGCCATCGCCTCGCTGCGCGAGCGGGGGTTCGACGCGCCCATCCTGGTGGTGGACCTGGACCTGCACGACGGCGACGGGACCCGGGCCATCTTCGCCGACGACCCCACCGTCCATACCTTCTCCATCCACAACAAGGATCTGGGTGATACCCGGGCCACCGCCTCGACCAGCATCGCCCTGGGGGCGGATGTGGAGGACGACGCCTACCTGTCGGCCGTGCGCGAGCACCTGCCGGCGGTGTTCGCCGATTTCAAACCACGGCTTGTCTTTTACCTTGCCGGCAGCGATCCGGGTGTCGATGACCGGCTCGGCAACTGGCGGATCACCCTGCAGGGCCTGTTGCGGCGGGATCGCCTGGTCATGGAACTGGCCCGGCCGGGCGGCGGCATCGCGCCGTTGCCGGTGGTGGTCCTGCTTGCCGGTGGGTACGGGCCCACCGCCTGGCGCCACGGCGCGGCCTTCTTCTCCTGGCTGCTCAGCGGCCGCGACGACCTGGACATCCCGCCCGAGATGGAGCTGCCGGTGGACGTGTACCGCCGCCTGAGCCGCTTCCTGCAGAACCCGAAATTTCTGCAGCAGGATACCGAAGCCGACGCGGCCGACGACTGGGGCCTGCAGGAGGAGGAATTCAGCGGCACGGGCCCGATGCGGCAGCACCTTTTCCTGGGCGCGTTCAGCCGCCACGGGCTGGAGATGACCCTCGAGGAACTGGGCCTGCTGGACCGCCTGCGCGCCAAGGGCTTCGACAAGCTGGCCGTGAGCATGGATCTGGACGATCCGCTGGGCCACACCCTGCGCATCAGCACCCGGGACGACCCCCCGTTGACGATCTTCGAACTGAAGCTGCGCGTCGACCGGACCGTGGACCCGGGCCGCGGCTTCCTCATGGTGGAATGGCTGCTGATCCAGGACGCCCGCAGCACCTTCGAGATCTCGCGTCCGTTGCTGCCGGGCCAGAAATACCCCGGACTGGGCCTGCTGCGCGACACCGCCGCGGTGCTGATCGTCGCCTGCGAGAACCTGGAACTCGACGGGCTGGCGTTCACCCCCAGCCATTTCCATCTGGCCTGCCTGGCCGATCCCCAGTCGCGGTTCCTGGACCCCCTCAAGCAGGCCCGCTTCCTCGCCCTGCGCCGGGCCACGGCCCATCTGCGGGTGGAAGAAGCCGCCGGGGCCCTCAGGGAAGGCCGCATCCGGGATGCACAAACGGACCGGCCGGCCCGCTGGGAGCCGGGGTTGATGATCCTGCCGGTGTCCGGGCCGATGAAGGCGTTTTTTACCGGGAAGGACTACCGGAAGCAGGTGGCAGCGGCCCTGCAAGGCTTCCGTTTCAAGCTTTCATGAGGTTGTGTGTGGAAAATCGTGCCCGCCGTCATTCCCCGCTTTGTTGGTAAAAGGCAGGTTGACCATGAGGGGCCATCAAATGGACGGTTGCCTGCGCCCTCCATGGCTCCCGGACCTCCAGGACGCCATTTGATGACCCCTCATGGTCAACCCGCCCCCCACTGACAAAGGGGGAATACGGTGGACACCACCTTCCATGCAAAACATGAAACAGGGGCGCAGCATCGCTCCGCCCCACTTGAGTCCACGGACAGCGACCCGTGGATTTGAACTCAGACGACGAGGCTGCCGGCCAGATACAAACCGCCGACCACCGCCGCCACCACCAGCGCCATGGCCCGGGGGTTGCGCTTGAGGTTGCGCGCCTCGTTCAGGACCTGGTTGACCGGATGCTTGCGCGACAGGCCGGCGATGACCGGGGGGCGCTCGCGGTCGTACAGGGCGAACCCCTGGTGCAGACGCGGATCCCTCGGCGCCAGGTGCTTGGCCTTCATCAGGTGCTTGAACCCCTCCTCGATGCGCCCGCCGAGCAGGTTGACGTACCCGAGCCCGATGTAACCCGCGGCCGAGCTCTTGTCCAGCTTGACCGCCTGCTTGGCGAGCTTCTCGGCGGTCAGGAACCGCCCCCCGCCCTCGGCCACGCAGATGGCCAGCCCGGCCAGAGCCTCGTTGTCCCGCGGATCATCCTTGAGGATACGGCGGAACCGTTCTTCGGCCGCCTCGTGTTCCCCGTCCAGCAACAGCTTGTAGGCCGCGCAGACCGAAGGGCAGGCCCCCAGGGTGGTGAAGATGTGTTCTCCCCGGTACTCCAGAAGATGGCGAAGTTCACTCATGGCGTTTCCTCGGTGGGCAAAAATCCCTCGCTGCGTCCTGCGGATTTCATTTTGCCCTGCCCCCTGTTCCTCAGCGTTCCCTGTGCTTTCTCCGGTTGACTCTACCGGAAGATGTTGCAGGGACGGTGCCGGAGCAGGTACGGGTTCCGAGGCTATTGCCAGCGATCCTCCCATGCTTCGGGCTGATCCTTCAGCCAGCGGTCGAACCATTCCAGCAGCATGGTGCGGTGGCCCGCGCGGTTCTTCCAGGTGCCGCTGATGCCGTGGTCCTCGCCCGGGAACAGCACCATCTCCACGGGTTTGTCCAGCACCGACAGCTCCGTGAAAAGCTGGATCGATTCGCCGGTGGTCACGTTGGTATCGGCCAACCCGTGCAGCAACAGCAGGGGGGTCTTGACCTTGTCCACCTGGAACACCGGCGAGTGCTCGATGAAGTAGGCCGCGTCGTCCCACGGGTTGCGACCGCCCAGGGCCATGTCGCCGTAGGTCACGCCCCAGGCGCCCTGGCCGAAGTACGTCATCAGGTCGCTGATGCCGTACATGGACACCGCCGCGGCGTACATATCGGTGTGGGTGACCAGGTAATCGGTCATGAAGCCGCCGTAGGAGCCGCCGTAAATGCCCATGGCCTCGCGGTCCAGATAAGGCACCGAGGCCAGCGCGTATTCGGTGGCGGCCATGACGTCCGCGGCCGCGTCCGGACCCCAGTCCCCCGCGTGATGGTCGGCGAAGGCCTGCCCGTAGCCGTTGGCACCGCGGGGGTTGACCACCAGCACGCCGTAGCCGTTTGCGGCGAAGAACTGGAACGTGGTGTTGAACGAGCGCATGGTGCCCACCGAGCCGCCGTAGTAGTAGACGATCAGGGGAGCCTTCGCACCATCCGGCTCGCCGTAGGCCGCGCCCTCATCGGCGACCATCTGCAGGGGCGGATAGTACCAGGCGTCGATCCGCTCGCCGCCCGGGCCGGTGAAAGCCATGTCCTGCGCCCCGGCCCACAAGGTGCGCGCCTCGAGTTCGGTGTTGGGATCTTCCAGCATCTTCCCCGCCTTGCCCTCGGCGGCCAGGTACAGAGCCGAAGGCCGATCCGGATCCGAGGCCGTGTAGGCGATGTACCCGGCGCCCGGGCTGACGGCCACCGCCCCCAGGGACGTGCCCTGCCGGGGCAACGCCTCCGCGCGCCAGCGACCGCCGCGGTGGGCCAGATCGGCTATCTTGTTGGCCGCGCCGTCGACGATCCTGACCAGCAGGTGGTCGTTGCCCTTGAACACCGGGAACCCCCCGCCGCCCTCGAAGGCGAAGGTCTCGTCCCGGGTGATCCGCCCGTAGGTGCCTTCATCCAGGTCCAGCAGCCAGACCTGCTTGTTGTACACGTTGTGCTGGGGGGCGGCCTTGCGGTCGGCGCCGATCTCGGCCGGTGGGCCGAGGAAGGCCAGCCGGCGGCCGTCGGGGCTGACGGCGAAGGCCTGGGGCCTGACCTCCCAGCCGGAGGTGAACCCGGTGATCAGCTCGTCGCCGCCGGTGGCCAGATCGATGCGCCGGATCTCGCTGGTGAACCAGGGCCGCTCGGTCCGGGGCAGGGTGCGGCCGTAGATCACGGATTTCCCGTCGGCGCTGAACACCGCATCGTCCAGGACGAAATCCCCGGGCCGGGTCAGCAGGCGGCGCACACCCGTCCGCAGGTCCAGCAGGTGCAGGTGCGCCACCGGAGTGTAATCGTTGACCCTTTCGCGGAAGTGCTCGTAACGGCGGCCGGGACCGTCGACCGGATCGGTGGTCTCGAACCCCTTGTCCGAGGCGAAAAGCAGGAAGCGGCCCTGCACGCCGATCTTGACGAAGCCCAGACCCGGTTCGTCCTTCAGGATCCTGCGCCCGGACCCTCCGGACCCATCCCACAGGACCAGGTCCTGGCCACGGCGCAGGAGCAACTGCCGTGTGCCCGGCAAGAAGCCCACGGGCCGCGCCTTGCCCCCGGCGACGTCCGCGGCCACCACCCTCCCCTTGCCGTCCAGAATGTCCAGCCGACCCGTGCCGTCGCTGCGTCGCGACAGGTAGCGGGCCACCAGCTTGCCGCCGTCGGCTGCCGCCAGCCCGCTGATGGAGGCCACCTGGTCGGTATCCGCGAAACGGGTCACCGCCACCGCCGGAGCCAGGGACCAGGCCGCCTGCAGGGTCGAATCGGCCGCGGCCCGCAACCCGAAGGAAAGGTCATCCTCCGTGAGGATCACCCGGCCCAGGATGGTCACCCAGCCGCGGGTCAGGGCCTGATCGGCGTTCAGCGGCTCGGCCGCGGCCCCGGGATCCTGCTTGGCGAGTTCCTTCCCCTCGCTGAACAGGGCCGACCCGTGGTCCAGATCCAGGTGCACCTGGCCGTAACGCGCCGTGCGCAAGCGCACCGCGATCCAGTAGATACCCGGCTCGCCCATCCGGAAAAGCCCCTTGTCGCCGGCTGCCATATCCTGCCAGCTGCCCTTGGCCGCCACAGGCAGTTCCCGCCCGGGCCGGATCTCGGGCACGATCTGCTGCGAGCCGCGGGGGATGTCGGTCGTCGGGGCCTCGGGGCCGGTCGGCAAGGGCCCGAGGATGCGGGCCGTCAGGCAGGACAAGGTGTCGGGCGCAGCGGAATCCGCCGCCAGGCCCGCAAGGGGCCACAGAATGAGGACGGACAGCAGGACGGCAGGGGCGATTCTCTTGATCATGGGATTTTCTCCGGCTGGGGTTGTTGGCGGTTTTCAACGCGGGAAGTATGGATCAGAACCCGGATCTTGGGAACCCTCATTGTGGAAATCCCCTTGTGCCTCGGAAATTGTGTCCGGCGGGGATACCGGGGCCGTCGATGGAGGCCTGATTCATCATAAGTGGTTGTAGAATGGCGTCCTGGAGGCCCGGGAGCCACCGACGGCGGACGGGCCGGAAGGCCGAGGTGGCCGGAGCCAGGAGGGCGCAGGCAACCGTCTATTCGACAACCAGTTATGATGAATCAGACCTGGATCGGTCTCGGGCTTATTCCAGCCGGACACAATTTCAGAGGCACAAGGGATAAATCCAGTATTCAGGTTGCGGTTTGGGAGGTTATGATCATATTGCTCGCGACATGAACATCTGACCCGGACAAGCCATCCGGGCCAAGGGGGAACGGAATTCAGCCCCGCTGAAAACCAACACGGAGGATGAATCATGAGCCTGCAGAAAAAACCGTTGAAGACACGCCCGGTCAGCAAGGTCACCTTCCGGCTGCCCCCGGCGGTCATCGGCGACGCCCGGAAGGTCGCCCTGGTGGGGGATTTCAATGACTGGGATCCCAAGGCCACCCTCATGAAGCGCCTGCGCAACGGGGAGTTCAAGATCACCCTGGACCTGGAACGAGGCCGGCGCTACCAGTTCCGTTACCTGATCGAGGACCGGACCTGGGAGAACGACGGGGAGGCGGACGCCTACGCCCCCAGCGGCGTGAGCGACGCCGAGAATTCCGTGGTCGAGGTCTGATCTCAGCCGGAAAGAGCCCATGTTCCAACGCCAACCCCTGCGCGATCAGGTCCAGAAGGAGATCCGCGCCCGTCTGGACGACGGGCGCCTGGGCTCCGGTTTGCGCATCAACGAGACCCACCTGTCGGCCGACCTGGGCATCAGCCGCACGCCCTTGCGCGAGGCCTTGCTGCAACTCGAAGCCACCGGTTTCCTGGTCAGCGACATGGGCAGAGGCTTCCTGGTCCCGGTGCTCGACGCGAACGATTTTCGCGACCTTCAGGCCGTGCTGGCCCGTCTGGAGCCTCTGGCTCTTGGCGAGGCCATGCCCTACCCCGGCCAGCGCATCATGGAACTGAACAACCTGCTGGGCCGCAGCAAGCTCCACCTGAACGGCCCGGGACCGTCCCTGGCCGCCCCGTTGATGAATCTTATCAGCGGGTGGGCCGGCCTGCTGGTCGAGGCCTGCCCCAACCGGATCCTGCGCCGGGATGTGCTGCGCAACGAGGCCCTCAGCCGCCGCTACTGGTTCGCCGCGGCGGTGGGCGGATTCCAGCCCGAACCCATGATCGCCTCGGCCGATCAGATGTACGAACTCGTGCGCACCGGGCAGTCGGCCCGCGCCGCTTCGCACTGGAGCGAACACATCCTCAGGTTCAGTCCCGAGGCGGCCCGATATATTCCAAGCGCCACTCAAAATGCCCCGCAGGCCTGAGCCCACGGCCGGCGTCGCTGCCGACGCCGGTGCCAGTGCCGCTGCCGACGCCGTCACCGGCAGGCCGGACAGCCTGGGCCGCGCCATGGCCTGGATGGTGCTGTCGGGCCTGAGCTTCGCCCTCATGGGCGCCATGGTGAAACTGGCCACCGCGGCGCCGGTGACCACCAAGGTGTTCTTCCGCAACCTGGTCACCCTGGGCATCACCGCCTCGGTGGCCTGGCGCACCGGCCGCAACCCCCTGGCGGCCACCGTCCACCGCAAGGTTTTGCTCTTGAGGGCGCTGTGCGGCCTGGGAGGCGTCTACTTCTACTTCGTCGCCCTCAGCCGCCTGACCCTGGCCGATGCCTCGCTGCTGAACAAGACCTCGCCGTTCTTCGTGGCCGTCTTCGCGGTGCTGATCCTCAGAGAACCGTTTCGGCGGGGTATGGTCCCGGCCCTGTTGGTCGCCTTCTGCGGGGCCATGCTCGTCATCAAGCCCGGCTTCAACTACGCCCTGGCCCCGGCGCTGGCCGGCCTGGCCTCCGGCGCCTTCGCCGGGCTGGCCTACGTGCTGGTGCGGCGGCTCAAGGGCAAGGCCGAGCCCAACCGCATCATCTTCTACTTTTCCCTGGTCAGCTGCGCTGGTACCCTGCCGTTCGTGTTGGTGGATCCCCCGCATCCGGACGCGGCGCAGTGGCTGGCCCTGCTGGGCACCGGCGTGTTCGCCGCGGCCGGTCAGTTCGGCCTGACCTTCGCCTACCACCACGCACCGGCCTCCCGGATCTCCATCTTCACCTACCTGCACGTGCTGTTCGCCGTGGTCGTGGGGCTGGTCCTGTTCGGGGAACGGCCCGACCGCTGGAGCATCCTGGGCGGCATGATGATCATCTCGGCGGCCGTGGCGGCCCAGCGAGGCAGCCTGACCTCTTTCAGAAAGACGTAACTTGGATTTCACACCCCTGTTGATCGTCATGCTGCTGGGGCTGGGCCTGCTGGCCGGGTTCGTGGCGGGTTTCGTGGGCATCGGCGGCGGCGCGGTGATGGTGCCGGTGCTGCTGGAGCTGTTCCGCAGGTGGGGGCTGCCGGACAGCGGGGTGGTCCAGGCCGCCATGGCCACCTCCCTGGTGGTGGCCGTGGGCAACGTCTCCTCTTCCATCGTACGCCAGGCGAAGCAGCGGCGGATCCTGTGGCGGTTGGTGCCCTACCTTGTGCCCGGCAGCCTGGCCGGCGGCTGGCTGGCCGCCCGGTTGGCCACCTCCCTGCCCGGCCGCCTGCTGGAACACATCCTGGCCGCGGTGCTGCTGCTCGTGGCCGTGCGCATGCTCACGGACCTGAAACACCATGACAAGGACACCCACGACATCCGCCACTGGCAGGGTTTCCTGGTGGGCATCCTGGTGGGCGCGGTCGCCGGACTCAGCGGCCTGGCCGGGGGCGTGATCATGGTGCCTGCGCTGGCCATGATCCTGGGCCTGCGGGCCGAATGGCTGGCCGGGACATCATCGGCCGTGATCCTGTGGAGCTCCCTGGCCGCGGCCTGCGGCTATATGACGGCCACCCCGCCCCAGGCCCTGGGACCGGGATTCTTCGGTTATGCGAACCTGCCCCTAGCCGGTCTGCTGGCGGTGACCGCGATCCCTGGCGCCCAGCTGGGCGCCTACGTCAACCGGCACATCAATTCGCGCCTGTTCCAGCGCATCTTCGCGGTATTCCTGGTTCTGGTGGTGGCACGGCTGGTCATCGGCCACTGACCTGCCGCCGGTAGACCAGATGCAGCGTCGCGTCGGGCTGGTCGCCCGGACGCGGCCGCCGTTCGGTGACCATCAGAGTGGAACCATCCTCGGACAATTCATAGATAATGGTGCGGCCGGAGCCCCGGCCGCCGGACCACGTCTCGGTAATGCGGCCGCTTTGCCACCTGGCGTTGGCCTTGACCTCTCCCGACTCTGTCCAGATGGTGACCGTTCGGCCATCGCAGTACAGCAGGCGGGTCATATCCAGGCCGTCGGTGATGTCCAACTCACCGCCGTCGGTGAAGATCTCCAGACGCGAGGCCCGTTTCTGCAGGCGCAGTTTACGCTGGGCCGAATCTCCGTCGGGGGCACGGTCCATGCCCGGGGCAGCCCCCCGGCTCCCGGCGCCCCTGCTCCCGGCACCCTTGCCGCCGCCACCCATCCGTCCGCCACCACGGCCCCTACCCCCACGGGGTTCACTTCCTGACGCTGATTCGGAAGCACCCCGATCCGGCCTGCTTGATTGCCCGGGAAGCCGCCGGGTGATGTCGTCGCTGGCGCTCTTGTCGAGGATCCAGGTTCCGCAATAGGCCGTGACCGGGTCTTGCGGTTGCTGTGCGTTTTCTGCAGCCGGGACGCCGACCGTGACGCCCAGGGCCAGCATGATGTTCAAGGCCATCGCCACCATGGTTTTCATGCTCATGCTCCTGTCGTGGGGAAGGGTTCCTGTCACCAAACGCACCAACACCGGTTTACCAGCGGTGTGATATCATCCCCCCAGCAACAGGGCAGTCGTACCCGGCCCGCAAGCACAGGAGGCCCTCTTGAAACCGACGCGATCTCTTCCTGCCCTGCTCTCTTGCCTTCTGGTCCTGACGTTGCCGGGGCTCTGGTTCCTGCCCGGTTGTACCCGTGCCCCTCAAAAAGACCCAGAAGCGCCTTGGGCGGCCTCTTACTCCCGCTGGGCCGTGGCCTGCGACCATGAGCTGGCCTCACGGGCCGGACAAATGATGCTGGCCAAAGGCGGCAACGCGGTGGATGCGGCCGTGGCCGCGTCCTTCTGCCTCTCGGTGGTCCGGCCGTTCAGTTGCGGGATCGGCGGCGGCGGCTTCATGGTGATCAGCCTGCCGCCCACGCCTGAAAATCCCGCCGGACAGGCCGTCGCCCTGGACTACCGCGAAATGTGCCCGGCCGCGGTGGGCCCGCACTATTACGACCATCTGCCCGATGGCGCCAGCCGACGGGGCGTCCACGCCATCGGGGTGCCGGGCACGGTGGCCGGGCTGCTGCAGGCCCTGGACAGGTACGGCACCCTGGACCGGCCCACCGTTCTGGCCCCGGCCATCCGGGCCGCACGGGAAGGATTCACCGCCGACGCCGCCCACGTCGAGGCCGCAGCCACCATGGCGGAGGTGCGGCGGCAGCACCCCGAACTGCAGGCCGGGATGGCGGAAGCCTGGATGAACCTGGCCCACGAGGGCCGCCTGCAAATCGGCGACCGGATCGTGAACGAACCCCAGGCCAAGGCCCTGGAGTTGATCGCGGAGGACGGAACCACGGCCTTCTACACCGGCCCCATCGCCGCGGCGATCACTGCGGCCGCAGCCAGGGGCGGCGGTCCCTTGACCGCAAACGACCTGACCTCCTACAGGGTGAAGGAAAAGCCGGCTTTGACTGGTAATTGCGGGCCCTGGCGCATCCTTTCCATGCCGCCGCCGTCGAGCGGGGGCGTGGCCACCCAGGAGATCTTCGGGCTGCTGGAACGCTGGGGTGGACTCGCCCCGGGCCAGGACATGGATTCTCCCGCCTGGCGGCACATGCTCATCGAGGCCTTCAAGCATGCGTTCGCCGACCGCGCCCGCTGGCTGGCCGACGACTCCTTCGCGCCGGTGCCTGTCAAGACCCTGATCTCGCCGGCATACCTCGACCACTTGGCCGCCCGCTTCGACCCCCGACGCACCTTCCCTTCCGAGGATTACGGCTCCGCCGTCCAGCTCCCGGATGACTCGGGCACCAGCCACATCTCGGTTCTGGACTCGCACGGCATGGCCGCCAGCTGCACCGAGACCATCAATCTGGAATGGGGATCGTGCGTGGAGGTGCCCGGCTACGGATTCTTCCTCAACGACGAGATGGATGATTTCACCACCGGCGAAGGAGCCAACGCCTTCGGTCTGGTGCAGTCGGACTGGAACCGTCCGCTGCCCGGCAAGCAGCCCCTGTCCTCCATGAGCCCCACCATCGTGCTCCAGGACGGGCGCGTGGCGGCGGTGGCCGGAGCCTCGGGCGGCCCCCGCATCATCACCGGCACCCTGCAGGTGCTCCTGGCGGCCCTGGTGTTCGCCGATGACGCCGGACAGGCGGTGGGACGGCCGCGCCTGCACCACCAGTGGTTGCCGAACGAGGTGCGAGTGGAGAAAGGCTGGACGCAGCGGGCCGTCCTGGACAGCCTGCGGACCCGGGGGCACAAGGTGGTGGATTACCCCAGATCCGTGGGCGTGGTGCAGGCCATCGTGGTCACCGGCGGGCGCATCACCGCCGCCTGCGACCCCCGCAAGGGGGGCCGCCCGGCGGGGCGATGAAATGGTTCCCCCACCAGCCTACTGGAATACGACCTGGTCCTTGAGCGAGACCAGGATGCAGATGACCTCGTCGATTTCGTTCTGACCGTAATCCATGCTCTTCATGGAGGTGATGATATCCCCGCCGGCAGACAGGAAGTCGGCGTCGGTCAGACGCAACAGGGAATGGGACTCGGGCAGGGAACGGCCCGTGTACTTCTCGGTGCCGCCTGTGCCCGCGGCCACGAAATCCGCGACGTGGCGAGCGAGTTGCTCGTCGTCGACATGACGGAACATCACCTCGAAATCGGGATTGATCTGGTGGAGACGCACGATCTCACGGGTAAGATCCAGGATCCTGTCGTAGCCGCCCAGGCGCTCGTAGAGCGACGTGTCGGCCTGGCGAGCCGCCCGGGCATCGGCGGATTGGGCGCACATGGACTGCAGGCCCGCCATCTGCTCGGCCACGGCCTTGTCCTGGGCGAAAACCGGGGCGTTGGCCACCATAAGAAGGGTCACGGCCAGAATCAGCATGGGCTTGAGGTCTTTCGTCTTCATCATTTCCTCCAGGTCTGGGTTTGGTCGGTGATCAACAACCCCATCGCATCAACGGCTGAATCCACCCAGCCAGGTCAGGTAAACCGCCCCGAAGCCGTCGAGGGCCGCCCGCACCTGTGCGTTCGGTTCGCCATAGGCCGTCAATGAAAGGGGCTCGAAACAGGTGAGAAAACGTTCGGCGAACCTGGAGCTGAAATTGCCGATATGAACTTCCGCGGCCGCGTTGTCGGCATAGCGCTCGTGGAGATGGCAGAGCTTGCCATCTTCACTCAGGTACCACTGGTACCCTTGGGTCCCCGGTTCCTGAAGGGTGCTGGCCACCATTTCGTTCATCAGGCTGCGGGCGTCATCCAGGCGGCCCTCGCGAACCGTCAGTTCGAGATTCCAGGAAATCGTGTCCGGCATGGTTCCGTGCTCCTTCGTGAGATGGTCCGGGTTGATTCAGGGCATAATATTCTAAATCATATCTTTTTACAATGCTTTTAAAGAAGTTGATTCTTCTCCTTTAATTACCAATATTTCCCCCGCTTTCCGCCACCTCAAACCATGGAGCCACATCGTGAGCCTGAAACCGGCGAATTTCCTCATGGGCCTCGGACTGTGCGTGGCCCTGGCCGCCGGGGCGTCATGGCTGGCCGGTTTCATCCCCCTGGGCGCGGTGGCCCTGGCCATCATCCTCGGCATCCTGACCGGCAATCTGATGCGGCCCGGGGCGGCCTTCGCCCCCGGCATAGCCTTCAGCGAAAAGCATCTGCTGTCGGTGGCCATCGCCCTGCTGGGTTTGAAACTGGATTTTACCCTGCTGCACGAGCTGGGCCTGCGTTCGGTGCTGCTGGTGATCGCCGGGGTGGCCGTGACCATCACCGTGGCCCTCGCCGTGGGCGCTGCCCTGGGGCTGAAGCGGAGCTTCGCCCTGCTGCTGGGCATCGGCAATGGGGTGTGCGGCAGTTCGGCCATCGCGGCCACCGAACAGATCGTAGGCGCCGATCAGGAGGAGGTCGGCCTGTCGGTGGCCATCGTCAACGGCCTGGGCACCGTGGGGATCTTCCTGCTGCCCTTTCTGGCCCACACCCTGCTGAAGCTGACCGACCTGGACTCCGGCCTGATGATCGGCAACACCCTGCAGGCGGTGGGCCAGGTGGTGGCCGCCGGGTTCTCGGTGAGCGAGACCACCGGTCAGACCGCGACCATCGTCAAGATGACGCGCATCCTCATGCTCTTCCCCCTGGTTTTCGTGCTGCTGTATGCCTTCGCCGGCCGCGCCGTCAAGGTGGCGCCCAAAGCCGGCCGGCCGCGCGTCCCGGCCTTCATCATCGGCTTCGTGGTCCTGTCCCTGGTCCCCACCTTCGGCCTGCTCCCCGAAAGCTGGATCGCCGTCCTGAAGACCATCAGCCACTACGCCCTGGTGACGGCCATGGCGGGCATCGGGCTGCGCATCACCTTCGCCAGCATCCTGCGCAATGGCCGGTCCGCGCTGCTGGCCGGAGCGATGATCTTCGCTGTGCAGATCCTGTTCAGCGGGTTGATGGTGCGCCTGCTGTTTTGAATCTTACCGAAAAAACAGCCTCCAATCCGGTGATTAGAGGCCGTTTTTCGCATTAGCGATCCCCCGGGGGACCCCCCTGCCCTGGTCAGTCCAGCAAGGCGACGGTCGCCTTGGGGTTCAGCAACAGGATCTCCGGATGCTCCGGATGGGGGTCGGCGCCCTGTTCGATCAGCTTGATGACCTGCGCCGGGGTCAGGCCGGGCTTGAGCGCCAGCATCTTGGCCGCCAGGTTGCACACGTTGGGCGAGGCCATGGAGGTACCGCTCATCTTCATGGTCCTGCCGCCCGGCACCTTGCTCTCGACCTGGAATCCGTCGGCGTAGACCTTCACGTTGCGGCCGCCGCTGGTGAAGCTGGTGGGGTCGCCCGCCTGGTCCACGGCCCCGACGACCATCAGGTTGGGCAGGTCGAAGCCCGAGGGGATCGTCACGTCGAACTCCACGTCGTTGTCGGAGTTGCCGGCGGCGGCCACGTAGAGGATCTGCGGCGTGGCGGTCATGGCGTCGTGCAGGCCGCCGCTGAGGATGTCGATCATCTCGCGGGCCATGGCTGACCGCTCATCGGCGTCCTTGCCCACGCCGTTGGCCTCCAGGCCGCCCTCGATCTCCTTGAACGACCAGCCCCAGCTCATGTTTACCACCTTCACGCCGTGGTCGGCGAAGTAACGCGCGGTGCGCACGTAGTCGTCGGCCAGGCGCCGGGCCGTCTCGACCGTCATGGCCTGGGGCGTCTGGTGGTAGTCGAAGGTGATGCGGGCGATCAGCAGCCGGGCGAACGGGTTGCCGCGCGAGGCGATCCCCGCCACGTGGCTGCCGTGGCTGTACAGGCCCCCGAAGCTCAGGGTGGTCAGGTAATCCCCGACCTTGTCCGGCGGCATCTGGCCCAGCTTCTTGCGCACGGCCGCGGCCTCGGGGCTGTCGATGGCCGAGGTCAGATCCTGGAAGCCCTGCATGGACTCGAACGCGGTGTCCAGCTTGCCCTCCTGGTCGCCCAGCGGATGCAGCAGGTCCGTGCTGGGGTTGCCGTCCAGGTCGAAGGCGATGCCGTGGACGTCATCGACGAACCCGTTGCCGTCGTCGTCCTTGCCGTCGATCTGCTCCTGGGGATTGGTGAACACGATGTCCTTGTACACATCGACGTCCACACCGGAATCCCAGATGCCGATCATCACCGGCTGCAGGCCGGCGTCCGCGTCCAGGGTGACCTCGCGCGCGGGCCAGATGTCCTTTTTCTGCTGGTCGTGCTCGCCGATGTACCGGCCGTACACCTGGGCCACGATGGGGTTCAGGGGCAGGACGTGGTCCAGGGCGTAACGGATCCCGATGACCTGGCCGGCCAGATCGGCGCTCAAGGCGCCCATGGCCGCGGCGGCCGGCTCCAGGCGCGACTGCACCACGCCCAGGAGCAGGTTCTCGCTCAGGAATTCGGCCCGGCCCTTGTTGCTCTTGACCATGTCCTGGCAGATATCCCAGGGCAGGGCCTCCACGCGGGAGGTCAGGGCCATGGTGAAGGCCTCCTTGAAGGCCTCGCTGGATTGATCCTCTCCGACTGCGGTCCGCGCCTCGATGAGGGACCGTGTCGTCAAACCGTTCATCAGACGGGAGGCTTCCTTGTCCTCCAGGGCCTTGATGCGGTCGAGGTTCTCCAGGGCCTCGGCGTCATCGCCAGCCAGCATGTCCAGGGTCACCA
Source organism: Candidatus Krumholzibacteriia bacterium (assembly GCA_024763215.1). Taxonomy (GTDB): domain Bacteria; phylum Krumholzibacteriota; class Krumholzibacteriia; order LZORAL124-64-63; family LZORAL124-64-63; genus JAHJTW01. The sequence continues at coordinate 1,351 of JANTFX010000051.1, read as the reverse complement.
GGCTGCCGTACTTGGTCCGCAGGGTCGCTTCGTCGGTGATGTCATAGGTGGCCAGGTCACTCTCCAGGTCCTTGCGGTAGGCCTCCTCGAGAGCCCCCATAGCCACCGGGTCAGCGAGCAGTTCGGCCACGGTGCCCGTCAGGGGGTAGGTGTGGGTCGGCAGATCATCCAGGCTGTCGATGGCGATCTTCGCCGGCGCGGGGTTGGCGGGCGCAGACGCCTCGGGCACAGGGGGTGGTGCCTGGGGCGCTGGGGCCGGCTTGGGCCCGCCCGCGCAACCGACAAACATGAAAATTGCGATCAACAACGTAACGATGCGGTGCATGGCTTCCTCGTTTCTTTTGTGTTCGGGGTCTTCTTCAGCCCGGCAATCCTACCATCTTGCGGCGCCCGGTTCCCCCTGTAATTGCTAAATCCACCCCCATTCCTGCCGATCCAGACCCCGGAAACGGGGGTACGCGCCCCCAGTTCAGGCAGCCAACGGAGGAATCGCATGTCCACACGGCAGTTGTTGAACATGGCCCTGGGAGCCGTCGCCTTGCTGCTGACGGCCTCGGCGACCCTGGTCTGGAACCAGGGCCACAGCAGCCGGGCGACCGAGCAGCAGATCGAGGTGGCGCGGCAGGAGCAGGTCGTCATCCAGGATCTGGGCCGTCAGATCACGGCGCTGCAGAATGCCGAGAACCAGGAAGCGGTGGCCGCCGCCCGGCGCATGGTCGGCCGTACCGTGCTGGAGTTCGACCGCAACCTCGCGGTGCTGGACAAGGGCGGGCAGTTGACCGGTCCTGACAGGCAGAACACATCCGTCTCCAGGATCCGCGGCGGCAAAGCCCGCCAGTCCCTCCAGGAAGCCTTGCAGACCTGGCGCACCGTCGGGACCCCCTTGGCCAACCTGGCCGCCGGCGAATACTCCATCTACAGCGCCGCCGGCCAGGACGCCGTGCACGGCCTGCAGGACAACACCGTCGTCCTGATGGAGCAGATGGGGTCCATCGCCAATTCCCTGCGCGCCGGCACCCTCGCCCGGCAAGCCATCGCCCGACTCGCCGCCTGGGGCACGGGGATCTTCGTGGTGATGCTTGGCGTCCTGGTCTGGCTGAGGATCAGGGTCGACAAGCTGGGCAGGCCGCAGACGGCCCCCCAGGCAGCCCCCCGCGAACAGGCGATCCATCTGGCCGACGCCCTCACACCTCCGGATGAGGAAGCCACCCCCCCCAGCCGGCCCCTGGTTCCTGCAGGGAACCGGATGAAACGCCCCCCCCGGAAGCTGCCGGCATCGGACAAGCCGGCCTCCATGCCGGCTGTGGACCTGGAAACGGTCAACGCCGTGGTCGACGGCATGACCGTGGAT